>JAYVGJ010000355.1:0-6014 GCA_043772375.1 Raineyaceae bacterium | reverse complement strand
CAGTGGAAAGATACATATAATATTGAAAATCAAGCAACTAAAAGGAAAGATTTCTTCAAAACTTGACGGAAGAAATCAATCCTCTGAGCATATTACCCTTAGGGTGTTGGAAGTCCCAGTTCAAAAATCAAGCATCATTCTTTCTTTATACCTTGCATTATTTCTTGTTTGTTCTTGTGGTATAACCTGCTGCACGTCTATCTTCGTGGTATTTTTCTTTTTGTTTTTTTCTTGCTCTTGCTATGGTTTCCCGTAGTTTGGGCGAAATTGTTGGTTTTGTGTCGTCATTTTTAGATATTAAAATCTTACAATTATGTATGATTCTTTTTATGGTATTTATTTCAAAATCAACATTGTATTTATACTTAATTAGCGTTTTGTTTTCTTCATACGTATACCCCATTAGCCAGTTTACGTATATAAAGGAATGAGGAACGAGTCCTGTTTTGGTTTCTTTTATTGCTTTTGGATTAGCATCAATACTATAAATCTTTTTTAAATCTGCTTTTGTTTGTGCGTTTTTTTCAAGTGATAAAAGAAAATCTTTTTCACTAAGAAAAATTTTCTTTGTGTTTTTCCTTGTCGTAACATCAGGTGTTGGTACTTTTTCACTTCTTTTGAAATTGGGATTTGGTGTGAGTTTGAATTCTGGTTGGGTGGCTGTTTTTTCCTGAAAAAATGTCCCTAATGTTCCAGCTACAATGCCTTTAAGAAGTTCTTTATCCTCATCTGTATTTGTAATTTCTACAGAAAATTCTACACAAGATGTAAAAGATAAGTCTATTTTTGATTCTCTAAGATAATCTCCAAAAAACTCTTTGTATTTATTGAATCTTGCTTCCTCTTTTTCACAAGTAGAATAAAGAAACAACCCTTTATGGATTACTTCTCTTTTCTTTTTGCCATTTAATTTATATGCAATTTCATACATATTATAAGTTTCCATTTCCTCCTTGTTTTGCGGTTTGGCATCAAGGTATTCAGCTAAACTTTCTTGATACATATAATGCGTAATTTTTTTAGAGGTGAAAAACGCACCTTTATTGTCGCTATCTTTCAACAAATCCTCAAAAATATGCTTTAGCATTTCAGGATCAACAGCTACAGCATAACTATTTGGGTCGTCCCCGTAAATAGTAAAATTGTAAGCATTAAGGATTTGTACAAGCCCTTTTAACTTGTAAATCTTTCCATTTTTTGTGATAGAATGAGGTTCATTAGTAAAAAACAGATAATCTGGCATATTTGGCGCAAACTCTTTCAAGATGGCACGCAAGGATTTTTTACCAAAAAAGTCCTTATTGATAAAAGTCTTGTGTTTAAAAAAGCACAAGAAGACAATCCTACTCAGCAGTTGAATAAGCTCTTTCTTATTAGTTTCTTCTTGTGATGTACCATCTACAATCTCAAATTTGGATTTATCAACTGCCCAAAAATACCATTTATAAATTTTATTAAAGAATTCGTTACCAAACAAAGAAGCACTAAACACATCAAATAAGTGCTTATAAAGCTCTTCAAACGTATTGATAGATGCTTTTCCTAATTGGTTGATGCTCAAATTTTCTAGCAGCCGCCTATGTCTTGTGTGTAGGTTGGTTGTATTTATATTTTGAAGTATAGAAACCTTACCCGCTCTTTGTCCAGCTTTATTTTTATCAATTTTTCTAGCTTTACTTTTATCAACAAAAGGTAATCTTTCAGTTGTGGCAAGAGAAATAAAATTACTGTTGTACTTAAACACAACAACTACAGGAAAATAGGCAAATAATCTATGAATATTTTTTGTAATATCTCCTAACATAGTCCTTGAAGCATTTTGGTTTATGTCAATTTCAACTGCAACAACAACTATCAAGTCATAATCTACAACTAAATTGTTGGAATTTCCCAAGAACATTTTTTTATCTATTGCTCCAACATAGTACATTGTAGTATTGGGTTCAATTACTGTTTCAGGTTTCTTGTGATTTCCTTTAAAATCTTCCTCTTTTAAAGTTATTGTCCCTACACCATCAATAATAGGAATGTTTCTCTCTTCAAAAAATTTCTTGATAGCCTTTTGAAAAGGCATTGTATTAAAATATTTCAAATCCATAAGAATTGATGTTTTTTGTTGATAAAAAATTAGTTTTTTTGCACTTACGTTATTTCCACCCTTAGGGTGGAAATAACTAATAAACTAGCTCACGAGCATCCACGCAAGTAAATCATACCGTTTGAAGTCGTTAATCTCATCAAAAGTGGTTTTACTTTGCGCTCCTTGTACTTGTTTGAAATTTCCTTGCGCAAGTCCACTAATAAAAATACTACGTTCTATTTCTTGTTTTTCAGGTGTTTGCCTGTTTAAGAAAAAACTTTTGAGTGCTTTTATCCACTTGTCAATATCATTTTTATTGCCTTCTTCTATGCCAGCAGGTACACTGCGTACATTATCTTTATGGAGAGCTAAAAAATCCAAGATTATCTTTTCCCCACTCAAAATATTTTCTCCCTTTTCATCAATAAAGATAAGTTCGTGGCTTTGGTATTGGTAATTTTGTTCGTTTGTATTTTTTCTAGGATAACCCATTAAAGCCACTATTCCGTGTGTATGAGTAGTATTTTTTTGCAAAAATCCAGAAAAGACTCCTTGTGGCATTTGCCTAAGGCGCGTTTTTTCTTTGTCTAACTCCGCCTGCAAATCTAGCCTAAACTCCTGCGTTGAAAGGCTATCAAAACCCAAACTTTCATCTGAGGTTTCTATATCATCTATTTCTTTTCCCTCCATTCTTTTGAGCATTTTGTCAGTTTGCGACTTCTCAAATTCATTATCTTTGAGTTTTTCTTTAAGTTCTTTAGTAAAATCCGTTTGAATATCAGTACCCCCCATAAGCATAGCTACCATTTTATCTTCTATACGAGATTGTAACTTTAAATATTCGTTAATATTTTCAGCAGGCCATATATTAAGCACTTTTATAGTGTCATTGGGTGAACCTATTCTATCCACACGCCCAATGCGTTGTATAAGCCTCACAGGATTCCAATGTATGTCATAATTCACGACCATATCTGCATCTTGCAAATTTTGCCCTTCAGAAAGCACGTCAGTTGCAATTAGAATATCAATAGGACTATCTAATTGTTGTTGTGCATCTCTCATTATTGACTGATTTGCTTGTGCGCCTGCTTTTATGAAGTCTTTCCACGCTTTGAACTGCTCTGGAATGGTTTGCGTTTTGTCTAAATTAAATTTATCCCATTCTTTCTCCTTCATTAGTTTTGTGTAGGGCGCAAAGCGTTCCAAAATATTCTCTAACTCTAGCTTAGTGTTTATATTCTCTGTTACCTCTTTTGTACTTCCAGTTACTACAGCAAGTTTAGCAAAACCACGTTTTTTCAGTTCTTTGAAAAGATAAGAAGCTGTATCTTTGTAGGCAGTAAAGATAATAATTTTCTTATTATCTTTGTTTTGTTTCTCTTTGATAGTTTTAATGAGAAAATCAAGTTTTTTATCCTTACTGTTTCTCCCAGTTTCCTCATTAACAATTTCATCTAACTTTTCAAGATTATCTATCAATTTTTTAAAATTTTCAAGGTCTTTTTCAAGATGATCTTTGAATATATCAAGTGTACCATTTTTATCAATATCACTCAAATTGACAGGGTTTTTCTTGCCTATGGTATAAATAGAAAGGTCTTTTTCGTCATCTTCAAAAATACTTTCTACTTGCTCCTCATCTATGCTATTTTGTTGTTGGTGTTTTTGATATGCTTCAATCTTCTCAAACGTAGCTTGACTATAGACACGCATTTTTTGTAGTGTCTGAAAAAATGCCCACCAAGAAGATTCTAGGCGTTTTACCATCAACATTTGCATCATTGTAGCAAGGTAAAACTCCCGCTTTTTTTGGTCATTTAAAACGCTCACATTTACATCTTGCAAAAGATACGCATTTGGCTGATAAACAACGAGTTTAATACTTTCAATATCTTTGATTATTTTCTCCAAATCCGCATATTGCTCATTTTCAACAGGCGCAATGTATTCGTTCATTGGTGTTGCCTTGTCAGGGAATTTCAAATCCTTAATCATTTTCCTATTTCTAGCCAGCACCAGCGTATCCGTAAGCCTAAAAAAATCCGTATCATTCAACGCACTAACAAAAGAAGTTACATTTTTATTATCATTTGTTTTCCACTCATTAAATTTTGCTTGTGCCGTTTTAAATGTCTGAAAAATATTTTTGACTCCTAAACTTTCATCAAAACCATTATTTTCTTGCCTTGTAAGCAACCAAAACTGGTTTCTAATGTCGTTGAGTGAGTTGTTAATAGGCGTAGCAGAGAGTAAAAGCACTTTTACGTCTTCATTTTTCTTTAAAAGTTCCGCTACCAAAAACTTGTATCTTGCAGATTTATCATTTCTAAAATTATGACTTTCATCAATGACAATTAGTTTTGGTTTGTCGCCTTCAAAGTTTTTTTGGTCAATATTTCCATATAAAGCACCATCACGCATATCTGTATGCGCTCTGACAATATAATCAAATTTATCTTCTTCAAATTGGGAGTGCATTTTTGGTAAAAATTTCGTCCAGTTTTGTTCCAATTTTTTTGGACAAATAAGAATTACTTCCGTTCCTTGTTGTTGATAATATTTCATTACGGCAAGTGCTGTCCACGTTTTGCCCAGTCCTACGGCATCAGCTAAAATAGCTCCGTTGTATGTTTTAAGTGTGTGAATAAGGTTTTTAGCGGCTTCTTTCTGAAAAGGGTATAATTTGCTAAAAATCTTGGTTTTTTCCAATCTGACTATTTTTTTGCTCAAATCTTCATCTTCTTGTGTTTTAAGCAATTCTTTTCCATACAATTCAAAAAGAATTTTGTAATAAATATCCTTTGGTGTGTAAGGAAAGAATATTTTAGAAATTTCCGTAATTAGAAACTCCTTAAAATCAACTGTTTTTTCTTTCCCTTTTTCATCAATAATGCTTTTGTGGGTGTGTGCCTGTGAGGATTCCCAAAGATTATCAAACCATAAGCATAGTTTTTCATATTCTTCTACACTTCCAAAATTAGCAATATTGAGTTCTACATTAGCACTTGGTTTTAGTCCCAAACCAGAATCTGTAAGGTTAGAACTACCAGTTATGTAGAAGTTTTTTTGGTGATTATCACCTTCCTCTTCTTTAAAAATATACAGTTTTGCGTGGCAAAAATCAGCCTCTAACGTCTTAACCTCTACACTTTTTTGCTCAAGAAATTTTATTACATTTTTTGCAGTTTGGCTGATAAAAAACACTTTTTCTATATCAAGTTCTTCATTGAGCAAATTGAGCGCTTGCTCATTATTGCTTGCTTTGCTCACAATATCCCCCAAAACAAAACGGTATTTATTTATTTTTGTATTTGTATCATTTACCAGTCTATTCAGCGCAGAAACCGTAAAATACCCTGTTACTATGTTCAAATCACCTTTTACTTGTGCATCTTTCACCAAATACTCTGTAAACCAGTTATAAACAATTTTAAATTTCTCGCCAGCAGGGGGATTATTTTTGTTATCTAAAAGCATATTTTAAAGATTTTTATTTGTTTTTAATTTTAAAAATCCAAACATACGAAAAAAAACTCAAACGCAATTATTTTTTTATTTATTTTCTGATTTTCACAAAACAGAAAATAAAATAGATTATCTAACAATTTTTGCACCTGCGTAATTTACACCCTTAGGGTAAAACACGTAAAATAGCCTTTTAGGCTTATTTTGCGTGTTCTACCCTAAGGGTGTAAATGGAGTAGCTTTTATCTTAGAACAAAAACCACAAAAATTATCAAACAACCACATACCAAAAATCCCCTTCAAAATAATTATTTTGAAGGGGATTTTGTATTTCGTACCTCGTACCTAAAAATTACTTGCTTGTAAGATGCACAAACGGGATAATACACTCTTCCAACGACACGCCACCGTGCTGAAAAGTATCTTTATAGTAATTTACATAGTAATTAAAATTGTTTGGATAAGC
>JAYVGJ010000354.1:0-4043 GCA_043772375.1 Raineyaceae bacterium | reverse complement strand
TATAAATAAATCTTATAAAAATAACTGGGTATAAATTTTGGTGCAAAGATAAGAATAATTCTTTACAACTAATTATCAAACTGATAATTTATCAAACTGATAATTATCTAACTAAAAAACTTGGTTTTGGTTTTGATAAATGTAGAATTTGCGCAGTTTGACCTTTAAGCCCAATAAAAAGCCTTCCCAAATGTTGGAAAGGCTTTTTGTAATTTATTGATTATGAATAATTTATTTTTCCGTACTTCAAACCTCAAAAACTATTCTTTAATTATTTGCTTTCTAACTTTCACTTTATCAGGCAAAACTGCTTCCAAAATATACAAATCAGTATTTAATTTGCTAATATCTAGACGTATTTTGTCATTTTCTGATTTTTCAGAATGCACCAAAACGCCCATTTTTGTATAGATTTTAACTTCTGAACCTGCTAAAATGTTAGCAACATCTAAATAGGTGTTTGCTGGATTGGGTGAAATTTTTATTTCTGGCATAGTTTTACAACTTGAAATTTCTACAACATAAACAGTCAAATTAGGCGTATTTCCACAACTATTGGAAGCTGAAACGATATAAGTCCCAGCAGCACTAGGTAAATTAATAATACCTGTCGTAGTGGGTGATGTATCACCATCAAGGGTTACACTTGTAGCATTTGCAAACTGTATACTGGGTGGCGGTTGTACACAAGCATCATAAATCAACGGAAATCTTGGATTATTCGCAATGAAATTCTGATACGTTGGTGTACCTGCTACACCTAATAATGTACCTATGCCACTATTACTGCCTGAACAAGCACTAAAATGCTTGATTTCTATGCTAATACTTGTTGGACCATTGTCAGTAGCTACTACCTTAATTCCAGTAGGAATTGGAATTACCAACACGTTAGCAGTACTCGTTATAAAAAATTCTCCTGTTCGTGTGCCTGTACCTGGTGGTAAAGTATAAATAAATGAATAGATTTTTGGGATACCTACGCATAAAGGGGCACTTGTTACTGGCACAATATTTATTCCGTAATCAGGAGGACGAATTATTTGTACTTGTTTTGTGCCTACTCCAAAGCCTAAACATATATTTCTTGTAATTACTTCTACACGAAGCGTACCAACACCGCTATTATAATAATTACTTATGGCAATATTTGTACTATTACTACTACCATTAGGAGTACTAGGGTCAATCACCCAATCTCCAGTAGTCGTCCAGTTAATAGCAACTATATCCCTAGCAGGAATAGGCAAACTATTTAAATCAATAGAATAGTAATGGAGTGTATTGAAGCAAGCCACATTTGTGGGGTCTGTTACAATATTTACACTGAAATTAGCTGGTGGTGGCAATGGCATTGTATATTGTGGCGTTCCATTCAGCTCCGCAAACAACCAAGCGGCACTAGCTGTGCTTATGCTTACGTGTTTTTCATCTTGATTAGGCACAAAATAATTATCAAAGGGCGTTTCACCGCTACATATAAGATTTGTACCTGACAAATTTTGATACAAGTTTGTATTAGTTCCTTTATAAGCTAAAGCCGACTTACTAGGGATAAAACACAAATCAGGATAAGACACATTACCACTTATTTCTGCTACGTTTGCAATACCTTTCTTTTTGAATCCATCTAACACTTTTTGAGAAGAGTTATAATGGCCTCCAGGTGCTTTATCTATGCTACCATTGCCATCATAAGCAAAAGCATTGGTATTTCCTGCTTGCAAGCCTATAAAACCTAAAAAATACAATTGTGTTGTATGAACCACGCCTACATTATTATTGGCAGGCGCAAAATAAGTGAATAATTCTGCACCTGGGACAAGAATAGCAGTTAGTGTGAATGGCGGAATGTATGCCAAAATCCCCTTTTTTAACCTAATATTCATATAATCTCCCGTAGTGCCTGGGTACTTTTGTATGCCTTGCAGTTGTCCGTTGATAAGAGCTATTTTGCGCAAATTTTTAGGAAAACCATCACTACCAGCCAAACCATTACTAGCAAGGTTTGCTTTAAAGACATTTCTATACCAACTTTCTTTGTCTATGGGGCTTGTATAGTGCATTAAAAGTAGTTGTTTGGTAGCTGGACTACCTACTGCATCTTCAGCACTTCCTAATTTTTCTAGCAATTTTTGAGAGCCAATAGGAATAGTTGCGCCATTGTGTGGGCTATCAAAACTTACCCAAAGACGAGTATTATGATTTAGCCAAGGGTCTGAAGGATTTAGTAATGCTTGTTTCTCCATATAGGCAAGTGCGTAGCGGCTAATAAGCCCACCCATACTTGGACCTACAATAACCAGATTTTCTGTACTGCCATTAAGAAAAAGCTCTATATTGGTGTTTTGGATAAGCTTAACAACTGCCATAGCGTTGCGCTCTATATAATCCGCTCCACCATCTCTGTATACAGGAAAAGGAAAAGAACCAAACCCCGTCTGAATAATAACAGTACCCAAATAATACTTTGGGAAATTCACTATAATAACATCATAGCCTTGCGCACGCAATTCTTCACCAAAGTTATTGTCAATACCATTATAGACAAGTTCTTCGCTATAAATTTTCGCAATTCCTCTTTCATCTCCTGCATCAAAACCATCTAAAATAAGTACGGGTTTTCTTAATGGTGGTTGTGATACGTTACAAAGTGTGCCACTTGCAAAATAATAGCCTGCTTCCAAACGCCCATTTATATTAGAAAGTGGTTCTGGTTCGTAAGGTGTGAAAGGAATAGTCGCATTGACTGTTTGTGTATAACAAGGAGGAACAGAAGCAATAACTCTTAATGCACTTGCATCAACTACTTTCAAATACGTCAAAACGGTTTTTTCTGTACCGTTTGAGAACTTCGCCACAATACGAATAGTTTTTGTGCCTGCACTTGCAAAAGTGATGTTGTGCGTTTCACCAAAAACAAAATTACGTTTTATCTTGTCCCCAAAATCAATTTCTAAGGATTTGATAAACGTAGTTGTGTTGCTCAAAAATAGTTCTGCTGGAAATAAAATGGGTGTGGATAAGCCTGCATAAATAGGTTTTTCAGAAAGAAAAGCAGGTATAAAAGTGGATAACTTATTGATTTTCAATAAGTTGCGGGGGGGGGGTAAAATCTTTTGCCATTACTTTTTCCGCAGATAAAGCCTCTGTATAATTGAAATCATACAGCAACGCCCCAATGGACACAATATTTTTCGTTGATTGGTGATAGATAAAATCATTTAAAAGCTTCATAGAAAGCATTTTATCCGTTTTGTAGCTAGCCTTAGACAGCTCAAAATATGCCTGTTTAAGATACTCCTGCGAAGTAGTATCTTGCTTTACGAGATGTAAATCCACAATAGGACTGATGCGGTTGTACAGAATACCTGTACTCACTTGCTCAGGAGATACTATGGCATCTATTTTTTCTTTGAGGGTTTGCGCATCTAAAGCAAAATTGCTTAAAAACAGTAAGATTATTAGTATTTTTTTCATAATGTTATTGAGTTCTAGAGTTTAAATCAAATCTACCATCTGTTACTTTAATGGTTTTTCCTGTACTACTTACCCCTGTAAAAGAGAAACGACCTGATACAATTCTATTGACCGAATCTGCTCTAGTTATCTCCACACTTCCTGTATACACACGAGTAGTTATATAATTCTCTTCATCAAAGCTATTGAGCCTAATATCCATTCCACCATAATTTTGAGGATATAAACTTGCTGGTTTAGGCTGTGTATCAAAATTGAGTGGATAAGTACCTATCATGTTTACATTACGAACATAAAATGAGATTGTTTCATTATCCTTGTAAGTATTTAGCCAAACATTTGTAGCGTTAGAATAGACAGGGGGCAGAGCAGACCTGTATCCGCCACTTATAGGTCTTGATGCTGCCCATCCAGAGCCTCCATTAGGTATCCACGCTTTACCATCTACAAGGCAGCCAAAAGTATTTTTACCTTCTTGGGTTTCTGGTGGTAGGGCATCTACGCCTGTTTTTTTGCAGGCACTACACGAGGCAAACATCACAAGCATCACATACAGGCATAAC
>JAYVGJ010000353.1:0-3261 GCA_043772375.1 Raineyaceae bacterium | reverse complement strand
TAACCATTTTGGTTAGAAATAAAACTTGGCTCATATTTTTTACTACTATCATTCCATCTATGGTAAATTTTTGTTGTTTTGCCTGTTACAACACCACCTAAAAAT
The DNA here is from genome assembly GCA_043772375.1 of Raineyaceae bacterium. Lineage (GTDB taxonomy): Bacteria > Bacteroidota > Bacteroidia > Cytophagales > Thermonemataceae > JANYGM01. Next base: position 3,156 of record JAYVGJ010000353.1, on the reverse strand, counting down.
CCATCTGGTGCTGGTGTATCATCTACATAAGTACTGAGTGCCAAGTCATTAGGTCCAGCAGAAATTATTTGCCAATTAGGAGAAATGGCAAATCCACCCGCTAAACTCGCATCTTCCTCACTATCCGCCCAATTAAAAACAAATTTGCGCCTTTGAATATCTTTGCATTGTTTGTGGGTCAGGTGCGTGCTATCTCCATAATCCATCAAGTTATTAGAAAGGCTTTGCCCTATTTCTGGGAACGTATGCTCTAAACCAAAAGCTCCGTGTCCTAGCTCGTGGGCATAAGTGCGCTTATTTGCACCACTTGCCACAAAACCCATACTACGCCCTCGTACCATAAAACCGTCCAAACCGCCACCCTCAAAAGCAGGCACAACAAAAATATAACTAGCTTTTTTGTCATAAGTGGTATCTGTTGCAAATTTATCTCGCAACATTCGCATCTCTGCACTATATTTGTTGATACCACTACCTGCACGCTCCAAACCAGCTACATTATTGGTATCTAAATTAAACCTAAAACCAGTTTTTTCTGTAACAGTAAATTTCACGTTTGCCTGCCTATAAACGCTGTCTAAATACGTCTGCAAAGCACCTGCATTAGGCGCAGTAGCACCATTTACAGGTACTAAAATTACTTTTTCCTCTCGTCTTTTGAAGGGAGCAATATTGATTTTACCTATTTTCTTAATGGTTGTTCCTTGTGTGTAATAGGCATAAATAAGGTTTCTACAATACTGATACCTTGTCAATCATTTCATCAGGAATCATATACTTTTGACTTTCATCAATCACAATTTTAGTAAGATTTGTTAAATCTAAGAAAGAGAGAGGTAATTCCTTTATACCCGTATTCCATAACTCAATAATTCGTAAATTTGATAATAAACCAATTTCTTCTGGTAGGTGCATTATTGATGTGCCACCTATAGCAAGCCTACCCAAATTTTCTAGTTTTCCAATTGAAGAAGATAAAATTTGAATAGGACTCAATGTTAAAACTAGGCGTTTTAATTGTTCCATTTCAAATAATGTTTCTGGTAATTCTGTGATACTTGTTTCAATCAGTTCTAAATAAAGTAAAGAAGACATTTTTTTGATTTTATCTGATAAAAAATGAATTTTTTTATTTATCAGAATCATCTCTGTTACTTGGTGTAAATTATATATTTCATCATAAATATAATCTATGTCACCAAATACTTTCGTTCCAAATACCATAGTATCTGGGTTAAATCCTACATTTCTTTCCATTATTTTTGTGAGAATGTTTTATGGATAATTTGTAAATTAGTATTGTTATGCAAGAATGTAATTATTTCCTGGCGTGCTTGTGGTGTCCAATTCAAACGAAAATGTCCACTGTACTCATTAACAATAATATTACCCAAAGCATCTCTGTAGAAATGTCCACCCACTAAATTGGGGTGATTAGGCTTATTTCTGGCATATTCATTTGGTGTATCTTCCAATAGATATGAGAGTTTCTCGTGACCAGATGAAAAAGAATCTAAATCAGGACGACCTACTGCAAAAGTTTTTTTCACATAATCAAAGACAAATTCTATGTTTTTTAATCCGTCATCATCTGGGTTCAATGGGGGGTAAAAATCTTTAAGTTTTTGTATCTCTGTTTGTATGATATTATTTTGTTTGATTACTATGGCTGGAATAATGATAAAAAAATAATCATAGAGTTCCCTATACTTTATTAATTCTGATGTGGTAATAGTTCTATTAGCTTTTTTTGGTACTAAATCTAAAAAGTAATTTTCATCAATTAAATCAAAATCAATAGCTTGTTTAAGTAACGTCTTCCATACAGCCCAATTTCTACAAATATTTTTTATACTACAAATAGCAGTAGCGAAAGCCTGCCATTCTGCATCTGTGATAGTTTGCCCATTTCTTATCTTATTTTCAATATTCCAAAGGTTTAGCTCGTCTGGAGTTTGTAAACTTGATGTTATTGGTGAGAGGAAAAAATATCTTTCTATTTGTAATTTATACAAAAGTTTTTCTTCTGGAATACTCAAATTGTGTGTTCCAGTTACTAGTTTATTCAATAGATAAGTGATTGTTGCTTCACTGTCAAGGCTAGGATTAGGCATTTGAGCGTCGTACACAGGTAATTCTACAGATGGGCGTGGCAAAAGATACCTTGCAAAGTCTACTTTATTAGGTATAGTGCCACTACCATCCAAAATTTCCCTTGTATCTCCTCGTAAAAATATCATTCCACCAACTAAACTGAAGGTGAAAACTCTCAAAGGCAAAAGTGTTCTTGGACCAACAGAAGAGGGAGTATTTGGTAATTGAGGTGTAATTACTAAACTAGGAACTAGTAAAAATGCTTTTAGGTCTTGCGTTCTAGCTAAATTATTAATATTATCTTTCTCAGCTAAAGACATTCGGTAAATTTTCCCTTTATTAGTGCCTTCAGTTTTTTGGCGGTAGCCATAAAAAAAGGTTTCAGCTTGGTTATAAGAAGCAACATATACAGTTCCGTCAGCCAATTTAAACCCTGTTAAAGCTGAATGATGTATTCTATTAAATTTACTACCAAAGTATACATCTGCAGTATTGGGTACAAAAAAATACTTACCAGAGGGCGTTAAGCACAAATAATACTCATCTTTTGGAATAAGAGCTGTTGAATACAAAGAATTTTCGTCTGAGTTATCTAGAATATAGCTTAAAAGCCCTCCATCTTCCTCACTATCCAACCAGTTAAAAACCAATTTACGTTTTTGAATATCTTTGCATTGTTTGTGTGTCAGGTGTGTGCTATCTCCATAATCCATCAAATTATTAGAAAGTGATTGTCCTATTTCTGGGAAGGTATGCTCTAAACCAAAAGCCCCGTGTCCTAGCTCGTGAGCATAAGTACGCTTATTTGCACCACTTGCCACAAAACCCATACTACGACCTCGTACCATAAAACCGTCCAAACCGCCACCCTCAAAAGCAGGCACAACAAAAATATAACTAGCTTTTTTGTCATAAGTGGTATCTATGGCAAATTTATCTCGCAACATTCGCATTTCTGCACTGTATTTGTTGATGCCACTACCTGCACGCTCCAAACCTGCTACATTATTGGTATCTAAATTAAACCTAAAACCAGTTTTTTCTGTAACCGTAAATCTCACG
>JAYVGJ010000352.1:0-10413 GCA_043772375.1 Raineyaceae bacterium | reverse complement strand
AAATTATTTGTTTTATTGATATATAAATAAGGCAAAACAGAATAAAATTCTGTGTTAAAATTGATATTTTCAATAAAGTGAAAATGTCACCCATATTGACAAATAAGTAATATATTTATTACTGTAAAAGTTCCGTTGCAAAAAAGTGTTGGGTGCGAACCTTGTGGTCGCCCAAACTTGCGAAAGCAACACTACGAGCAAAAAACAGTTTTTAAGCACAATTCAAGCAGGGCGACCACAAGGGTCGCACACTACAAAAATATATATAAAATTTATTTTTTAATTTATATTATTGATAATCAAGTGATTATATTATCCAAAATAATTTCTATAAATCTGCAACGGAACTTTTACAGTAACTATTCATTCACAATTCACAATTTAAAATTCACAATTACTTTAAAACTTTAAACTAACAATAAAATGGGAGATATGGCAATGGCTGACGGTGGCGCAGCAGCACGAAAACAAATTTGGAAAGTATTTTTTATTCTTTTGGCAATCACAGCAGTAGAATTTGCTTTTGCATTTTTGCTAGACAAGAGTTTTTTACGTACATCAATATTTTTGGTACTTACCATTGTGAAAGCATTTTATATTGTGGCTGAATTTATGCACCTAAAACACGAAGTTAAATCCTTGATTTGGGCTATTATTGTGCCTTTGGCTTTCATTACGTGGTTTATTGGTGCAATGATTTATGAAGGGGATTCTGTATTAAATAAGCATCCAACTACACCAACAACCATCACCAATTCTAAGTAATTTGTGCAACTTGTTCTATAATTTTTGTAAATAAAATAACGAAAAACCCATTTAGAGAGTAATATTCTTTAAATGGGTTTTTTAGTAGCTAATTTTTACTTGAAAATCTACTTTTTATTAGTATTTTTGTAAATTGAATTCCGTAGATATGCTAATTTTTAATTTTATAGTTAAATTTCCGTAATTCGTAATTGATAATTCGTAATTGACCCTAATATGAAACTAATTTTATTGCTTTTTTGTGTGTTTGGAGCAGTTTTTACGCCTGCATACGGACAGACAAAAGCACAATTAGAAGAACAAAAAAAAGCACGCCTGCAAAAAATCCAAGAAGCTAACAAGATTTTGGAGGAAACTGCACGCAATAAAACCGTTAATATTGGGCAACTAACCGCACTCAACGAGAAAGTAGCCAACAAATTAGATATTATCAATGGTGCAAAAAAAGAAGTCGCACTCATAGATGACGACCTGCGAGAAACACAACAAATTGTTATTTCTCTAGAAAATGACCTTGCAGAACTCAAAAAAGAGTATGCCAATATGATTTATGAAGCCTCAAAAATCAGTAATGCCTACAACAAATTGAGCTTTATAATGTCTTCCAAAGATTTTAATTCCCTTTTTAGACGTATCAAATACCTGCAACAATACACAGAAGCACGCAAAAAACAAGTATTAGAAATAGAAAAAACAAAGCAGTTTTTGCAAGAACAAAATCAAAAAATAGCCTCACAGCGCAAGGTAAAGCTAGATGTCGTAACCACTATAGAAACAGACAACGCAGAAATTTTTCAGTTACAAGCAGAAAAATCTTCTCTTGTACGTGAGCTTATGGGCAAAGAAGCGCAAATAAAAGCAGAAATTCAGAAAGAAAAAGCCTCTATCAACCAACTAGAAAACCTTATTTCGGCACGAATAAAAGAAGAAATTAAAAAAAATACGGAAGAAGGCGCAAAAAAACCAACGCTTACCCCTGAAAAAGAAAACCTTTCTAACTCGTTTGCAGCAAGCAAAAATAGTCTGCCTTGGCCCGTTGAATCTGGTTTTATTTCCAGAAAATTTGGAAAACAAAAACACCCACTTTTTCCGAGTATTATCTTAGAAAGCCCTGGTGTGTATATTCAGACCAAAAAAGGAGAAAAAATACGTGTCGTTTTTGAGGGAAAAGTAGATGCCGTAAGTGAAACTACAAGCGGTTATTTTGTGATGGTCAATCACGGAGAATATTTTACGGTTTATAGCAATCTTGCTAGTGTAAATGTAAGTGTAGGCGACAATTTGCGCCGCAAACAATCCATTGGCGTAGTCAATACAACAGATGCAGGCGTTTCTGAAATGCTTTTTTGCGTTTTCAAAAACCAAAAAAATATAGACCCAGAAAATTGGTTAAATGATAAATAGTTGTGAGTTGTGAGTTTTTAATTGTGAATTTTTAATTGTAAATTGTGAATGAATACAGCGTAAAAAACGCCACTTTATTTGTTTTTTTTCTTGGTATTTTTGTAGTAGTTTTTGCTGTGATGTCTTTTGACGGCTATTTTTTTTATGATGACAACGACTATATCAATTATGCACACCAAATAACAACAGGAAAATTTCAGATTGGTGACAATATTTTTGCTCACCGTTTGGGGATAATATTGCCTTTGGCTACATCTTATGAAGTTTTTGGCTTTTCTGATGTGGCTACCGTTGCGTTGCCGCTTATATGTACGCTTGCGTGCCTGTGGGCGTTGTGGCGTTTTTTTGTTCCTAAAAATAATTCTGAAAATATAGAGAAAAACACTAATTGGGGCATTTGGACTTGTATTTTCTTTTCTTTGGATTTTTATACTTTGTTTTTTGCTAATAAAATTTATCCTGATGTTTTGCTCACATTATTTACTTTAGGAGCAGTTTTGGTGCTTTTTAAGCGAAATAACCACGCTGCCGTTGTTTGTGTCCCCACAAACAACATTATTTCACCTCCTGCCGTTGTTTGTGTTCCCACAAACAACATTATTTTATCAAGTATTTTATTTGTGTTATTCAATTTTTTAGCTTTAATTTCCAAAGAACTTATTGTATATGTTTTGCCATTTTACATGTACGTTTTTGCGCAAGATATGCAACAAAAAGAGAACAACACACATTCAGTTATTTTTTGGAAATGGAGCATTTTATTAGGAATTTTTGTGCTTGGAGCGTATTTTGGGGCATATTATTATCATACTGGAGATTTTTTTTACCGTTTTAGAAGCATAGAAGACGGGCGTTATGAAGCGGTTTCTAGCTATTTTGACAAACCTATTTCTGTGCTTTTGGCACGCCTTACGTATGAGCCTATCATAATGTTTGTAAGTGGTACAACTATGATAGTTTTTGCGGGTGCGTTGCCTTCTTTTTGGCGAGTTTTTAGAAATGTTTTCACTAAAACCACTTCCGCAAACCATATAGAAACTTACTTTACGTGGCTTTGCGTGAGCATTTTGGTGTGTTTTTGGTTTGGAAGTACAAGTCTTCAAGTTTATAATCCTATTGGACTTTTCCCAAGAATGATACTTTTCGTTGTGCCTTTTTTGGCGGTTTTGGCAGGGCTAAACTTTCATAAAATCATTACAAATCAAAAATATCAATATTTTTTTAGTGTAATATTTTTGTTTTCAGGCATAATTGCGTGGCAAACAGTAGGCTTAAAAACTGCTTTTATTTACTTTTTGCTGACTTTTTGGATTAGTTTTTATGAAATAATTTACCAAATAATTCATAAAACACACCGTTTACTCCCTTCCCCACGTTCCACGTGGGGTTATGATGGTTCAACCCCGTTGGGGTTGTTTTGTAAAGAAAAAATTGTATTAAAAACCCTGAAAGGGTTTAACAATCATAACCCCACGTGGAACGTGGGGAACGGCAATAATTTATTTTTTATGATTGGTTTTGTAGTGATTATGCTTATTCACCCAGTTTTTTCTATGCTAAAACCAACAGAAACAGGCTACAAGGCACAAAAAAACTTCCTGCAAAATTATTTTTCAGAAGGCAAAAAACTAAATCCAAATCCTAAAAACGAACAAATAATTATATTTTCAGACCACACAACGCAAAACGGAGAAAATATTTATTTTGATTTCAAAAAGCCTACAAATATTACCTTCAAACACTACAATGATACAATTTCTATTAAAAATTCATCAAAATATTATTTACTTGTCAATGATTTTTCCGTTGAAAAACCTCAAAATATTCCTACAAACTGGAAATTATTAGTAGAAAAAAATAACATCAAACTTTATGAAAAATCAAACAACACAAAACAAAAAAGTTACGAATAACAAAAAATGTTATTCGTAACTTGTATTATCCCAAAATCTTTAAATCCTAAAAATCCTGATTATTTTTTTGCAGTAATATCAAGTTCCAAGTTTACCTCGTTGTTGATAATTTTGTTTTCAGCTGATTCTTTACTACCGTAGTTGATATTCCAATCAAAACGCTTGATATTGAATTTTGCTTGTGCTTTAAGTTCTGTATCAGTCAAAGATACTTTTGCAGGAAAAGTAATGCTTTTAGTAACGCCTTTCATCATCAAATTGCCTGTAATAGCGTGAGTTGGGTCAGCAATACTAAATTTTGGGTCAAGGTCGCCACGTTTTGCGTTTACGTCCCATTTTTCTACTTTGACAATTTCAAAAGAGGCATCAGGGAATTTTTTTGCATCAAAAAAATCTTCTCCTTTCAAATGTCCTACCAAATCTCCATTCTTTTTGGTATCTGTAATGTCTGTTACAGTTAGTTTATCCATATCCAGCGCAATTTTGCCACCTACAAGCGCACCATCTTTCACGTCAAGCGCACCAGATTTGATGCCCAAATAGCCGTTATGTTTGTCGCCTAATTTTTTGCTACCAACCCAACCAACTTTGCTACTAGCCACGTCAATAGTAAGTTTGCTGGCTGCAGCTTCTTGTTTTTGCTGTTCGTCTGTTTTGCTTTTTGCATCTGCAGTTGTTGCGTTATCACTTTTTGGAGCTTCACCACAACCCGTAAAAACAAATGTAGAAAGCGTTGTTGCAAGCACAATAGCACTAATTGATAATATTTTCATTATTAAAAAGAGATTATTTAGAATGATTATGTTTAATTTAGAACTGTTTACTGGAATTTAACAACAAAACTACCTTAAAAGTTCACATTTGGAAGAAGTACGAAGTAAGAGGTACGAAGTAAAAATTTGATTATTAAAATTTTGTATTCATTTACAATTCACAATTAAAAGTTCACAATTACTTAAGACTTAAATTACTATTGAATTTTGCTTTTTAGAAGTTTTATGTTTATTTTTGCGTTTTCAAAATAAAATATCCAATAATGAAATTCTTAATAAAAATTACTAATAAACCGTTTATTTGCCTTACTCTTTGTTTTTTTGCTTTTTTTGCTAATAATAAAACTGTTTTTGCACAAAATAATGCTACCCAATTATTTGAAAAAGGCAAATTGCAGGTGATTTGTCAAGCAGTAAAATTTAATTGCCTACAACAAGGAAAAATGGATATTGTAGAAAAAATCAGCTGTGAAACGCTAGGAAGTTTAGAAAAATCCATTCCTGCTAGTTTTAAAGGCTCAAAAAAACTCGTTGCTGATTATAAGAAAAAAACATATCCTAACCTAAAAACTACTGATGCAAAGCTAGAACGCATCAATAAAGATGTTTTGGACGAACTCAAAAAACTGGGTACAAGGATAAATAAAGAAGCAGACAAGCTAGTTGCTTGGGAAAAAGGGGTTGATTCTTTGGCACTTGTCTTTGGCAAAATCAGAGAAGAAATTGTAGCAGAATCACCAGAAAGCAATAATAATCAAGAAGAAAATATCACTACAAAACCGCCAACAGAGAATGCAGAAGATGTTACGGCTACTATTATTACGCCACAAACAAATGAAAATGGCGCAAAAGGTGCAGAAAGCAACACAGGACTCTGGATTATTACTATCGTGTCTGCATTAGCGGCTTTCGTAAGTTTAGGAATGGCTTATATGGTTCAAAAAACATCTGAACATAAAATAAGAGAACTAGAAATGCTCGTAAAAGAGCGTTATCAGCACCTAGACACTCGTATGGACAAAATGGCTACGAAAGAAGAACTTGCTATCTCTCAAAAAAATACGGAAAAAATTATTACACAAAGTAACATTCAAAGTAATATTCAGTCAAATATTAAGCCTAATATTAGCACACAAAACGACAATCAAATACACAACAATACAGACCTAAATGAGTAATACAAGCACAGAAGCCACTTTTGAGATAAAATTACCACTTTTTGAAGGTCCCTTTGATTTATTATTGTTTTTTATTGAAAGAGATGAATTAGATATTTATGATATACCCATTTTCACTGTTGCAACGGACTTTTTGGGCTATTTGAAGCATCTGGAACAGATGAATATGGAAGTAGCAAGTGAATTTATTTTGGTGGCAGCTACACTCATCAGAATAAAAGCTAAAATGCTGCTCCCAAGACCAGAAGTAGACCTTTTTGGCAACGAAATTGACCCAAGAGATGAGCTAGTGCGCAATCTTTTGGAATATAAAAAATACAAAAATGTACTTTCGGAGTTTGCAAAACTAGAAGAAGAAAGGCTTAGTAAAGAACGTAGAGGCAATATTTTGAAGGAAATAAAGAAAATTTCTGCTGTTTCTGATACTGACGCAGAAATGCAGGATTTGGATTTGTACAAGCTCCTGCGTGTGTATGAGAAGGTGATAGAACGCTTTAAAACGCAAAATAGACAGGGTTTGCATACCATTACACAATATCCGTATAGCATTGAAAACCAAAAAATATTTTTATTGACTAATCTTGATATGCGTTCCCGTTTGTCTTTTTTGGAGATAATTGAGCTAAATACAGAGAAAATAGCCGTTGTTTATAATTTTCTTTGCATTCTGGAAATGTTAAATACGGGTGATATCAGCATACGTGTTGGAGAGGGCTATAATAACTTTTGGATAGAAAAATATGCCCCAGAAGACGTTCCTAACGAGAATTTGGTTGAAGTATAGTAACCTAACTTTCCAAAAGTTAGAAACTTTTGAAAAGTTAAATACCAATAAACTATTTAAAATTTATGCAAAAAAAATTTATTTATTTATTTTTTATTATAATTATTTGCATTTTTTATTCAAATAGTTTATTAGGACAAGCACCTGCGCAAGTGCAAATATTGCAAACTTACTCTTTGCAGCAAGCAATAGAAATTGCGCAAAAACACTCACCAGACTTCAAAAAAGCAGAAAATGACCGCCAAATTAGTTTTTGGAAATTTAAGGAATACAAAGCTAGCAAACTCCCACAACTTATGTTGCGAGGAGAATTGCCTGATTTGAGCCGTACAATTTTGTCTGTTACGCAAAATGATGGTTCTGAAGTTTTCCGTGATAGAAGTATTGTTAATTCTGGTCTAGAACTTAATTTAACACAAAATATTACTGCCACAGGTGGTTCTGTGTATGTTTCTTCACAAATTAGCCGACTTGATATATTGGGACAAAATGCCAATGTTTCGTACCTTACAAACCCCTTTTTGATAGGTTTTCGGCAGCCTATTTTTGCTTTTAATCCTATGAAATGGGATAAAAAAATAGAACCTCTTAGATATGAAGAATCTGTAAAACAAAATGCAGAGGATTTGGAGATGATAGCGCAAAAAACGAGTGCATTATTTTTTAATTTATTGATTTCTGATTTTAATTTGGAATTTTCTCTAAAACGAGAACTAGAAACAGATACTATTTTTAAACTCTGCAAAGAACGCTACAGACTTGGTAAAATCACAGAAAATGAACTTTTGCAGGCAGAACTTGCCCTTTTAAATGCGAAAAATCAAACAGAAAAAAATAGAATAGACCAAGAAAACGACTTTTTTTTGTTTAGAACTTACCTAAAACTTTTAGATAATAATCCTATAAAACTTATTTTGCCTAATAATATAAACACTTTGCAAATAAACGAAGAAAAAGCAATTTTGGAAGCAAAAAATAATAGAAGTCGGGTTATTGTATTGCGTAGAAAACTTTTAGAAGCAGACAAATTCTATGCAGAAGCAAAGGCAAATTCAGGTTTAAATATGAACGTTACAGGCTCTTTTGGTTACACAAAAAACAGTTTTTCTTTGACTGATGCCTACCTAAGACCACAAGACCAACAGCGTTTTCGTGTTAGTTTTGATATTCCTTTGTATGATTTTGGCAAGGCAAAAGCGCATACACGAGCCGCAGCAGCTATGCGTGATAATATGCGCCTAGATGTGGAACTTGCAGGACAGCAGCTTTTGCGTGAGGTGGTGTCGCAAGTAAGGCAATTTAAAATCTACCAATCTCAATTAAATATTTGTGAAAAAACAAATATCATTACAGAAAAACGCTACCAACTTTCTATAAATAAATACAAAGACGGAATGATTTTGTTGCAAGATTTGCAAATTGCCATACAAGAACAAGATAATGCACGTAGAAATCATTTAATTACTATAAAAAATTATTGGAACGCTTATTACCAAGTAAAACAACTTACAATGTATGACTTTAAATAGTTGTGAATTGTGAGTTGTAAGTTGTGAGTTAGAATACAATAAACTGATTATCAATATTTTGTATTTAATTCACAACTCATAATTCATAACTCGCAACTCAAAAATGAAATTTCTTCTTTTGCCTTTTATGTGGCTTTTTGTACTAATTACGAAGTTTCGTAATTTTTTGTATGATAAAAATATACTCAAAACTACCTATTTTGATTTTCCAATTATTAACGTGGGTAATTTGACCGTTGGCGGAACTGGCAAAACCCCTCACGTAGAGTTTTTGGTGCGCTTTTTTTTAGATAATAAAGATAAAAATATCTCTGACAAATACCAAATAAATGTGCTTAGTAGAGGTTATGGACGTAAAACAAAAGGATTTTTATTGGCAAATAATAATACTTCTGCCACAACAATAGGAGATGAACCACAACAATATTTTGAGAAATTTGGAGAAAAAATCAATGTAGTTGTTTGTGAAAATAGGGTTTTAGGTGCAACTTTGATACAAAATTTCCACCAGAAAAGTCATCAAAACTTACATCAAAAAAAGCAAAATTTGATTATTTTAGATGATGCTTTTCAGCACAGAGCAATAGGAAGAAACGTAAATATATTGCTTACAGACTATAAAAGACTCTTTTATGATGATTTTCCATTTCCTGTTGGACGGCTACGAGAACAACGCAAAAATGCACAACGTGCTGATTTTGTGATAGTTAGTAAATGTAGTGATAATATTTCAAAAGACGAAATAAATAAAATTCAGGCACATATACAAGTGTACGCAGGAGTAGAAAAACCAGTTTTTTTCACTAAAATAACTTACGGAAATCCTATAAATTTAATCAGTAATTTAGAGGAGAATTTTATAGAAAATCAAAAAACAAACAAAAATTTTAATCTCATTTTATTATCAGGAATTGCCCAACCGCAACTTTTTGAGGATTTTTGCAAAGAAAATTTTTCTCAAAAACATAACATAAAAAAGCATTTTATTTTTCCTGACCATCACGAATATACACAAAAAAATATCAATGAAATAGTATATTTTGTAGAAAGTTTAGAGGAAAATATAACTCTAAATGATAGGCAAAACATAAAAATCCTTACAACTGAAAAAGATGCCGTAAAATTGCGTAAATTGCTCCCTGAAAAGTTAGAAAGTATCTTTTATTATTTGCCAATTATGGTAGATTTTATTGAGAAAAAAGAGGATTTTCTACAATTATTAGCGAATAAAATATAAAATAATTTTCTTTTGAATGGTGCAGACCTACAGATGCCTACGGTGCAGACCTTTCAAAAGAAAATGACTAAAAACAACTAAAAAATGATAATAATAGATAATACTTACATAAGTGATGATATTGTAGAAAAGCACTTTGTTTGTGATTTGCTCAAATGCAAAGGAGCGTGTTGTGTGGAAGGTGATTTGGGCGCACCACTAGAAGATGACGAGCTGAAAAAACTAGAGGAAGTTTATCCAATTGTTAAAGATTACCTTCCAGAAGCTAATATAAAGGCTATTGAAGCGCAAGGACTTTATATTAAGGATTTTGAAAATGAATTTTCTACCACTACCGTTGGTGGGCGTGAGTGTGTTTTTGCCATTTATGACGAGAGAAAAATTTTAAAATGTGGCATAGAACAAGCATACAGAGATAAAAAAATTGAGTGGGCAAAACCAATTTCCTGCCATTTGTACCCCATTCGTATCACAAAATACGAACAATTTGATGCCATTAATTATCATCAATGGGAGGTTTGTGCGCCTGCTTGCGCTCACGGAGATGCTCTCAAAGTACCTATTTATAAGTTTTTGAAAGAACCACTTATCAGAAAATATGGTGAAAAATGGTACGAAAAATTGACTATTGCCATTGATGAAAAGCCCCTAAATCCCCAAAGGTGAATTTAATATAAAAATATAAATACAAATATGAGAATTTTTAAATTTGGCGGTGCATCTGTAAAAGATGCTGATGCAGTTAGAAATGTAGCAAAAATCATTAAAGAATATGGCACTACGACTAATACACTCGTAATTGTGTCGGCTATGGGTAAAACAACAAATGC
>JAYVGJ010000351.1:0-16033 GCA_043772375.1 Raineyaceae bacterium | reverse complement strand
ATGTATTTTTATCCATAATAAAAAAGGCTATTTTACTACCTCATTTTGGTTTGTGAGGACACAAACCAAGGAGATTTTAAATAGTGTACGGTAGCAAATAGCTACATTTTGAAATTTATTACAAAATTTTATTATAAAATAATGATAGAAGAAACTATTACGAGTGATATTTCTAAGCAAAACGTCCTTCAAACAGAATGGACAGAAATAATTGGACCAAAAAATAATTGGTTAGACTTACATCTGGGCGAGCTTTGGCGGTACAGAGATTTGATAATGCTTTTTGTTTGGCGTGATTTTGTGTCTGTTTATAAACAAACTATTTTAGGTCCAATGTGGCATATTATTCAGCCAATACTTACAGCACTCACTTTTTATGTGATTTTTGGACGAATTGCTAACCTTTCCACAGACGGACAACCACAATTTTTATTTTATATGTGTGGCGTTACTATTTGGAATTTTTTTGCTTCTGCACTCACCAAAACGGCTAGTACATTTACAAGTAATGCTAGTATTTTTGGAAAAGTTTATTTCCCACGAATGACTGTGCCTGTGGCAAACGTGATAGCTACTTTTTTCTCTTTTGGCATACAGTTTGTTTTGTTTTTGGGCTTTTATATTGGTTTTTGGATAGCAGGAGCAGCTTTAAAGCCCAATATTTATTTGTTGATGTTGCCTGTGTTGCTTTTGATTATGTCTATTTTGAGTTTGGCGTTGGGTATTATTCTTTCTGCCTTGACGACCAAATACAGGGATTTTACGCATTTGGTGAGTTTTGGCGTACAACTTCTGATGTATGGCTCTGCGGTCATTTATCCGCTTTCTATGCTAAGTGCAGAAACTCGTAACTGGCTGGTTTTTAACCCAATAGTACCTATTATTGAGCTTTTCCGTTTTGCTTTTTTTGGTCAGGGAGCTTTTGAATGGTGGCATATTTTGTATAGTGGTGGTGTGAGTGTACTTTTGCTTGTTTTCGGGCTGATGTTATTTCATAAAGTTGAAAAAACTTTTATGGATACAGTTTAAGGAAGAGGTACGAAATAAGAAGTACGAGGTACGAATATAAAATCTTGATTATTAAGTCATTGTAAAAATAAAAAGATGAGATTATTTAATTCTTGTTCTAAGGCTTAAAAGGTTTTGTAAATCAATTTTCTCCAAAAACAAAAATAACCTATCATTAGCTACCTGCTTTTGATAGGTTATTTTTTATTGATAAAATTTAACCTTATTTCAGCGGATTAGCCAAAATCAGTGTTCCTTCTCCGCCATACTTCATAATAGGCAAATATTGATTATCATTTTTTCCTTTTGGATAATATAAACCTCTAAAAGTATTTTTCATTTCTGGTGCATTTTCTAGCTCTTTCTCAAAATCAGAAAGCCCATTTTTATACACCAAAGGCACAAACGAGCGCATAATGTCATACGCATAATACGCATAAATGGAAGGCGTAAGCATATTCACGTCTGCACGGATTTTATAAATTTGCAAATTAAAGGCTCTTTTGAATTTTCCGCCATCTTTGCTCAAATTTACGTAATCTGGTTGCATAAAATACAAATTTTTGCGTGAGAGTTTCTCAGAACTTAAAGACTGAAAATTTTTCCATAAGGCAGGCACAATCACAGGCACTTTTGGGTACATTTCTGCCATTTGTTTTAGCACTTCCTCTGCTACCGCCTGACTTGCGCTAGACACAAAAACGTAACCTAAAGTAGTGCTATCTGTTGCTGCAAGCACTTTTTGGATATTTGCTATGGTAGAAAGCCCTATTTTTTGCATTGCAATTATTTTGCCTTTTTGGTTTTCTACGCCTTGTTTGTGGTTATTTACAAGCGTGTTATCTTCTGGCGTATCACTATAAAAAATGATACCATTATTTAGTTTAAAGGCTTTTGCAGCATATTCTCCTGATTGTACGCCTTGTGTGGTAGGCGTAGAAGTGAAAAAATACGCTTTTTTATATTCCAAATATTTTTCATTCATACGCATTGGGTTGATAATCAAGATGTCTTTTTCTCTGGCAATTTCCAAAGCACGCTCAAAATCATCATCAAAAATAGGACCTACAAACACATCAATTCTATCAAATTCCCCTTTTTTGTGCATATATGTAAGCGTATCAGGGTTATGACGTATATCATACGCAATGATTTTGGTAAAAACGCCTGTCGTATCAAGGTGGCGTTTGGCAATGCGCATAGCTTGGTACATATTAAGAGAGGTATTAGAAAGGTCGTCTTTTTCTCCTTTTTTAGTAGCGGTTCTTTTCAAATCAAAAGGCAAAAACACGCCAATATGCAATGTATCACGCTTTTTGTTGGTTGTTTTGTTGTTTTTTTCAGAGCGTTCAAAACGAGTTTTAGAAGGTTTATCAATATTGTATTTTTCTATAAGTTCGTTCATATAATCAATATCTTTGATGCTTTCAGCCTCTTTTCCGAGTTTGTCTATCAAAACCTGTGCAGTCATTTTGTCGTTTGGATAAACGGCATTAAGGTTTTTAAGTGTTTTGAGGTCTCTTTTTATCATATAAAAACCTTTCATTTCACTTGCCTCGTTGGTAAGTTCAATATCTTTCATCTTATCCAAAAAATCAAAAGCAATATTGTCTTCTTTTTTGTCAAAAGCAATATTAGCTAAAAGATAAAAAACCTCATCTTTCTTTTGATAATCAGGGAATTGTGTGAGCAAATTATTCAAAGATTTTTCTGCATCAGGAAAATTTTTGTCTTTGAAGGAAGTCAAACCATAAAAATAATAACTGTTTTCTACAAAATGATTGTTTTTGTGGGGCTTTTGAAGTTCCGAAAAAAGTGCTTTTGCAGGGCTGTAGTTGCCTTCTCTTAGGTAGAGTTTAGCTTGTTCGTGTCTTTTTTTAAATTCTTTGACAGATTGCGCCAGCAATTTGCTTGCAAAATTTGTCGTAATAATTGTTCCAAAAAGCATTAGACACATCAGAAACGTAATTTTTTTATTCATTATTTTGGTTTGTTTTTTCTTTTCGTTCCCCACGTTCCACGTGGGGTTATGATTGTTAAACCCTTTCAGGGCTTTTTAATACAGTTTTCTTTATATAAACAACCCCAACGGGGTTGAACTACCATAACCCTGCGTGGAACGTGGGGAAACGGATAAGCCAGATATGGCAATACAATTTTTAAGCCACAATTTTCTTGCAAAGATAAATAATTTCACTTGCTGGAAGCGCATATCTTTTTATTTTTTCTGGTGACATTTCCATTGCAAAACGGTCTTCTACAACTGTAAAACCTGCTTTTTCCAATCTTTTTGCATAATCATTTCCAAAAACCCTCACGTGGTCTGCTTGCCCAAATGCTTTTTCTCTTTCACTTGCAGAAGTAATGCTTTTATCTTCATACGTAATGGCTCTGTTATTTTCCACTGGCGACTGAATAATAGCCCAACCATTGGGAGAAAGCACCCTAAAAATCTCACTCATAGCCTTAATATCATCTTCTACGTGTTCCATAACGTGATTACAGAACACAATATCAAAATGATTGTCAGGGAAAGGAATTTGATGCACGTCCATTTTTACCTTTGCCAGCGGTGAGTCCAAATCTGCGGTAATATAGGTAAGATTTGGCATTTTTTCAAAAATATCTATAAAGCAATTTTCAGGCGCAATATGCAACAAATGATGTTTTGCAGTAAAAAAATCCGTTTTTTCTTTCAAATAAAGCCACATCAACCGGTGGCGTTCCAAAGATTGTGAGGAAGGACAAAGTGCATTTTCACGTGCATTGATGCGCCCATAAGGCAAAAATTTGCGGTAGGTTTTGCCCGAAATAGGGCATTCTACGTTGTTTCCACTATAAAAAATACCCAATACTTTGAGCGCAAAACCGCTCACAAGTTGTAGGTATTTGCGTGGGATATAACGGATTACGAAACTAATAATATATTTCATTTGAAGAATTTTGAATTATAAATTTTGAATTATGAATGAATACACTGATAATCAATTTTTTATAATTTTATAATAAAAAATTTTGGTAGGCAGACTTTAATTCTAATAAAAGCTTGGTTGCCTTATTTTTTTCTAAGATAAAAATGCCTTTTTCGTATGTTTTTTTAGCTTTTTCTGTTTCTCCTAAACTCTCGTAAAGGTCAGCAAGATGATAGTAAGTGCCTGCGTAATCTTCAAAATCATTGAGCAATCTTTCATAATACTGTAAAGCAAGCATATTTTCACCTATTGCCTTGTATTCTGTGGCTATGGCATAAATCAAAAAAGCATCTTCTTTGTCATTAGAAAGCATTTCTAAAAGATTATCTAAACGGCTCATTTTGTTTCAATTACGAAAATATGATTTTAATTCATACCACTATAAATAGTTTTTGTTTGTCGTTCCCCACGTTTCACGTGGGGTTATGATTGTTAAACCCTTTCAGGGTTTTTTAATACAGTTTTCTTTGTAGAAACAACCCCAGCGGGGTTGAACTATCATAACCCCACGTGGAACGTGGGGAAACGGACAAGCAATGTATAGTAGTATATTTACAATTTAAAAATTCATAATTAAAAAATTATTTATTCACTACGCCCATAGCACAAAATTTCTCAATTCTTTGCTCAATGCGCTTGTCTGCATCTATTTTGTCTAATTTTTTGAACGTATCTACAATAGTTTTTTTAACAGTTGCAAATATTTTAGAAGGATTGGTATGTGCGCCTCCAAGTGGCTCTTCAATAATGCCATCAATTAGCTTATTTCCTAGCATATCTGTTGCTGTAAGTTTCAGAGATTCAGCGGCTTGCTCCTTATAATCCCTACTTCTCCACAAAATAGTAGAACAAGATTCTGGCGAAATAACAGAATACCAAGTATTTTCTAACATCAAAACTTTGTCGCCAATACCTATTCCTAATGCGCCTCCTGATGCTCCCTCACCAATAATGATGCAAATTACAGGTACACGCAACATAAACATTTCACGCAAATTTTTAGCTATTGCCTCACCTTGCCCACGCTCTTCTGCCTCAATGCCAGGAAATGCGCCAGGCGTATCAATAAAACAAACAATAGGCTTGCCAAATTTTTCTGCTAACTTCATCATTCTCATAGCTTTACGGTAGCCTTCTGGGTTAGGCATACCAAAATTACGGTACTGACGTTGTTTGGTATTTCTGCCTTTTTGCTGACCAATAAACATATAAGTTTGTTCTGCTATTTTGCCAAAACCGCCAATCATAGCCTTGTCGTCAGCAACGGTGCGGTCTCCGTGAAGCTCTCTAAATTCCTCACAAATATTTTCTATATAATCTAGGCTATAAGGACGTTCTGGGTGGCGAGAAAGTTGCACACGTTGCCACGCAGTAAGGTTTTGGAAAGTTTCTTTTTTGAGGTCAATAATTTTTTGCTCAAAAGATTGTATAGCCTCACTCAAATCTGAATTACTATCTGTGGCAATTTGGCGCATTTGTGCAAGTTTATTTTCTAACTCTGCAATGGGTTGTTCAAAATCTAATAACATAAATTGAGTTGTGAGTTGTGAGTTATGAGTTGTGAGTTATTTGTAAATCAAATACTTACACAAAATTCTCTCTAATTTTTTCTGCTATTTCTTGGAGTTCCTCTTTTGAAATAGTGATTTTTTTTCTGAAATCCATATCCGCCATAGTGTTTATGGGAATAAGGTGAATATGTGCGTGAGGCACTTCTAAGCCAATAATTGCCACGCCAATACGCTTACAAGCAACGGATTTTTCTATTGCTTTTGCCACTTTTTTAGCAAAAATATGCATTCCTGCCAAAAGAGTATCATCTAAATCAAAAATATAATCAATTTCTATTTTAGGGACAACTAATGTATGTCCTTTTGCACTTGGCGCAATATCCAAGAACGCAAAATAATGTTCGTCTTCTGCTATTTTGTAGCAAGGAATGTCGCCCGCAATGATTTTAGAGAAAATTGTCATTTTTTTTTAGTGAAATAGTGTGTAGTGAAGTAGTGTGTAGTGTCTTTTGTCGTAAGCAATGTATTCCACTACTCACTACACACTATTTCAATACTCACTAA
Organism: Raineyaceae bacterium; assembly: GCA_043772375.1. Classification (GTDB taxonomy): domain Bacteria; phylum Bacteroidota; class Bacteroidia; order Cytophagales; family Thermonemataceae; genus JANYGM01. The sequence goes on along the minus strand of JAYVGJ010000351.1, from coordinate 9,978 downwards.
ACTAAGAGCGTGTAATATCAAGAATTTTAAATTCTAAAATACCTGCAGGAACAGTAATTTGGACTGTATCACCAATTTTTTTGCCCAAAAGTCCCTTTCCAATAGGTGAACTAACAGAGATTTTGCCTTCTTTGAGGTTTGCTTCTTCTTCAGCAACAAGCGTATAACTTACGTCTGTTTTTGTTTTTTTATTTTTGAGTTTTACGGTAGCCAAAATAGCTACTTTTGAAGTATCTATTGTGGACTCATCAACCAGACGAGCATTGCCAAGTGTGCCTTCCAATTTAGCTATTTTAAGTTCCAAATGTCCTTGTGCATCTTTTGCAGCATCATATTCTGCGTTTTCTGAAAGGTCGCCTTTGTCACGAGCTTCTGCTATTTGCTTTGCAATGTCTGTGCGCCCTTTGGTTTTGAGGTCTTGAAGATCTGCTTTTAGTTTTTCTAAACCTTCTTTGGTATAATACGAAATTTGACTCATTTTACCTGAAATTATATACCTGAAATTTAATAAGAAATTGTAATAAAGTTAATTTTAAACAATGAGGCGTACCTCAAACGACAAAAAAGAACGGTCTGATGAGAAGACCGTTCTGAATTGTCTGGATTGCTTTTGCAAAGTTAAAATTATTTCTCTAAAAATAAAAAAAACTTTGATTTTTATTTTGCAAGTTGGTGTTACAAAGAAAATAATTTTTTTGATGCATTTGTTGTAGAGATGTTGCTTGCAATGTCTAAAAGACAAACAACTACCAAAATAACCAAATACACGTTTCTACGTTCAGACGTTGCAAGCAACGTCTCTACAAATATATTTGTGTAATTTTAGTTATAATCTCAAAAACAAAACTTTGAATAACTAACATTTTTTCACTACCTTTGCGCAAAATAACAAATAAAACGGCTTAAAACTCTTTTTGCAACGCAATGATTAGTACAGAAAATATCACCCTACAATACGGTAAACGTGTTCTTTTTGAAGATGTAACAATAAAATTCGTTCCTGGCAACTGCTATGGACTTATTGGCGCAAATGGCGCAGGCAAAACAACTTTTATGAAAATCCTTTCTGGTGAAATTGATGCCCAAAAAGGAAGAGTAAATATGACCCCAACCACTCGTTTATCTGTCCTGAAACAAAATCATTTTGAGTTTGATGAGTTTACGGCACTTGAAACGGTCATTATGGGGCATACAAAACTCTACAAAATAATGAAAGAAAAAGATGCTATCTACGAAAATCCCAACGCAACAGAAGAGGATTATCTGCGTGCAGGTGATTTGGAGGCAGAATTTGCAGACCTTAGCGGCTGGAACGCAGAATCAGAAGCGGCAAAACTTTTGAGCGGACTTGGCATTAAAGAAGATTATCATTATACCTTACTTAAAGACTTAAACGGAAGTGAAAAAGTAAGAATTTTGCTTTCACAGGCACTTTTTGGAAATCCAGATGTTTTGCTTTTAGATGAACCAACCAACCACTTGGACGTGGAATCCGTAATGTGGTTAGAGAATTTTTTAGCGGATTTTCAGAATACCGTTATTGTTATCTCTCACGACAGGCACTTTTTGGACACCGTTTGTACACATGTAGCTGATGTTGATTTTCAGAAAATACAACTTTTTGCAGGTAATTACTCTTTTTGGTATGAGTCTAGCCAACTTGCTTCACGTCAGAAACAAGATGCTAATAAGAAAACTGAAGATAAACGCAAAGAATTAGAGGACTTTATACGCCGTTTTAGTGCCAATGCCTCCAAATCAAAACAAGCTACTTCACGTGGCAAACTCCTAGAAAAACTTACTTTGGAGGATATTAAGCCGTCTTCTCGTAAATATCCTTACGTAAACTTCAAGCCTGAACGTGAGGCGGGTGACCAAATGCTTACCATAAAAGGACTTACCTCAAAAGGGCAAGACGGCACTATTTTATTTGAAAATATGGACTTTACCATCAATAAAAATGATAAAGTTGCTTTGCTTTCTCGTGAGCCTCGTGCCATTGCATCATTTTTAGATATTTTAGCGGACATCAAAAAACCGCTTGCAGGAGAGTTCAAATGGGGTGTAACAACTACACAAGCCTATTTTCCTATTGATAATGAAAGTTTTTTTCAAGATGAAAGCCTTAATTTGGTGGACTGGTTGCGACAATTCTCCAAAGACAAAGACGAGAGTTTTATTCGTGGATTTTTGGGACGTATGCTGTTTTCTGGTGAGGAAGCACTCAAAAAATCTACTGTTCTCTCTGGTGGCGAGAAGGTGCGTTGTATGCTCTCACGTATGATGCTTTCAGGCGGAAACGTGCTGATGCTTGATGAGCCAACCAATCACTTGGATTTGGAGTCAATAACGGCACTCAATAACGGTCTTACGGACTTTGTAGGCACTATTTTGTTTGCCTCACATGATCACCAATTTATGCAAACCGTTGCCAACCGTATCATTGAAATCACGCCAAAAGGCATTATTGATAAAATGATGACTTATGATGAATATATACTAGACGAGAACGTAAAAGAAAGACGAGCTGTTTTGTATAAATAGCAAAAATCTCAAAGAAATTTAAACATTCTGCCTATCTTTTTACTTGTAGTGTTGCTAAACATTTTTTTTAAACTATTAGAATCCTAGAAATATGGCAGATATGCTTTACGAAGACGAATTTATTAAGTTGTCGTTTGATGAAGAACTTAATTGTATCATTAAAGATTGGCAAAAAGAAGTTTCTTCTGAGAAATTTAGAGAAATTATTATTGTACTTTTGATGAAAATCATACAAGTACGTATGCAACACAAAAATAAAGCTATCAATATCTTTGTTGATGCCCGCAAAATTGGAAAATTGGCTTTTTCAGAGGAAAATATGGAGTGGTTGGACAAAGACATACACGCCGTTTATGGAATGAATAAAATTGCAAAAAAGGCTTTTTTTATGTCCACAGATATGGCAAGCAATTTACCAATAATGAAGTACATCACTAGCAACAATAACAGCACAAGTGGTGTTTCTATGAACCTATTTACTAATGAAGAAGAAGCAAAAACTTGGTTGATGAGCTAAGAAAGAGGTACGAATTAAGAACTACGAGGTATGAATGTGAATTTTTTAAAAATTAAGTTTTTATAGACAATAAAGCCTTTCCATACATTGGAAAGGCTTTTTGTTTTATTCAACTACGTATTTTTCCCATTTGTCTAAGACTGCCGCAAAGTCTGCAGGCAAATCAGCTTCAAAAAAGATAGTTTTACCTGTATCAGGGTGAACAAAACCCAAGCTTTTGGCGTGAAGTGCTTGGCGTGGCATCATTTTAAAGCAGTTTTCTACAAATTGCTTGTACTTGGTAAAGTTTGTGCCTTTCAAAACTTTATCTCCGCCATACATAGCATCATTAAACAATGGGTGTCCCAAATGTTTCATGTGCGCTCTGATTTGGTGCGTTCTTCCAGTTTCCAAATTACACTTAATAAGTGTTACGTAACGCATACGTTTCAAAACTTCGTAATGTGTGATAGCTTTTTTGCCTTGCATTTCATCTTCATAAACCTCTACAATACGTCTATCTTTCATACTGCGCCCCAAATAGTTCTCTATACGCCCTACATCTTCTTTTACTTCTCCCCAAACAAGCGCATAATACGTTCTTTCTATGCTGTGGTCATAAAATTGTTTAGCTAAATGGGACATTGCCGTTTCTGTCTTGGCTATTACAAGAAGACCTGACGTATCTTTGTCTATTCTATGCACAAGACCTGGACGACCCGTACCATTTTGAGAAGTGGGAAGGTTTTGCAGGTGATATGCCAAAGCGTTTACAAGTGTTCCGCTCCAATTACTGTGTGCTGGATGCACGACCATGCCCGCTTCTTTATTGACAATTAGCAAACTATCATCTTCATATACAATGTTTAAAGGGATATTTTCAGGCAAAACTAAATCTTCACGAGGTGGCTCTGGCATTAAGATAGTGATTACATCAGCAGGGCGCACCTTATAATTAGCTTTGATAGGCTTATCATTGACACGTATAAACTCACTATCTATGGCGTTTTGCAAACGGTTTCTTGTTACATTTGCTATTCTATCCATCAAAAACTTATCTATTCTAAGGGCTTCTTGTCCGTTGTCTATGACTATTCTATGATGTTCAAAGAGAGATATTTCTTCATCTTCTTCCTCTTGTTGGTTGATTTGATTATTCATTTGGTTTATTTTTATAGATTAAATATTTATTTTGATAAAGTAAAATCAAGTTTTGATAGAGTAAAATCAAGTTTTGATAGAGTAAAATCAAGTTTTGATAGAGTAAAATTAAGTTTTGATAGAGTGAAATCAAGTTTTGATAGAGTGAAATCAAGTTTTGATAGAGTAAAATTAAGTTTTGATAGAGTGAAATCAAGTTTTGATAGAGTGAAATCAAGTTTTGATAGAACAAAATCCTTTTTTGATAACATTTTTTTATTGTGATTTGCCTTTTGGTAAGGGAGAACTATCTTTTAGATTTTTAGCTTACTCTTCTTTGATGTATTTAATGATAATTATTGCTCTACAATTAGATAACGACATTACAAGTTTGTTTTCGTGGGGTATGAAACCCCTTGTTACTGCTTTTTTTGTTTATAATATGCCTTTGACATCAGTAGCGCAGGGTTTTATACCTGCGTATTAATTGTCAAGAGTCAAGCGACAGTATTTCTTTATTTGATATTTCCTGCAAATTTAGTCAATTATTAGCCAAAAACTACATAAACATTTTAAAAGTTGCCCCCAACCCCGAAGGGGAGCAATACAAGTACATTATTACAAAAATGATAAATGTATTTAAAGTCCACTAGCAGCTGCTAGTTTGGGGATTTAGGGGCGAAAATGTAAATATTTTTCATAAAAATCATTTAATAAATAGAGTTCTTGCACGCATTTATCAGTCATAAAAGCGGGTTTTTGATTGTTTTGGACGAGTTGTAGGGTTTGTTTTAGGTCAAGAAAACGCATCTCTCTTCCCGCTACATTTGTATCTTTCTTTACATTTTTTGTTCCCCAATTATAAATGGGTTTTAGAAGGACATTAGTCAGTTGCGTGTGCATAATTGTTTGAGAAATGCCTTCTTTTGTTGTGGTGATTGTTCCTTTTTGGACTGTAAGTTTTAAAAGAGGTATCAATCTATCTAAAACAAAAATATCATAAGCCACAAAATCAGCCAAAGAATAGATACAAAAGCCTTTTTTATTGATTTTTTTGATAGGACACAAGAAATTATATTGTTCCATTGGTTGCGGATTGTGTGGGTGGCTACCCAAAATAATATCTACGCCAGTTTTCTCAAAGATTTGATGATAAATATTGATTGTATGCGCAGAAGGCAGGGCTTGATAGGCGTTTCCTGTGTGTAGAGAGAGAACAACCAAATCCGCACCACGACTATAAGCAAGGGCAATATCTTCAATAATAGGTAAAATATCTATTTCAGTGCATTGAGCGTGGTTTAGTCGGATATGATTAACGAGGTATTCTTTATCTTTAATGTCCTCAAACTTGTTCATTGAGTAGGTGTAGGCAATAAAAGCTATTTTAATGCCTTTGCGCTCTAGTATAGGGAAATTTTGTTTGTTTTCTTTGTCTTTTGATGTTCCTGTATGCTTTATTTTCTTGCTTTCTAAAAACTGAATAGTTGCAAGTACGCCATTTTCTCCCATATCCAAACTATGATTATTGGCAGTAGAAAGCACATCAAAACCTTTGAAAGGCGGTTTAACCACCCCTAGCCCCTCCTTAGGAAGGAGGGGAGCTATAAACTCCCCTCCTTTGAAGGAGGAAGGGCTGGTTGCAATTAGCTCCCCTCCTTTGAAGGAGGGGCTGGGGGTGGTTATTCCATTAAAAATATCAAACATTTCTTCATCAGCATTAAACAACATATCATTAAGCATCACTTCTGGCACATACGAGGGCGCACTAGCAAGGTCAATGGGCGTTTCCAAATTGGCAAAAACAATGTCATTATCAAAGAAAAACGTGCCTATTTCGTCCCAAAGGTGCTTTGTATATTTCTTTTGTATCCACTCGTAGGGCATCAAATCCCCACCCGCAGAGATAGTTATTTGTGTTTGAGGGATAAAGTTATTAGGGGGAGAAAAATCCAATTTTTGATTTTTGAAATGGCTAATTATTTCTTCTGAAAACTCATCAGGAGGACGGAAGTAGTATTTATATCCTAAAAAAAGCACATCTTTGAAGGTATAAAAAGCAGGGTTTTCTTCAAAATCTAAAGGTGGTTTTTTCCATTTTTCCCCATTAAAAAGTGCAACAAACCAGTACAAAATCCGCAAAATCCTCACCAAAATGCGTCCACGTAAGGTATATTGTGAAGTGTGAGGTGTGAAGTGTGAGGTGCGAGGTGAATACATTTTTAATACTAAATTTTTTATTTTATTTTTGGACAAATATAGGCACAAAAAAAGTGATTATCAAACATTGTATTCACTCACAACTCATACCCAGCAATTGCTGGCACAATTCACAACTATTATTGCAGTTTGGGATTATTTTTATGCCTTTCTGCATCTCTGGTGGTCTTTTTGTCAAGATTTTTTTTGAGTGCATCAGTCAAGTTGATACCTGTTTGGTTAGCAAGGCAAATCAGTACAAAAAGCACATCAGCCATTTCATCAGCGAGGTTTGGCGTTTCGTCATTTTTCTTAAAAGACTGTTCACCGTACACACGAGCCATTATTCGTGCTACCTCACCCACTTCTTCCATCAGAATAGCGGTATTGGTGAGTTCGTTATAGTAGCGTATTCCAACGGAATTTATCCAGTCATCTACCGTTTTTTGAGCGTCTTCTATGGTCATTTAGTTATATATTAATTCCCTTGTCCAACTATAACAGTTTCCAGATATGGTATATTTTTATAGACGTACAAATCCGTAATAATTCTGTTATATTTTGGTGAAATATCTTTGCAAACTTTGCCGTTGTACCTGATTAGCAATGATTTATACTCATTATTATTGCTCCAAGAAGTGATGCCACCACCCATATAAAGTTGTCCGCTTGTTTCAAAAAAGCAAAAAACTTGCCCTTGTTTTGCTGATAAATTAAGCACTTTTTGCCATTTTTTTTGCGCTGTCCATTTCCAAATTTCAGCCTTATCTTTTTTCAGCGTGTCATTATAATATGTGCCTAACGCAATATAAAGCTCATTTTGAAATATTTTGTATGCAGTAACTGCATTTTGATGCGTTTCATTATTTACTTTCAAAATAGACCAATCTACATTTTTTGTTTTTGTTTTTGTTTCTATTATTTCTTGTGAATAAGGTTGCCTCATAAAAACGTTCAAATAATGTTCATATGCAGGTGAATTAGTCCTTATATTAACTATTTTATTTGTAATATTTGTGTCCAAAGTGACAAATTTATCAGGATTTCTTGCATTATTCCAAGGTGTGTATTGCATATCAACGCTATATCCAGGCTGAATCCAAGCAAGTTCATCTATTGAAAGTCCGCTTTGGAGTTGCCACGTAGCAAATTTAGGATTATTTATTTCTCTTATGAAAATAAAATTACTATTTTGTTGCACATTTTTACAAAATGCAGTTTTTCCATCTTTTTCCATCAGAAAAGCCACTGCACAATGGCGGTTTTGAGCATCAATAAAAACAGGATTTCTGTAATTTAGGAAAGTATTTTTTGGGCAATTTTTCAAATTCCAATACTCATTCAAAACCTTCAAATGACGTTTTCTGTTTTCTTTTTGGAGAAAAGAAAGGTTATCAGAAAGATTATTTTGGTTGATTTTTGAGATATTTGACAAATTAGAAATATTGATTTTTCCTGAAAAAATCTTCTCCAAAATCTCCAAATGAAAGCCTAGCAAATCTTGTTCATTTTGGATAACAGGCTGATTTGTAAAGCCCAATGCCTCTGCAATAGCTTTATTTTTATGCCATTCTTGATTAACAGCGCAAAGTTGTTCATATAAATTAGTAGGATTTTTAGCAAATAAAACTGAATTTGCAGAAAAATTTGCACTAAAAAAGCATAAACACAAGTAAAAAACGTGTAACTTTTTCATAATAGTATTGTTATAAGGTTTTCTTAGTTATTTTTGTACAATTCTTCTAACGCAAATTTAATGCAAATTTGATATAAAACATATAGAAAAAGAAAATTATTTTTACTTATATTTACGAACATAACTTCCCGAAAGTTGGAAACTTTCGGGAAGTTCAACCAACTCAAAAAAATGTCTATCAAAGAAAATTATCAAAGCCTTCAAAAAAATATTCCTGCACCTGTAACGCTTGTGGCAGTGAGCAAAACAAAGCCTGTGGAAGATTTGGAGCAGGTTTATGTGGCTGGTTGTCGTCATTTTGGAGAAAATAAGCCACAAGAAATGCTGCTTAAATACGAAACTTTGCCAAAAGACATCAACTGGCATATGATTGGGCATTTGCAAAGCAATAAAGCTAAAATTATTGTGCCTTTCGTATATCTTATTCATTCTGTTGATAGCCTAAAACTTTTGCAAGTCATTGATAATGAAGCTAAAAAGAATAATAAAATCCAAAATTGTCTTCTTCAAATTTTTATTGCAAAAGAAGAAACCAAATTTGGACTTTCTGAAGATGAATTAGAAGAAATTTTACAAATTATTGATAATCAAGCAGATAATCAGTTGCTTGAAAATATTTCTATTGTTGGTTTTATGGGAATGGCAAGTTTTACAGACGACCAAACCCAAATAAAACAAGAATTCCAGACCCTCAAAGCACTTTTTGACAAATATCAGCAAAAATATGCCTTAAAAGTGCTTTCTATGGGAATGAGCGGTGATTATGCGCTTGCCATACAAGAAGGCTCAACTATGGTACGTGTGGGAAGTGCCATTTTTGGGAGTAGATAAAATGAGGTACGAAATACGAAGTACGAGGTACGAAAGTGTAAAAAGTACAACAATTTAATAATCAAAGTTTTAAATTCGTACCTCTTACCTCGTACCTGCTTCTTTGGCGTATTTTTGCATCAAAATAACCATAGAGGCTAGTCCGTTGGCTCGTGTCATAGAAAGATGTTGAGAAAGTCCTATTTTTTCCAAAAAATACAAAGGAGAGTTCGTTATTTCTTGCGCCTGATGCCCAGAAAGCACTTTTATAAGCAAACTTACCAACCCTTTCACAATAATTGCATCACTATCTCCCTCAAAAACAAGTTTATTATCTTGTGTATGAGCGTGCAGCCACACCAAAGACTGACAACCACGCACAATATTTTGCTCTGTTTTGTGGCTTTCTGCTAGTTTTGGCATAGTTTTGCCTAGTTCTATGATGTAGGAATATTTGTCGTCCCAAGAGTCAAAAAGCTCAAAATCACTAATAATTTCGTCTTGTATTTCGTTGATTGTCATTTGTTTTTGGTAAAGATTTTGTTCTCGCAAATATACAACTTTATCTTTTATACTAAAAAAAATGCTACCTTTGTTTTTGATATTGTAACCATAAATTATCTTCCTATCAAAATGAAAAAAACGTATATTGTTGAGATATTTATTGTTACTATTGTTATTGCAATAAGTGCCCTTTACTTGATTCTTAGTCCTTTTATTGGTCTTATGGGTGCAGGAACGCTTGGGGGATTTGATGATAGAGTTTTTTCAACCTCAAAAGTAAACATGCAAAAAGCAGTAGAAACACTTTTTATAGACTACCCAACATATAAAATCCCTGAAAAATGGAAAGATAAAAATAATTGGGCTAAAAGAGGATATGGATTTTTAGATACGCATATTTTTTATATGAAAAATTCACCTGAGGAAATGTATTACGTTTCATTTCATACAGATACTAACCAAATTCAAATTTATAGAGATTCAAGTTTAGTAAGTAATGTCTTGTAAATAAAGTTCTAATTTAACCGCAAAGGCGCAAAGTTTAAATACACGCAAAGAACACAAGGTGGTAGTACGTTTTTTGTATTTC
>JAYVGJ010000350.1:0-4562 GCA_043772375.1 Raineyaceae bacterium | reverse complement strand
ATTATGCTTGGTATTGTGGCGGTTTTCTGGATTTTTTTACTTGTTTATCCACAAAAAAAATATACCATAAGTACGTATATGAATTTATCTTTGACAATGCTTTTGGGTGGTTTGTGGCACGGTGCGCACATCAAATTCATCATTTGGGGAGCTTTGCACGGTGGCGCATTGGCACTTCATAAGTTTTGGATAGACGTTACAGGAAGCAACAAATGGACAGGAAAATACTTGAAATATTATATTTTTTTGATGCAAGTCGTTACTTTTCATTTTGTGTGTTTTTGCTGGCTATATTTTCGTGCTGATGACGTAAATAAGGTAAATACAATGCTTAATTTGATTTTTACAAACTTTCAACCACAACTTTTTGTTGATGTTTGTATAAAATATTGGAATGTTTTTAGCATTATTGTGTTTGGTTTTGCGGTGCATTTTTTGCCTATTTCTTGGAAAAACCTTGTACGCATACGCCTATCCAACACGCCAGATTGGGCAAAAGCAGTAGGAATTGCCCTGATTATTTTTATGCTTTTTCAGGTAAAAACTGTAGGAACGCAGGCTTTCATTTATTTTCAGTTTTAACAAAAATATAACTATTTTTTGTTATTTTTGGCTTATTATTTGTTGCAAAAGCATAAATTATTTTCTATTTCTCAAAAACAACAACTCATTTAAACCATTTTTAATCATTTTAGACAAATGAAAAACTTACTTTTCTCAATATTATGCCTTTTGGCTGTTTCTGATGCTTTTGCACAAAGGCTTTCTGGTTATATTTTCCGTGTGGGAATAAATGCAAGTTCTACAAAAGTAAATAATTTCACCTATACAGATAAACAAATATTCAATAGTATTACGGGGGTAGAAAGTCGTAGTTTGGAGAATTTTGCAGGTGCCCAAGCCACTACTTTTGCCATTCCTGTTGGGGTGGAAGTGTTTGGTAAAAATATTTACTTTAATACCGAAATTTCCTTTGGTTTGCGTGGAACCATACAACCTAACACTAATTATAACAAATCCATTTCAAAAGATGGTACTTTTGATGTGCGCTTGGCGTTTGGCGGTTATTTTAATGAGAATATGGGAATAATGGGTGGTATTCATTACAAGTATCAATCTCTCAAAGTACCAAATTTTTCTAGTGATAACGGAGCAAATGGTGGTGTACGTGGAGCGGGTTTTCTTTTTGAACAAGGAACAAATAATACAGGTAATCAAGCAGGAAACCTTTTTAACGACAGAATTGGCGGAAATATGCCAGGGATAAATGTTAATTTTTTCTATTCTCCCAATGCTAAAGTAATGGTGCGTGGCACTTATTTGGCGAGCTATATTGTTCCAGCAGCGAAATTTCCTACAAGAGGAATAGGGCATCAATTAGAAGCCTCTATTTGTTATGTTACTTCTGAAGACTCTGATGAGCGTTTTGGAGTAATACTCACTGCAGGCTTTCAATCTCGCAGTATGTGGGCAGCCTCCGCTATAGATGCGCAGTCAAATAAATTCAAATATAGCTATCCTAATACTGCCGCAAATTCCCTTTTTGCTAATTTTTCTCTTATTTTACCAGGAAAAATACTAAATGGCGTTGGGCGAGTGGCTAGTTCAGCAATGTGGATTTTCTAAAAACTTTTCTTTGTGGTTTCTTTGCGGTTTGTTTGCAGTTTCTTTGTGAAAATTAGTTAAAAAATATTTTTTTTCATAAAAATTAGTATATTTGTCAAAATAAATCTTAGAAAAATCTAATAAAATCATTCTAAAATACAATGATTTTATGAAACTATAAAAACGCTACACTAACATTTTGTATTCATTCACGAGTCACAATTTTAAATTCACAATTATTTATGGAATATAATATGCTTCAAGAATATGACAAATACGTCCAAGAAGATTTTGATGTTTGGCGTATTTTATATGACCGTCAGCTTGCTACTTTGCCTGGTAAAGCCACCAATGACTATTTAGAGGGCATAAAACAGGTGAATTTTGTTGCAGACAAAATCCCCAACTTTTCAGAAGTGAACACACTTTTGAGCAAACATACAGGTTGGAAAATTCACGTTGTGCCAGGGCTTATTCCGAGCAAAGAATTTTTTGAATTGATGCGTGACGGCAATTTCTGTGCGACTACGTGGCTGCGCAAAATGTCCCAATTAGACTATTTGGAAGAGCCTGATATGTTTCACGATGTTTTTGGACACGTACCACTGCTTACCAACCAACCACTTTGCAATTTTTTATCTGATTTGAGCAAAATTGCCCTCAAACACATTGACAACGACCTTGCTATTGAGCTGATTGGGCGTTTGTATTGGTTTACGGTAGAGTTTGGACTAATACAAGAAAAAGAAGGTTTGCGCATTTATGGGGCGGGCATTTTGTCGTCTAGTGGTGAAACTGATTATAGTTTGTTTTCAGATGTGCCAGAGCGTGTGCCTTATGATGTGGCAACTATCCTCAATACGCCCTACGCCAAAGACAAATATCAAGTAAAATACTTCATTATTGACTCTTTTGAGCAACTTTATGGCTCTGTTGCTGAAATTGATAAATTAGTGGACATTGCAGTAAAAGAAAACAAAGTCCTTGTGTATTAAATAATTCTGAATTTTCCTTGTGAAGAATACAAATTTGTGTTTTCCTTAAATCTTAAAAATTCTAGTAAATCAATGAAAAAAATAAAATTTCTTGCATCATTTCTAATTATGATGCTTTTTGTAGGAGCTAATAATGCCTTTGCGCAAGCGGCAACTGCCACAGAACAATATGTGGGCGTGATTGGCAAAGATATGTATATCACAATGACACTTGATGTGGTGGAAAAAAAAGGCTTTTTGGTAAGCTACCAAGGCTCTTATTCGTATGCAAAAACAGGTGGTTTGATGCTTCTAGTAGGCAAAATAAACAAAAAAACAGGTGCTTTTGCCTTCACAGAAAAAAATGAAAGTGGCGTAACAACAGGTTTTTTTAATGGTAAGAAGAAAGGCGACAAAGTTGCAGGAAAATGGACAAGTTCTGACCAGAAAAAAAACTTTACTTTTGACCTTGCCGTAAAAAGATAATTCAAATCAAAAAAGTAAAATACAGATAAGACTTCATATTAAGTGAAGTCTTATTTTTTGTGAGAAAATAAATAATTTTTTGATTAGTGAGGTTTTAGACCTTATATAGTTTTTGGGATTTTATGTTAAGAATTTAGTCTGAAAAATACTTGTAAGAAAATCTCAAAAAACAACGTAAAATAATACCATTATACTTTGTAAGTTGTTTGATTAGCTGATAACCAGTTTCACCTCGCTTACTTGTTTTGGCATATACAAAGCAATTCAAAAATTGAGTAGTTACCTAATTTTCAATAGGGACAAAAGTAGTACAAACTACAAAACCATTAAAAATAAACAAAGAATAGGTAGGACAAAAGTAGGACATAATCAAAAACTAAAAAATAACAATGAAAAATCAACAAAAATCTTATTTCTGATTAGCTTTCTGTTGTCATAAAAAATTAGATGAAACCAAAAATAGCATTAAAGATATTTCATAACTAATAACTAAAAAGAGGTTTTTTAGATGTAATAGATATAATTAAATAACTTTTTAATTGTATCATTTCTTAAAAAAATTCCTTAAAAAACTCTAAAAAAACATAATTTCTTCAAAAAAAATGCTACATTTGTGGTAAAATTTTACAAACGTAATTCTTATTTATAGATAATTATATGGTAAACGTAAGACCTGATGAGGTTTCTGCAATCCTAAGAGAGCAACTTTCCAACATCAAAACTGTTGCTGAACTAGAAGAAATTGGCACTGTGTTGCAAGTTGGTGATGGTGTAGCTCGTATCTACGGGCTAACAAAAGTACAAGCGGGAGAACTCCTAGAATTTGAAAACGGCTTAAAAGCACTTGCCCTAAATCTTGAAGAAGACAACGTGGGTGCGGTACTTTTGGGTGCTGGTGAGGTAAAAGAAGGTGATGTTGTGAAACGTACCAAACAAATTGCAAGTATCAAAGTTGGTGAAAGCATTGTGGGGCGTGTCGTAAATACGCTTGGCATTCCTATTGATGGCGGTGCAGACCTTGATGGTGAACTTTTTGATATGCCTTTGGAGCGTAAAGCACCAGGTGTTATCTACCGTCAGCCTGTGAATGAGCCTTTGCAAACAGGTATCAAAGCTATTGATTCTATGATTCCTATTGGTCGTGGACAACGTGAGCTTATCATTGGCGACCGCCAAACTGGTAAAACTACGGTTGCACTAGATACAATTATCAACCAAAAAGAGTATTTTGAGCAAGGTAACCCAGTTTTTTGTATTTATGTAGCTTGCGGACAAAAAGCCTCTACGGTGGCGCAAATTGTACAAGCACTTACAGAAGCGGGCGCAATGAAATATACGGTTGTAGTTGCTGCAACTGCATCAGACCCAACGCCAATGCAGTTTTTTGCGCCATTTACAGGTGCTGCCATTGGTGAATATTTCCGTGATACTGGTCGTCCTGCTTTGGTTGTTTATGATGACCTTTCTAAGCAAGCAGTGGCTTACCGTGAAGTTTCT
>JAYVGJ010000349.1:0-21232 GCA_043772375.1 Raineyaceae bacterium | reverse complement strand
ATGTATTTTTATCCATAATAAAAAAGGCTATTTTACTACCTCATTTTGGTTTGTGAGGACACAAACCAAGGAGATTTTAAATAGTGTACGGTAGCAAATTCATTCATAATTGACAATTAAAAATTCACAATTATTTTTTGATTTACCGAAAGTAGCGAGAAATTTATATGCAAAAAAATATTTTCACTGTTTTTTTTATTAAAAAAGGTGTTTTTTTGGAAATATATTATTTTACATAGATAAAATTGCACTTAATTAAGGCATTTTTGCATCAAACAAATAAATACTGTTTTGAATTGTGTTATTTCTACGTTAAATTTATGTTATGTTTATTAGGTAATATTATAGCCAGTTTCTATAAAGGAAACATAAATTACCATTTACTTTCATATAAATAAAATAAAAATACTATAATGCTAAAATATTCGTTATATTTCCGCCTAAAACAAAATTAAATATCTTATCTTTTTACATTATTTAGCCAATGAGTGAGAAAATATTAGATGCTATTATCCAATTATTAGCTATTTCAGCACGTCTGGACGGGGTTACTATCCAAGAAAAAAACATTATCCGTAAGTTTTTGGCAGAGCAAATTAGTGAAGACCATATTGGGCAATATATGCACAAGTTTGATGTTTTTGCCGCTCGTGCAGAAAAACTCAATGCTTTTCAGATATTTAAAGCTATCAATTCTGAACTTACACAACAGCAAAAAGTCGTTGTAATTGCTAATTTGTTAGATTTGACTGTTTCTGATGGCACAGTTTCTAGTGCAGAAGCGGAATATGCAGACACCGTAGCGCAAGCCTTTAACTTTGAAGAGGCAGAATATCAACTAATTAAGCGTTTTATCATCAGTCCACAACTCAATGACTTTGACCCTGAACAGGTTGTTTTTATTGATAATGATATTTTTAAGAAGGAAAATATAGCTTACAAGCATATTTTCAGAGAGAAAATAGAAGGCAAAATGGCTGTTTTACGTATTCCTAGTTTAGAAACCTATCTTTTGCGCTACGAATCAGGTAAAAGTAATATTTATCTCAACGGAATTGCTTTGCGCAACCAACAAACCTATATTTTTCCTACGGGAAGTTCACTTAGAAGTGATAAAAACGACCCCATTTATTACAGTGATGTTGTTACACTTTTCCTCAACGAACACCGTAACGAAAAACTGTCTTTTGAAGTAAAAAACCTTACCTACCGCTTTTCAAGCGACAAAATAGCCCTGCACGACATCAATTTATCAGAAGAATCTGGGAAATTGGTAGGCTTTATGGGCGCAAGCGGTTCTGGGAAAAGTACGCTTTTAAACGTCCTAAACGGTAATTATGTACCTTCACAGGGAAAAGTGCTAATCAACGGCATTGACATACATAAAGACCAAAAACGCATAGAAGGACTGATTGGCTATGTGCCACAAGACGACCTTTTGATAGAAGAACTCACCGTTTTTCAAAATCTTTATTATGCTGCAAAACTTTGTTTTAGCCATTATTCAGAAGAACAACTAGATACGTTGGTGCTGAAAACCCTTCAAAATCTAGGACTTTCAGAAACGAAAGACCTCAAAGTAGGCAATGTGATGCAAAAAACCATCTCTGGAGGACAACGAAAACGCCTAAATATTGGTTTGGAGCTGCTTCGTGAGCCTGCTGTGCTTTTTGTTGATGAGCCAACGTCTGGGCTTAGTTCTCTGGACTCTGAAAACATTATGGATTTGCTAAAAGAGCTTTCTTTGCGTGGAAAACTGATTTTTGTGGTGATTCATCAGCCTTCTTCTGATATTTTTAAGATGTTTGACAAACTTTTTATCCTTGATGTGGGTGGCTATCCCATTTATTATGGCAATCCTGTGGAGGCTATTGTCTATTTTAAGACTATGGCGCATTTTGTGGATAAGGAAGAAGGCTCGTGTGTGGAGTGTGGGAACGTAAATCCTGAACAAATTTTTAGTATTATTGAAACGAAAGTTGTCAATGAATATGGTCGTCTGACCACCAAACGCAAGGTTTCACCTCGCAAATGGAATGATAATTTTAAGTCAAAAATCATTCTTCCAGAAATAAAACCAAATCTGGAAGAGCCTGTAAAAACGCTAAAAATTCCTTCACGCATCAAACAAAGCACTATTTATTTTACTCGTGATATGCTTGCAAAACTTAGTAATACGCAATATCTCACCATAAATCTGCTTGAAGCACCTATTTTGGCACTTATTTTGGCGTATATTGTGCGGTTTTATAATACTGATGAGAGTTTGGGCGAAATTGGATACAATTTTAATGAAAATATGAATATTATTGCCTTTATTTTTATGGGTGTGATTATTTCCGTTTTTATTGGTCTTACGGTAAGCGCAGAAGAGATTATCAAAGATGCTAAAATGAATAAAAGAGAAGCATTTTTGAATTTGAGTAGAAACAGTTATTTGACTGCAAAAATTGCCATTTTATTTGGATTTTCTGCCATTCAGACGTTTTGTTTTGTACTTGTTGGGCATTGGGTTTTGGATATTAACGGAATGTTTTGTACGTATTGGGCGGTGTTTTTCTCGTGTGCGTGCTTTGCTAATGTGTTGGGCTTAAACATTTCCGCAACTTTTAATTCTGTGATTACTATTTATATTATTATTCCTATTTTGCTTATTCCACAACTTATTTTGGGTGGCGTTGTAGTGAATTTTGACGAGATAAATCCAAGTGTTTCTAGCCAAGACAAAGTGCCTATGGTGGGTGATATTATGGCATCTCGTTGGGGGTTTGAGGCTATTGTGGTAAGTCAATTTAAAGATAATCAATATGAAAAAATGTTTTATCAGTATGATAAAAAACTAGCAGAGGCAGAGTATATGAAGGTTTATTACCTTCCTGCGTTAGAAAGTAAACTTGCGTATAGTTTTAGTAATCTCAAAGTTGATTCTCTCAAAAATGATGTAGATGCCAAATTGCGTGTTTTGCGAAATGAATTTAAGTTTGAAAGAAAAACGCAGTTTTCTGGCGTTTTTGCTGATAATGAAAACCTTACACGAGAAAATCTTACAAAAGAAATTCACGACAAAACAAAAAAATATCTGCAAGAACTTCAAATAAGTTATATCAAATCTTACAATAAAATTGCAGATGAAAAAGACAAGCTAATGGCACGCCTTACGCAAACGCCTGCACAGAAAAAAGTATTTCAGGAACTCAAAAAACGCTATTCCAACGAAAAATTAGAACAACTGGTGAAAAATACGGCTGATGCTACCCGCTTGCTAGTAGCACAAGACCGCATAATACAAAAGATAAATCCTATTTATTTTACGGCTACGCCAGAAGACTATTTTAGCTTTCGTACTCATTTTTTCGCTCCCAAAAAGCATTTTATGGGACGTTATTATGATACTTTGTATTTTAATATTATTATTATCTGGCTGATGTCGTTGTCGCTTTATGTGACACTTTATTTTGAGTTGTTTAAGAAGATTTTGGATAAAATAAGCAGACTTATTGATTGGACAAAACTCCAAAAACAAAGAAAAAAGAAGTTGGGGAAATAACAAAAAAGCCTTTCCAAAATTTGGAAAGGCTTTTTTGTTATTTTCAATTTTTTAATTTTAGCTTTTGCTACTATTCTATGATTATCTGATGTCTTTCTACGTGTTCTCCTTCACTTATTTGCACCAAATATAAACCTGTTTTTAGCGTTTTGAGTGGAATAACAAACTCTTTGGCTTTATTGGTTTGATAGGACAACACCAAGATGCCAAAACTATTATAAATATTGACCTCGCTAAATGTAATGCCTTCTTTGGAATAAATCATTGCTTGTATTTTGGGGTTGATGGGACATACAATTTCTATAGGTCTTTCGGAAGTGCCTACCGCAATACCTATTTTTATTTGCTCTGAAGCAGGATTTGGCGAGATATTGTACAGTCTTGGTTGAATATTACAAGGGTCAGTAGGATTAGGATCACCAGGATAACTGGGCGTGCCACAATTAACAATTTGAAAAGCCATCTCTTGAGTTTCAGAACCACAACCATTAGAGGAAGATACTCTTACACGACCTACTGACGCACCAGGCGAAAGGGTAA
This sequence comes from Raineyaceae bacterium, assembly GCA_043772375.1. Classification (GTDB taxonomy): domain Bacteria; phylum Bacteroidota; class Bacteroidia; order Cytophagales; family Thermonemataceae; genus JANYGM01. The sequence continues at coordinate 17,145 of JAYVGJ010000349.1, read as the reverse complement.
AATAAGCACTTCTACCATCTCTATAAGCAATAGTTAGCCCACTAATTGCCGTGAAAGTTACAGTTCCAGAACTAATAGTAGCAATCAAATAACCTCTGCTGGTGTAGCCAAGACATAAATTATTTGTATTGGAGAGACTTAAGGGTATACTTGAACCAGTATTGTAGGTGTAATTAACACCTAACCCTGGTGGGAGATTAACTGAAACATTAAATGGTGCCGTTGGGTATGAAGTCCCACAATATGTTATAATAGCTTGTATAGTACCTCTATCATATCCAGTAACACCAATAGTAGACGTATTTTGCCCACTCGTTATAGCAAGCGCACCTGTTACAACCCAATTAATAGTTGCGCCAACTGGTAGTGATGAAATACTATAAAGCGCACCAGAACAAATAGTACTTGGACCAGAAATAGTTGATGATATATTAGCTAAACTAGCCATATTAGTTGTGTTAGTTGCCATTGTATTTGTGTTATTTGGGTCTAGCCAGTCGCTTAGGCGTGTAGAAGGCGTGCCTCCGCCTGTCCAAGAGTTGTCAAACCTACCATAATAATCTTGCTTAACATCACCATCAACACATGAAGAAGGTCCTCCTGCAAGTTGTCCAACAACTCTACCATTTTGGTCAAATAGCGGTGAACCTGATGAGCCACCCTCTGTAACTCCACTTATTGCTGGTCCATTTGGTAAACCATTAGCCGTTTGCCATTGTACTCGCCAATGATATATGCCAGGTGCAAAACGAGTTATCCCACCAACAGTCCAATTACCATTATCTATTCTTTGCAAAGGAGTAAAGTATCTTGATATTTTCATTACATCTCCTTGTGGGTGGTGAAGACTAGCCCCACTAGTAGCTGGTGTTAATGACCTTGACCAACCTGCATAAGTAATACCAGAATTTGGTTTGGGTGTTTGATTGAGTTGTACCAAACAAAAATCACTTTCTGCCCATCTAGCTTTTAGTGTAGTACCATTAAAAATAATACCATCACTATTTTGACTTGGTGTACAAGTAGCACTCCACGCTTGAAATTGAACACGCCAACCTGCAACATTATTATCACCAATAAAACAATGATTAGCAGTAAGCACATAAGGAATATTTGTGGAACAAGTATTCATAATCATCATACCTGACCAAAAAATAGAACCATCTGAACTTACAAAATGAGCAACAGAATTTCTTGCACCTTCCCAACCATTTCCTTCTGGGCATAATACATTGAAATGACAAGGTTGAGATGCTCCAAATCCACCAGTTTTACTCATAAATATGTTTTTATAACCGTAGGCTACATTTGTTATGACTAAATTTAATTTTGCTTTATTCTCTGTAGGCAGTCTTATCTCAATGTTGAGTTCTTCACCTTTATAAACTGGGCTACCCCAAATTTTATTTTTATTGTTTTCTAATTCCGTTATTACCCCCGTAATCATTTCACCATCTTTGCTATAAATATACATTTCTGTTCCATTTGGCAAATAAAAATCACTAAAATTGATGCTTAGGCTTTTTGCATCTTTGGCTTTCAGCGTGAATTTTCCAGTAATATTATTGCCATCAACAACCCAACTGCACAGTTTTGCAACATCTAAGTTGCTTGCTATGGGTTCAGCAATATAAAGGATTTTAGAGCCATTTAAGACTTCACGCTTATCACGTTCTAAGGCAGATTTTAAATCTGGAGGCGTTATTTCAACCGCTTTGATTTCATATTTAGCCTTAAATTTTCCTTCAAGGCTTATTTTTTCTGAATTATTGTAATTCATTTTTACCTGTGCGTTAAGCACAGTTTTTGATGCTATTATTAAAAGTATCAAAAAGAGTTTTTTGTACATAAATTTATTATTTTGAATTGAATTGATAAATAAAACTAAAAGCTCCTCCAAACGAAGCATCTGGACTATAAAACTCGTTTGTATCCTCTTTGAAAATCTCATCTTTTCGCCATCTGGTATATACAGGTAGCACAGCAGACAACTCAACACCAAAGTTTTTACCGAAATTTCTTTTTATTGCTACTTGCATTAAAAAGGAATGACCAAAAGTATACTTATCTTTTCTGATTTGAGGATTCGCAATGCCGTAGGTACTGGTAAAAATATCATTAGCATTACTTTTAAACTCCTGTTTGTAGGTTCTGAAAAAATTATATAAGCCAAACAATCTAAGGTTATATTTTCTCAAACGCCAATTATACCCCCCCCCTCCTAGGTAATTAAGTGTTGAATAGGTATAGTAATTTGTAGAAAAAAGAATTTTCGTTCCTGCTGGGATTTGGTCAAAGTCAAAAGGTCTCACTATTTCAAATCTTTGATTAAACAGACCTACACCAACCCTAGCAAAAAAGTTTTTGTAAATAGTGCGTGAGTAGTTGAGGTTAAAACCACTGCTAAAGGCTTCTCCAGTTATGTTTTTTGCTCTTGCACCACTATACACATTAAAAATAGTGGTTTTATTCCAGATGTATGTACCTGTGATGCCAAGCTCATTTACTTTTTGGGTTTGACAAAATGCTTTTTCTGATTTGGTAAAACAAAAAATAACACTAATCAAACTTATTAACAATACTTTTTTCACATATTTAGGGGTTTAAGTTGAAATCAAATATAACTATTAAATTTACGACAGCAAAACTAGGAAAAGTATTTCATTTCTCCAAATAAAAGTTTATAAATTTATAAAGTATTACATTATTTGATTATTTTAATATTACATCTATTATCTTGAAAAATGTCAAAAAACTAGCAAATATCTCTATAAAATTCAAAAAAGACTTCATCTTAAGATGAAGTCTTCTTTTAAGTGTTGATTATCTCCTCCAAATCCTTCAAAATAGGATAATAAAGCATTTTTTCATTCTCACCATTTAGATTATGAGGAAAAAGAGCCTTAATAAATTCAGGATATTCATTTTTATAGACTTCTAACATACGGGAACTCGTATCTTTGGAGTATTTTACGTTGGCTAGTCTGTCGCAAAGTTTCACAAATATTGCACCTACAGTATTTCTGATGCCTTCATAATATTTTGCGTTGGCTCGTTCTTTTCTGTTTTTACCTTTTTCATTGGTGACGGCAAAGACAATTTCTGCTACATTTGTATTGGCTTCTTGTGCTAAGTCGTTGTAAGTCAAGCGACAATCTTCAATAGTGTCATGCAACCAACAAGCACTTATTACATCATCTTGCAGGTTTTCTGGCAACAAATAAATATATTTTTGCGCATAACTCACCACTATTGCCAAATGAACGGAATAGGGATTTTGGTCGTACAAATGATTTGTATTTTGGTGTGCTTCTATGGCAAAAGAGATAATTTTAGTATTCATTTGTTAGGTTTATGCTAATTTACACTTCTTTTATCTCTTGGTTAGCTATTTGCTTTTTAAGTATAGAAAGTCCTTCTATAAAGCTGTGGGGCTGGTATTCTAGCGTTGTGATAGCTTTGTCCAAAATAAAACCTGTTTTTGGAGGTCTTTTTGCAGGTTGCGAAAACGTAGAAGAATCTGCTCTGGTGATGTAAGAAGAAGGTAAATCAAAAAAATCAGCCGTAGCCATAGCCATATGATAAGGCGTAAGCAAGTTTTTGCCTGCAATATTAAAAATTCCTGCTTTTTTCTTGGAAACTATCAAAAAACAACCTTCTGCCAAGTCTTCTGCAAGTGTAGGCGTACGCCACTGGTCATCAACAACCTTAATATTTTTCCTATCTTCCAAAGATTTTTTCACCCAAAGAATAATATTACTTCTGCTCATATCTTGCGCAATACCATACACCAAAACAGTACGAGCAATGGCATACAAGTTTGTATTTATGTCTTTAAAAGTGTTTTCTAGTGCTTTTTCAGCAGCAAGTTTGCTTTCACCGTAATAGCTAATAGGATTTGGCGTGTCGTTTTCGTTGTAAGGTCCACTCTTTCCATCAAAAATAAAATCAGTAGAAAGATGAAGTAAGAAAATATCTTTTTTTGCACAAAATTGCGCTATATTTTCAGTTGCCACGACATTTTGCGCCCAACAACCTTCTTTATTGGTTTCACACTCATCAACATTTGTCATAGCAGCCGTATGAATAACAATATTAGGCAAAAACTTACTTAAAACGGTTTCTATCTCCTCATTTTTAGTAATATCAAGTGAATGATATTCATAATTGAGGTGAGGCAAATGCAGGCGGTTTTCACCACGAGAAGTAGCAATTAGCTGATAATTTGTTTTTTGAGCAATAAGTTCTACTAATTTTTGTCCCAAAAGCCCGTTAGAGCCTGTAATAAGGATTTTTTGCATTATATTAAGCTAAAAAAATGATTTTTTGATTAGTCTTTTTCAACTGTGAATAAAAGTTATCTATAAAGTGTGATACGCACTATTTCTCCTGTTTCGTAGTCATTTAGCAAGACCATTGTGTTTTTAGAAAGTTGTTCTATGCCAATTTGGTCTTCTTTGTCTAAACTACCGTTGCCTAATGCCTTCTTTACAAACAATTTTGAGCCATAGTCGTTCACTTTCCACTCGCCCGCCTCATAATTTCCATTAAAAAAAATGCGGTAATTACCATTTTTATCAAATTCAAAAGATGATTTTTTGGCAGCCATAAGCATTTCTGCCTTAAATTTTTCTTTGTCTGGGGCTGATGCGCTGGCTATTTTTTGCTCCATACTAGGGATTTCAATTTTCTTTACTTTCCACTTCCCATAAATGACATTTTTTTTATCATTCTGTTGCGCCTGCAAAGACGCTGACATAATAAACATAAAAAATAAGACAAGAAAAAAATTGTTTTTATTGATATAAATATTCATTTTATTGTTTTTTGTTATTGTTGAAATTTACAAAATTTATTAAAAAAAACGGAGAACAAATACTTATTCTCCGTTTGTTATGCGTTTATGGTTGTTTGCGAAAACGCAAACAAAAGTATTTTTAGATTTTTTCTATTCTTAATTTAAGAATATACGTTTGGTAGTGCTATATTTGGTATCTCCTACTTCTACAATATAAACTTCTGATTTTGATTTTGACATATCATATTCTTGTGAAAAACGCCCTCTTTGTGTAGTGTTATCTTCTTTTATGAGGTTTCCTATCACGTCATAGATGCGTATATACACACGTGAATCTTTGTTGATAAAGCTCACCATAAAACGTCTATTTCCAAGCGCACGCACTTCAAAATCAATGTTATTAGACTGATTTTGTGTAATATTAGTGCTGTTAGTGCTGTTATTTTCAGTATTTATGTCTTCATCATTCGTAGCAGGCTCTACAATCATAGGCGCTTGCTTTGCCTGCAAGAGTGCGGGCTGCGTAAGGATAGTTCCCATACAGAGCCACAAAGCGAGTGATGCACTCTTTAAGATGCTTTTGGAGGTTAGTAATGTAATTATTTTTTTCATTTTAGCTAGGAATTGTTAGTATAATTTTCAATTTGAAAATACTATAACCAAAACCTTGCCAAAAATACTCTGATGTAGTTTTTACTATAAAAATGATTGATAAATATTTTTTGGGAAGCTATTTCATTTTAAAAATATACATTTCATTTTTTGTAAAAAGCAGTAAATTGTTGTCAGATACCGCTACAAGTTCGTAGTCTACAGGTTTGTAATTTTGGGCAATAGGCGTATTATATTGAGTTATGATATTATTGATATTGTTATAAACGTAATTAACACTAATTTTATTGTTGCTGATTTTAAGGTTTTCTTTACTTTCTTTATTATCTTTATTATTTTGCAAGGCATAGATATAGTCATTTGCTATAAAAACGGACTTAGCATCTGCAATATAGATATTCTTTTTGTAATTACCAAAATTATCAAATAAAAAAATACCATTATTTTTATCAACCAAATAAACCAAATTATTCAATTCTTTGATAAACAACAAGTTGTATTCTTTTTTCTGAAAAAGTAAATCACAAGGTGTATGCAAAATAACGGTTTTAGTTCGTGTATTATATTTTTTTAGGCTAAAATCCACCTCGTCAAAAATCCAGATATTTCCGTCAGCTGCAAGTGTGGCAAGCCTTGCAAATCCTGCCATTGTGTCGTCTATTTTGATGCTTTGTTTGAATGTAAGAAATCTATCAAAAATAACTAATTCTTGGTTTTCTTGATAAAAAACCGCTGTTTCTAACGTTGCCCACGCCTCCAAAAGTGTAATATTTGCCCTGATAGCGGGAGAATAAGCCGTAATACTATCTCCATTATTTTTATATTTGGAGATAGTACCATTTTTGTCAGCTATAAAAATATTCCCATAACGGTCAGCAGAAACCTGCACAGGCTCTTTAATACGCACTTTTTTGATAAAAATTAAATCTTTGCTCGTGGTTGTTTGCGCATATACAAGCGTATATGTATGAAGGAAACATAAAATAATTAAATAATATTTCATAGTTTTTTATATTCATTCACAATTCACCATTTAAAATTCACAATTATTACAGCAATTCATCTCTTACGGTTGCTTTATCTCTATTTCTACGTTCTCTAAGTGTACGCTCATACCAGCGTTTTACAACACCAAAATAAATTTCTATGACATTGGGTGCAAAAATCACCGCTAAAATACCTAAACTCCAATCTACACGTACATTAAATTTGTCAAAAACAAAGATAATTAAAAACAAAATAGCTAACGTAAAAAGGGCTTGTGTAAGCAAAGAAATGCCATCAAACCAAAAATCAGCCGTTTTGTAAGTATATGAAAATAACGCTATTGCTAAAAAAGCAAGTATTGCCACAATCATATAATTAAGCCATTTGGGCATTTCGTCAATATAATTTTCGTCCAAAATCATAGAAATAATGTTAGCGTGAACCACAATTCCGTACATATCACGGCTAGATTTTCCAATATAAATAGGATTCATTGGCGTAAAAAACTTGTCTTCATCAGAAGATGTTTTTGTATTGATAGTAGGACCCATATAACCCAAAAGTACAATTTTGTCCTTAAATAATACTTTCAAAGCACTTTCTGCGGTACTATCTGCGCCCATTTGGCGTAGTTGCTCGTGGTCTATAAGTTGGTACTTTTTGATACTTCCCTTAAAATTGATATATTCAACTTCATTGTTGCGCTGTATCATTTTTGACGCTTTTTCTGGTGCATATTTTTCCGCAATTTTAGCAGCAAAGCAAAGATTACGTTCTTTATTGATGTCTTCTTTGGGTGCAAAAGTACGACTGGTTTCTAATCCGCTTGCTTTTTCGTCATCTGTAAGCACATTATCACGTGTACCTTCTGTGATAAGGTTGGCAAGCCCTCCATCAACATATTTCATAAAAAATTTATCAGAAGTTTCCAAAGAATCATAATTTGGTTTATCTTTTTTGAGTTCTGGGCTATTTTTCTTAAAAGACGCTTTGGTAACCATTACAACCTTATTTTTGTTGCTTTCTGCGTTAGTTGTCCTAATAGCATCTTGCAAAAGGCTATCATCAAGTGTTGCTTTTGGCTTTCCTGTGAGAGAATCTGGCGTTCCTTTTAGTTCCTCAAAAAAAGCATCAACGCCCACCACTTTAGGCTGGTGTTTGCCTACAATCTGCAGAAGTTCAGAGATTTCGCCACGCCCAAGCATACCAATATTGACAATAGTGATGCGTTCTTCCGCTTTTTCGTCTGTGTGAAGTTGGGAAAAATAAATATCCGTTACATCAAAATCAGAAAAAGTCTGTTCTATTGGATTCAAAAACTGCAAATTGATGTTAATATTGGAAACAATAAGCCCCAAAACGCCCACCAAAGCAAGTATAAGGAAGTTATCTCTGTTAAATAAAGCTTTAAAAAATTTCATAATTTTAGTTGTAAATAGGTGCAGAACAAGTTTTTCGGTGAAGTCAGGTGTTTCCACCTGACTTCAAAAACATCGTTAAATAGTGATTTTTAGAAAAGAAGTGCAAAATTTCTTTTCTGTCAAAGTTTTAAGAGCTGTTTCTTGAAGTCAGGTGGAAACACCTGACTTCACAAGAAAAATCAGTAAAAAACCCACAAAAGTAAAATTACACAAAAATTTTATATATTTATCTCAAAACAAAGATTTTTAACAAAGATTTTTCTTATTTTTACGTTGAAAATATAAAAATAAATCTAAAGACTAGGTTAAAATGAAACGCATCAGCACGCCCGCCCGAAATAATTGGCAACAAGAAGTAGAAGCATTAGGCTTTGGTTTTCATAGTACAGACGTGCCTTATTGGGACGAAACCGCCTATTATGCCTTCAATACCGCACAAATACGCATTTTGGAGCGTGCCACCACAGAACTCTGGCAAATGTGCCTCACCGCAGTAGAACACGTCATCAAAAAAAATAAATATGATTTGTTTCATATTCCAAAATTTTTAGTGCCTCATATCATTGACTCTTGGGAAAATGATGTACCCTCTGTTTATGGGCGTTTTGATTTACAGTTTGATGGCGCAAATGACCCAAAAATGTTGGAATTTAACGCTGACACGCCAACTTCTTTGTATGAAGCAAGTATCATTCAATGGTATTGGTTGCAGGATTTTGACAAATCAAAAGACCAATTTAATTCTATTCACGAGAAACTGATAGAAACTTGGAAAAATATGCACGAATATTTGCACGAAGATGTGCTTTATTTTGCCTGCATTGAAGATAGTTTGGAAGATTTTACGACCACAGAATATATGCGTGATTGTGCTTTGCAGGCAGGCATAGAAACAGATTTTATTTTTATTGAAAAAATGGGCTGGGACAACGTGCAGCAAGAATTTGTAGATGAAGAAGAAAATCCTATCAAAAATATTTTCAAACTTTATCCTTGGGAATGGATTGCTAATGAGGAGTTTGGCGCAAATATACCCAAAGTAGATACTATTTGGATTGAGCCAAGCTGGAAAATGATTTTGAGCAATAAAGCTATTTTGCCTATTTTGTGGGAGCTTTTTCCAAATCACCCTTATTTGCTTCCTGCTTATTTTGAGCAAAAAGATTTAAAAGATTACGTAAAAAAGCCTATTCTATCAAGAGAAGGCGCAAATGTGCAGATTTTTGAGGGTGGCAAAATGACTAATTTTACTGACGGAGAATACGGAGAAGAAGGTTTTATTTATCAGGGTTTGGCAAAATTGCCTAATTTTGAGGGGAATTTCCCTGTCATTGGAAGTTGGATTATTGGGCAACAACCCGCAGGAATAGGCATCAGAGAGGCTTATGGACCTATTACAAACAATACAAGCCGTTTTGTACCACACCTAATAAATTAAATTAGTTGTAAGTTATGAATTATGAATTATGAGTTCAATACATTGTACTTTGTATTTCAACTTATAATTCATAATTCATAACTCACAACTTATTCTGTTTTAAACAAACTATCTTCCAAAACTGGGTTAATTTCTGTTTTTACGGTAACGTCTAAACTTTGTCCCATTGCTTTTAAAACACCTTTTGAAGGTACTTTTATACCGTCTATTTCTGCATATTCAGTAAAAATCTGTTCTGCTTGTGCATTTACAACTCTCAATAAAAACCCTGTTTTGGTATCATAAAAACTGCTTTCATTCTCACCTGCAGCATTCGTAAAAACAACTTCAAAAGCTGGTTTATCATCAATCATTTTTACGTCCCCAAGTGTTATTTTGCTAAAATTAGCTTTTGCATCAAGTTCTTTAAAAATAGTTTTTGCATCATTTTTCACTTTTTCTAGTTCTTTTCCTTCCAAATTTCTCTTTTGCCCTTGCGCCATACCTACACCTTTTGTACCATCATAAACAGATTTTCCTAGTTCTCCCATTCCTGCCATACTTTGTGTCATTAGATATTTGTTAGGGATTTTTTTAGCATTCATCATTTCCATCATCATACCTGGTTGTACTTCAAAAGAGATAGTACGGCGCAAAGTTTTCACTTCACGTAGTTTTTTCTCTCCTCCAATGGCTACAATATACTTTGCAAGCACTTTTTCAGCAGTCATATCCTTTAACAATGCCTTCAAATCATTACTTGTACCTGCATCAATGTTGCCATACATATCATATTGCGTAAGTTTTCCAAACTTTGCAAGTTTTGTTTTAAGTATTTTTACATCACCAACAGCAATAATATTAGCATTTTCTGGCAAAATATATTTTTTTGCCATTTGCTGAATATCATTGATTGTAATAGCCTCTAAACGAGTAAGATATGTTTTGTAATAATCTTCTGGAAGTCCGTAACGAGCAATATTGATGGCATAATTGGCAATAGTATTAGGGCTTTCCATAGAACGGGCAAAATTGCCTGCAAGTGTTGCCTTGATGCGTGTAAGCTCTTTTTCCGTTACTTTTTCTTCACGAATACGGCGCATTTCCTTCAAAAATTCTGTTACAGAACTATCCGTAACCTCCGTACGCACACTTGCATTGGCATTAAAATTCCCAATTTCTTTGTCTTGCGTAAGTGAAGAATATGCACCATACGTAAAACCTTTATCTTCCCTCAAATTCAAATAAAGCCTTGCGCCACTTCCACCCAAAATCTGATTAAGCACCACGCCTTTCAAATAATCTGGGCTAATTATCTTAAAATCAACAGGATACGTTACAGAAAGTACCGTTTGGACTGCACCTGTTTTTTCTACTATTGCCACTTGTGTAGTTGCTGGCGCAACGGGCATTTTATAGTTTTCTGTTGGCGGAATTTGTTGTTTTTTCCAATTATTAAAATACTTTGTCATCAAAACCTTTGCTTCTGCTACTGAAATATCCCCTACAATAGCCATATAACCAATATTTGGTCTGAAAAAGTTGCTATGATAGGTTTTGCAGTCTTTTACTGTGATATTTTGTATAGATTTTTCTGTCGTAATTTCTCCGTAAGGATGCGCTTTTCCGTAGTTCATTACACTTGTAATGTTGCTAGAAATAGCATTAGCATCATCTTGTGATGATTTTAGTCCAGAAATAGCTTGCTTTTTAAGTTTTTCTAGTTCTGCATCAGGGAATGTAGGATTAAGCACTACATCACTTGCCAAATCAAGCAAAATATCAGCATTTTTTTTCAAACACTCAGCATAAAGCCCTGTAGAAGAAGTACTTAGCGTTGCACCAATAAAATCAATTTCATTATCTAATTGCTCTTTGGTACGTGTTTTTGTGCCATAAAGCATCATTTGCCCCGCCATATCAATAGCACCAGTTTTGTCTTCTTCTAAGAGAAGCGGACAGTCAAGTACCAGCGAGAATGCCACACGAGGCACTTTTGTATTCTGTACAACATAGACTTTCAAGCCGTTTGCCATAGTAAAACTTTCCGTTTTTGGGAGCATTGGCACAATGGCTTTTCCTGCTTTTGGTGCTTTTGTGCGGTCTATTTTTTGCGCAAAAACCACGCAAGAAAGCATCAGAAAGCATATTAAGAAAGATATTTTTTTCATTTATTTTGAAGTATTGGGAATTATATATTTTTAAATATAAATATTTTATTCATAAACGAAAGGATTAGTATTTTATTGTACTGGTGCACAAAAATCTTATAATAACTTCGCATCTCGTACCTAAACCTCCTCCTCTCCTACTTGCACCTTAAACGTGAGCCTATGCAACGGTGAAAATCCGTGCAATAAAACCGCTTTTCTGTGTTCTATTGTCGGATAACCCATATTCTGCTCCCAACCATACAACGGATATTGCAATGCCAAATCTTCCATAAGCGCATCTCTGTACGTTTTTGCAAGCACTGATGCTGCCGCAATAGACGCAAATTTCGCATCTCCTTTGACAATACAATTATAAGGCAAAAAATTATAAGGCGTAAAACGGTTGCCATCAACAAGCAAAATCTCTGGTACAACATCAATTATTTTATTGTCAAATTGCTCAAAAATAGCATCTAAAGCCTTGTGCATAGCCAAAAAAGAAGCTCTCAAAATATTTATTCTGTCTATTTCTGTATGAGAAACCTCCGCAATAGCCCACGCCAAAGCCTCATTTTTAATAGAAATTTCTAGCGCATTTCTGTCTTCCTTAGAAAGTTGCTTAGAATCATTGAGAATGGCATTTTTGTAATTTTTGGGGAGAATAACCGCAGCAGCCACCACAGGACCAGCCAGACAACCACGCCCTACCTCGTCAAGTCCCGCTTCTACAAAATTATGTGTCAGTGCTGATTTTAAAAACATTTTTTGAGGTGTGAAGTGTGAGGTATCAGGTGTGAAGTAAATACAAAAATACATTTATTTACCCAATTATTTAATCAAAAAAATAACTTTTTGCTGGTAGTTTGTGTTCTTAACTTATTGAAACAACTTAATTACTTATATAACAAACTGATTATCAATATATTGTATTGCTTCACACCTCATAACTTATAACTCATAACTCAAATAATTATTCAGGATAATAAAAATATTTCACTTAATTTTACTAAAAAGTTGTTTTATAACTATTTGTAGTATAATTTTGGTAAAATAATACAATCAAAAAAATTCAGTACATTCTCAATAAACATTCAATAAAATACTAAGATAAAATGAATTGGTTAGTCAATACTCTTACAAGCACGCTGGGCAGAAAGCTCATTACCGCACTCACAGGGCTGTTTATGATGCTCTTTCTTGTCGTACATCTCATAGGAAACATACAACTTCTCAAAGGAGATGGCGGTGAGGCTTTCAACAAATATGCACACTTTATGGGAAATAATCCCCTAATTCAGACAGTTTCTATTGCTAACTTTGGCTTTATTTTATTGCACGTAGTAATGACTTTGTTGCTGACTTTATACAACAAAAAAGCTCGTCCAATCTCTTACGCACACGACACAATGGGCAAAAGCTCTGCTTGGAGTTCTCGTAATATGGGCATTTTAGGTACTGTGGTACTAATTTTTATTGTGGTACATCTTCAAAATTTCTGGTATCAAATGAAATTTGGCACAAGTGTTGTAGATGTCACTTATTCAAGCGACCTAACAAAATACAAAGACCTTTACACACTTACGAGTGTGGCTTTCCAAGAACTTTGGTTAGTTGGTTTGTATGTGATTAGTATGGCATTTTTGGGTTTGCATCTTTCTCACGGATTTGAGAGTGTTTTCCAAACTTTGGGGCTTTATCACCTCAAATACAATGTTTTAATTAAAAAAGTTGGAATAGCACTTTGCGTATTAGTTCCTGCTGGATTTGCGGTTATTCCTGTCGTAATGCACTTCAAACTAGATTATGGCTTCCCTATTTTGGGTGGTGTGCTTGCGGCTGCGCTTGTGTTGTCTGTGGTTTATCAGCCTAAAAACTTAACAAAAGTAATGGTTGCAGGAGACGCTTAGTTTTCAATTAAAAATTACGAATTACGGTAGTTCTATTCATAGAAAAAAGCCTTTCTAATTTCTTAGAAAGGCTTTTTTAAATCCTCCAAATAACATATTTTCAAAAGATGCCCATAAAATCCAATAGTAAACTTGATATTCGTATCAAATTATTACAGACATTTGAAGATAAAAAAATATTTTTAGAGGCACTTTTGAATCCTCCAAATCCAAATAATGCACTTAAAAAAGCTCAATCAAATTATAAAAAATTTATTGAATTACATAATAAAAAGCCTTTCTAATTGCTTAGAAAGGCTTTTTTGTTGCAAAAGTGTCTAAAACTAAACCAAAATTTTTGTTGTTTTTATAAACTTATTTTTTGTATTTCAAATCCTATACCAAAGTTTGAATAGCTCCCCTCATTCAAAAGTAGGGGCTGGGGTGGTTTATCTTTTTTCTACTTTTACCTGTGCCATAGCTTGTTCTAACGTGATTTTTCTATTATCCAAATCCTCTAAAACATTTTTTGTAACAACAAAAGTTATTTTGCTCAAAATATTATTAGCAACATTTGTGGTATTATCAGAAGAAATTTTTGGTTTATCTCCAAAATCAACTTCCCAAATCAGTTTTTCATTCGTTTTTAGTTCTGTTGCAATAGTCTTACCATAAAGTAAAAAATATTCTTTGCCTGTTTTATCTAAAAATTCTTGTTGCTTTTTGATGTTATTTTCTTGTAAAGCGTTGTCATTGCGCTTTTTAGCCTGCTTTTCTTTGTCTTTCTCGTTGTTTGCATCATCATCAAAAAAGTACATTTTGTTTTTTAATAAAAGTTTGCTATCAAATTTTACTGCATAATCTTCCAAATATGAAACCTGCGTTTTGCCGTGAGTTTTGATGTTTTCTCCCTTCATTTCTGCTATCACTCTATCAAAAACGCTTGCCAACAACTCCACTTTTAGGCTTTCTTTTTGCTTTTTAGGCGCAATTTGTCTGATACGAGTTCTAAAATCTTTGTCATTTTTAGAAGATTTGTAGCTATCAATATCACTTTTGAATACTTCCAAACCTTTTGGCTGATTTTTTTCTGCTTTCGTTTGTCCGCTCATAGTTTCACCATTCCAAACAAAATCCATTCCAGACATTTGTTTGCTATCCAAATACATTATTCTGATGCGTTCATTGGGTTTTAGCTCCGTAATAAGGTCTGCATATTGTACCAAAAAATCCCTAATAATTGCTTCTGTTTTGGCATCTTCAATTCTATTGATGCTATCTTCTGTAGCCTGATAAATAACCATTTCTTTCTGGACTTCTTTTTCAGTTTGTTGCATTTCCTTCTCTGCTTCTTGCATCTCTCTTTCTGCTTTTTGCATTTCTTTTTCAGCTTTTTTCAACTCTCTTTTTAGGTCTCTATCATTATTTTTCATTTCTTTATCAAGTTCTTTCTGTATCTTTTCTAAGTCCTTTTGACTTCTTTCAAGGTCTTTTTTGGCTCTTTTCAAATCAGCTTTGGCTTGCTTTTGGTCTTCTTTACTTTCTTGATAATCATATTTATAATCATACTTATCTTTATTGCCTTTATTATCTTTGTGATGATTATGATTTTTATTTCTGTCATTTTCATCAAATTCTATGGTCGTTATTTTCCCATTATCATTGGTGACAACGGTCGTTTTACCATTTTTGGTTGTCGTCCTAACTTTGACATTACCGCTACCAGTACGCATATTATCAGCACGCTCACGCACCTCACGTACATTTGGCTCAAAAATAATCTCCTCTAGTTTTCTATCCAATTTCTCCAATTTTTCCAATTTGCCATTCACCCAGTTTCTGCCACGAGTTTCCCAATTATTAATACAAACCACTTTCACAAGCACCCCAAAACCGTCCAGATACTCAATTTTGGTATTGTTGTTAAACATATTATTTTTTCCAATATTTTTCTCCATATACTCATCTAGCATTGTAGAAAATATTTTCATATCACGTTCCATACGTGCAGATGCAGGCGTAGGCACAGACACATTTTGCGCAGGCAGGCTCAATCTGAAAAGTACCAAAGCACTCACAAAAAGCAGTTTTAATATTATCTTTTTCATCTTTCTTAGAATTTTATTGTTGATTTTTGTTTTAAATTTCATTGATTAAAAAATACTTCATATCTCACACTTCATACCTCATACTTATTTCTGTGTTAGCCTAGTCAAAATCATATCATTTTCCTTAAATTTCTCTTTTGCTTCATCTTTAAAGGTACTAAAAGAGCTTCCTATGGCTGATAAATCTTGCTGGCGTTTGCCTTCCCAGTAATCTGCAAATGACTTAAATGCAGTATTGATGTACTCACTTTGCTGAACATTATTTGCAGCTACAAACCCTCGCATCATCTCAAAATCTTCTTCACGCACTTTTTTAAGCATTTCTTGTACTTCTTTGTTGGTAAAAGTACCTTTTGCACCAGTGTTTCCGCTTGCATTTGAACTTAAAAAAGAAGTCGCATTTTGATTATTTACTTTATTTTTCAAAGTGCTTAGTTCTTGCTCATAATAAGCATCTTTTTCCTTCATTTTTTGACTGACAAAGTTCTCCATAAATTGAGTATTTTTATCCTTGTCCTTTTGATTATCATTTTTGACAATTTGGTTAATCTTGTCATCAGTTGGCTGCAATTGCGGTTTTTGTTGCTGATTTTTGTCTAAAATTTGGTTATCATTTTGGTTATCATTTTGATTATTTTTTCCAAAAGCTACCTCAAAACCTTTGTCAGTTTGTTTTACGCTAAATCCTGTGAGGTACGCAGACAAAAACAAGAACGCTAAACAAGCTGCCACACCCATAAAATTACGTGTAAAAGCATTAAAAAACGGCTGACTTTGAGTTGTATTAGCATTTTGCTGGCTATTTTGCTGGCTATTTTTTGTGGCTATTTTGCTGTTTTTTGCAGTCAAATTATCCATATTCATCAAAATAAGTGGCTGTTTTGGTGTTTTGTCTTTGAGTTTATGTAAGACGTTTTGCGTATTTTTCAGAGCTTCCAAATGGATTTTTTCAGCAGGATTTTGAGAAAAATACAACTCAATTTCTAGGCGTTTTTCATCAGAAATCTCGCCGTAGAGGTAATCAATTAGGATATTTTTATCTGGTTTCATTTTTTTATTGATTTATTGACGTTCCCCACGCTTCACATAGGGTTATGATTGTTCAACTCTAGCAACTGCTAGTTTCAGGGTTTTAATACACATTTTTTGCTATAAATATGTCGCTCCACTGGAGCTAAATGCTGTATTTCACTACACACTACTCACTAAAACACTACTCACTAAGAATAAAGCATTTGTTCTTTTGATAAATTCCAGCCTTCAAAAACCTTGCGTAGGGCATCAAGACCATAATACAAGCGTGCTTTTGCGGTACTTTCCGAGATTTGCAAAATCTCCGCAATTTCTGAAAACTTCAAACCTTCATATTCTTTCATAATTACTACTGCTTTTTGGTCAGGATTTATTTTGGCAAGTGCCTTCTCCAAAAGTGCCGTATTTTCTACATTTTCAACATAATTAGAAGGATTTGAGCGGTTTTGCTCGTCAGAAATAGGCAAATACTCCATTTCGTCATCATTATCTTTATTTGTCTTAAAAAGTCCTAAAAAAGATGTTTTTTTGTTTTTTTTGTGTTCATTGTGGCACATATTATGCGCAATTCTATAAATCCAAGACTTAAATTTCTCTGTATCCTGCAAACTCTCAAAATGCTGATAAACAGAGATAAAGGTTTTTTGTGTTACTTCCATAGCAAGTTCTTCATCAGCAAAATATTTATAAGTAAAATTATAAATTCTTGGATACCAAGCATTTGCAAGCTG
>JAYVGJ010000348.1:0-2695 GCA_043772375.1 Raineyaceae bacterium | reverse complement strand
TTTATGCTTTATTATGCGTGCTTTTTGTCGTGTTGCTTTCGCTTGTTAGGGCGACCACAAGGGTCGCACCCTACATTTCTATGAACTTGTCCTACACCCCTTACTCCGTAACAATGTATTAAAAAACAAATTAGCAATGTCGTTATCTAACTATACTTTCTGTTAGCATTTTATAAATTTCTTTGTGCATATTATTTGAGTTATTATTTGTATCATTCTCTTTTGACAAAAACTGCAAATGTTTTTCAATAGTCTTAAAATCTTTGCGCTTTGCAGGACCTGTTTGTACGTTTTCAGGGCTTTCCAAAACGGCTTTATGTACGGTTTCTTTGATGAGTGGCACAAGCATCTTAAAGTCCAAATGATGTGTGTCTAAAATATTTTTGGAAATAGCAAGCAAATGATTAACAAAATTGCAGGCAAAAACTGCTGCAACGTGCAATATTTGGCGTTCTTTGGAAGAAATAGGCAGTACATTTTTGCTAAGTGTTTTAGCAATATTTTGGAGAATATCCAAAATCAGCGCATCATTTGCTTCAATACAAAAGGGAATTTCTGAAAAATCTATTGGCTTTTGCTTACTAAAAGTTTGCAAAGGATAAAAAACTCCATAATTATAGGCACATTCCGTAATATTATCTTCAAAAATAGAGATTGATTCTGTGCCAGAAGTATGTGCCACTATCATAAAGTGAGGCACAATTATCCTGTTCAAAATGCTTTCTAGGGCATCATCAGCCACAGCAATAAATAAAATTTGTGCATCAGATTCACTAAAATCAAGATTTTCTTTGGCAGTAGCATCATACAAATGACCGCAAAGAAGCTCTGCATTGGATATATCTTGGCTAAAGACTTCTCTAATATGATGTCCTGCGGTTTCTAGTGCTTGCGCTAAGTGCCACGCAACATTGCCTGCACCCACGAAAGAGATTTTGTACTTCATTAAAAAGGATATTTTAAAAACTTCACGAATAGTTGCGAACCTCCGTGAAGTTATCTTGTTATTTTTGTTTTCTAAGGCATCTTGCCTTTGTATTTCTTACTTCCTAATACCTTGAAAGTAAGCTAATGTAAAATTTTTATTTTGTGATTGATACAATTTGACAACCATATTTATCTTTTGCTTGATGACAGGGTACTTTTTAGCCATTTCCCAAAGTTCGGGGTTATTCATAAAAAGATTTTCAGTAAGAATATTCAAATCTTCTTCAACGCTTGCTCTGCTGTATTGGCTCAAAACACCTTCTTTGCAATATTTTTCATCAATATTGGTGCTTGTTTCACCAGTTGCGAGGGCTTTTGAGCCTGAATTACCAGTTACAAATTTATATTTAGTAATATTTACCCAAGTTGCTTTATCAAAATTCTTGCTATATTTCCTCAAAATGATACTTGAGAGTTCGTGGTGAAAAGTACGCTCCATATAATCATCAGTATAACCATTAGCTTCTCCTTTATTGGTCAGAAAAAGATTATCATCATCATTTGTTCCGCCATAAACAAGCCCATAAAACTTGATTTCATTAAGTAAATACACTTTTTTAAGGCTACCAGCAAGAAAGCTAGCAGGATAAATGCTTGCAGCTCTGAGCATTACTTTCATACTACGTGCTATTTCTTTGTCGTCAGTAAGTAATATTGCTTCTGCATTGATGGGTGCATCTTGCCAACTTTGTGAAAACATATTTTTTTCTTTTTCTGCAACAAATTCAATTCCGTAGGCTTTTTTGCGCTTGGTGATTGGCGTATTTTCGTTGTTTGTTATTTTGTCTTTACTAGGTATTTTTTTGATTGTTTTTGCAGGACGTTGTCCAAAGCTGCTTATTTGACTGAAAAAAAAGCATAAAATGAAAATAAAGGCAGTTTTTGATTGATACATAAATTGATAAAAATAGGATTGATTAGGAGATATTTAAAATTACAATAGAATTATGCTAGAATTATGCTAGAATTATGCTAGAATTACACTAGAATTACACTAGAATTATGCTAGAATTTGCAAATAACTTTCATCTATAATTTTTCCTAAGATATACAAAATAGTTGTAACATCAGATAAAAAATATCTTTTTTGGTCAATAATGACATTATTAGCTTCATATTTCATAAAAACCCACTCATAACCATTCGTGACAACCCCATAAATATTTGGAAGTGGTTGTTTATTTTCTTGATTGAATAGGCTTGCTGCATACATTTCAGCGGCACATTGTCCAAAACCCTCTTCTACGCCTCTATTCTTGGCTTCTACCAAACAAAAAACAGGGGATTTTATTTCCAAAAGGTGAGGAGAAGCACTAAGAAGGTAATCACAAACGCCATTTAGTTCGTTTTTGGCATCAACATCAAAACTATAACCCGAGAAAATAGTTAATTTATCTTGGTTTGTCTTATAAAATTCTTTCAAAATAGGCATTATCAACAGTTCTGACTTTGCTTTTTCAGAAAAAGCAGGCATTTTGCTAGCAAAATCCAAATCTTCTAGCAAATGCGCACTAGGCAAAATCATTTTATCTTCCACAACCTCAAACAACACTTTGGACTGATGCGTAATACCAAACTTTTTTCCTAACTTTGTAAGCGTAAAATCACTGTAAGTAATGCGTTGTAAATAAAGTTCTAATTTACCGCAAAGGCGCAAAGTTTAAATACACGCAAAGAACGCAAGGTTGAAACTAAGTTTTTTGTATTT
>JAYVGJ010000347.1:0-17681 GCA_043772375.1 Raineyaceae bacterium | reverse complement strand
CACTTTAAAAGAATATTTCTGTTTTTTCATTTCCTTTGCCGTCTGCTTTAGCTGACGGTGCAAGGATATTTGAATGCCTTAACCTGACGGCTATGGGGCAAGCCCAGCCCCTACAAATACAACTTGTCCTACACCCGTCAGAAGTAGGTGTTTGTAATTAGTTTATGTTTTGATTTGACTATCAAAATTTTGTATTCATTCACAATTCATAATTATTCTCCTCCGCCTGCATCAAAACCGCCCTCATCACGTCTTTTGGTACGTTTTTTCTCATTTCCTCCAAAACGGTAGTTTGCGCCTATTTGTATGGTACGAGTGTTCCCTCTAAAACCAAAATCTTGTGTAAATTGTGTTGTATTCACAATACCGCCTCTGCGTTGTATTTGCGGAATATCCACCACACGCAAATTAAGCGTTAATTTGTTGATTTGCTTACTAATACCAATACTACTCATAAAAATATCTTTGCTTGTGCCTTGTGCCGTAGCCGTAGGACCATTATACGACACCATTGTTTGTATTTTCCAATTTTGAGGCAGCGTAAAATTCATCATCAAACGAGTATTCCAACTATATGAATTATTACTCGTTTCTGGGCTAAAATTCGTCCCATCAACAATCAGCCTAAAATAGGAGAAATTAGCATTAAGACTTAACCATTTCTTCACTTTATGAGAACCAATGATTTCTATCCCAAAGTTTTGAGAAGAATTAATATTATTGGGTCTATAAATGCTAGCAGGCTGCCCGTTGAGTGTAGTATTTTCCAGAATTTGCTGAATAACATTCGTGTTTTTCTTATAAAAAACAGATGTCGTAATACTTGTTTCTTCCCAATCTCTAATGTAACCAAGCTCATAAGAATCCGTAAATTCTGGCTTCAAAAATGGGTTTCCGCCACGAAAAACAAGCGGATTACTGATATTTGCAAACGGATTTAATTGCCCAAAACCTGGTCTGTTAATACGTCTGCTATACGAAGCCTGAAGTTTTTGGTTATCAGTTATTTTGCGTGCCACGACTGCACTAGGAAAAATATTAAAATAATTATTTGTAAAAGTTTCATTTGTATTGACAAGTTTTGAGGTTGTGTAAGCCTGCTCTAAACGCACTCCCAAATCAAACTCCCATTTTTTGTACTTGCCGCCACCTTGCGAGTATAAGGCGTGAATTTGCTCAAAGTAGTTAAATTTATTAGAAAATTGCGCATTATTCGTCCAATCTTGAGTATTTCTATCAAAATCTTCCAAAGAAAAATCAGAATTTACTTGGCGTATGATAGATTTTGCACCAAAGTCTATTTTAAAATCTTTTTTGATAGGTTGCGAATAATCTAACTGAAAAAGACTTGTCTGATTAAGCGTATTGTTAGCATTTCTTTGCAAAAATGTAGGAATAAGGCTTTGCAAACCATTTTTATCATAAGCAGTTTGGTCAAATCTGTTGCGCTCCATCTCGTCTGCACGTGCGTGTGAGGCATAAAATTTGAGTTCTTGGCGAGGTTTGGCAAGTTTCCTAACATAATTGAACGCATAATTAGAATTGAGTTCGTCCCCTCTTTCTAGCGTATTTCTGATATAATAATCATTCAGATTTCTGTTAATATCTTCGTTATTATTTCTAAGATTTTCATCTCTATCCTTGGCAGTTGTGCTGCTATTTGACTCAAAAGAAATAGTATTTTTTTTGTTTATTGCGTATTCAAAGCCCAAATTTCCTGTAAAACTGGTATTGATACCTTCTGCTATACGTAATTGGTCTTGAAAATTAGGTATTGTGAGTGTTGGCACATAATTATTTCTCAAAAATGAAATCCTATTGATACGCCCATTTTGATTAAAATTCACATTTCCAAAAACATTTATTTTATTTTTCTTGTAAGAAAGTTCCAAATTAGCGTTGTGGCGGTTATTATTTCCAATATTCACCCCAACAGAGCCATTCATTCCGTCTTCTTGGTTTTGTTTAAGGATAATATTAATAATCCCAGCACCACCATCAGCATCATATTTAGCAGAAGGATTTGTGATGATTTCTATGCGTTCAATGGAACTAGCAGGGATTTTGTCCAAAACCGCTTGCCTGCTCGCACCCGTAATGCCCGACTGTTTGCCATTGATAAGCACCGTAATATTACCAGAACCACGCATTGTAACCGCATTATTTTCATCAACTTGCACAGAAGGAATATTTTGCAAAATATCTACAGCCGTACCGCCTTTGTTCACCAAATCTTGCCCTACGTTATACACACGAGAGCCAATTTCTGCACGTTGTATTTCTTTTTGTCCCGTAACTTCCACTACTTTCGTTTCTAGTGTGTCGCTTGTTTTCAGAAGTAGTTGTCCTAGTGTTTTTTGTTTAGAATTATCATCAATAATAATGTTTTTAATAACATAATCCTCAAAACCAATAAACTGTATTTTAAGGTCATATTTGCCATTGGGTACATTTGCAAGCAAAAAATTACCAATTTCTGTACTTACAGCAGACAAAATAATTTCATTTGTGCCACTTTTGGTAAGACTAATATTAGCATAAGGCACTGGCTCACTGTTGGTGGCTTCTTGCAAAGTACCTGAAATACTACCTTGTTTGACATCTTGCGCAATAATTTTATTATTTATTAGGAAAAAGCTAATAAAAAAATTCAATAAAACTATTGAAATAAATGTATTGCTTAATGTATTTTTTTTCATTTTGACTATTTGTTTTTATATTTTTTGTATTAAATTTACTTTATTAAGAGTAAATTTTTACCTAAAAAGTTGCATAAATGCTTTTATTTAGAAATAATCTAAATAAAACAAGAATGGCACAAATAATCTTTTGATATTGACACCCTAAGGGTGGAAATTTAAAACTAATTTTCTGAAAAATACTGAAATCCACCCTTAGGGTGTCAATTACCAAACAATTTCTATTACCTTGTTTCCTGCATCTACTGTAGTATGTGTAGCTTTTTTTGGTTTTTTAATGATTATTTTGCCTTCTTTTGTCTTTTGAGAAAGTTGTTTGAAAGCAACAGTTTTATTTTTCTTATGAAATAGAATTACTTTGCTGCTTTTTATATCCAAAATCTCTACAAAATCAGCTTTCAAACCTGTTTTAACGTCTTTTTGCACTTCAATAACGCTACTTCTTTTTGGGTCAAAATCAGGATTTTCTAACACTTTCAGCGCAATATCAGCTTGCGGAATGCCATAACCAATAAAAGTATTGGCAAAAGGATACAAATGAGCTGATTTATTTAGAATATTTTTTATAGCTTCATTTGTTAATGTTGGTTGCTTTTCTAGCAAACACGCCACAAAACCCGTAATAATAGGCGCAGCAAATGAAGTTCCAGAAAACGACTGACAAGCTACATCTGGCTTTACAAAAGGCACATTTTCAGAGCCTTCACTGCTATAATTCATCTTCATACGTGAATATACCTCTGTAGCACCCACCGCAATCACGCCTGAAACATCAGCAGGCGCAGAAATAATGCTCCAACTATTGCTAGTACCATCATTTCCTGCCGACACGACAATAATCATTCCTTTTTTCTCTGTTGCAATCTTTGCGGCACGACTAATAAAAGCCGTTTTACCGTCCATTTGCGCTATTGTATAGTTTTCTGCAGGGTTATTAAAGTCCGTAGAATAGCCCAAAGATACGTTTACAAGGCGCACACCCAAACTATCCAGCATTTCTATGGCACGTAACCAATTTTCTTCCTCTGTACGTGCTTCTATGGCATCATTTTCCGTACGAACAAGATAAAAATCAGCTCCATAAGCTAAACCAGTAATGTTTTTGTCTGTTTTTCCTGCTATTTTACTTAGTACAGTTGTGCCGTGAGAATCCGTAATATTGAAAAACTTTTGTTTTGGTGAAATAAAATCTTTTGTAAACAAAATTTTACTTTCTTTCGTACCTTTTTTGAAAAGATGTTGCAAACTTTTATCTTTATCCGCTCCCCAAAAACCTGCATCAGTAATGCCTACACGTACATTTTTACCAGAAATGCCCGCCTCCGTAAACGCTCTTGCATTCATTTGGAACAGACAAATTGACAATGTTGCATCATTAGTGGGTTCAAACCTAGCCGTTGTTTGTGTCTTCACAAATGAGTTTCTTTTTTTTTCTTTTTTTGATTTAAAAGATGCTTTTTTTAGTGATTTATCCATTAAAATCACTTCTTTTACGTAATCAAATTGCTTTATTTTAACGAGTTTCTCGTCAGAAATATACGCAGAAACGCAATTAAGCCACTTAGAATGACTTTCAATTTTGATATTTTCTTCTTTTAGTTTAGCCAAATGCACCACAGATATAGGAACATCAATATTTTCCTTATCTTTGAACATTATCCAATACTTTTTAGGTGTAAAAATAGGCGAATTTATTTTGTTTTGAAGTCCCCTTTGGGGATTTAGGGACAATTTAGGTAACTCTTTTGTTGTTTTTTCTTGTGAAAACAAAGAAAACGACAACAAAAACAAGAAAATAAATACTAAAATACGTTTGTTTGTGTACATTTGAGAGAGATTTAAGGCTATTGGAGGTTATTTTTTGACAAGATAACAAAAGAAAATGTATTTTGTATTGAAAATATGGTATTGAAATTGTTCCGCAATTATCTAAATTGGTTTGTTTGCCAAGGTTTAGGCACTCAAAAATCTCTGCACCGTCAGCTAAAGCAGACGGCAAAAGGTAATAAAAAGTACAATAAAAAATATTTCTGTTCACTTTTCTTTCTTTGCCGTCTGCTTTAGCTGACGGTGCGAGGATATTTGCGCTTAACCCCACGACAATAAAATGTATCTTTGGTAACACAAAACAAACATTATTTCAATAAAAAAACACAAAAACATTTTCATAATCCTAAAAAATGTATATTTTGCATCATTAAAAGAAACTAAACAAACATTTTCCTCAAATAACCGCTTATAAATCAATGAAAATAACTATCCCAAAGGAAACTCAAGCCTACGAAAAACGTGTGGCTATCTCGCCTGATGTAGTCAAAAATCTACTTAAAGCAGGCTTTTCTGTCGTCATTGAGAAAGATGCTGGGCTTGCTTCTTTCTTTGCTGATGCCGCTTATACCGCAGTTGGTGCAACTATTGAGCCAAATAAAGATACGCTTTATAAGGAAGCAGACGTAATTCTTAAAGTTAATCCGCCTAGCGTGGAGGAAATACGCCTTATGAAAGCTGATGCGGTACTTATTTCATTTATGTATGCTTATACCCAACCTGAATTAGTCGCTGCTTTGCTTGAAAAGAAGATTACTAGCTTTGCTATGGATGCTGTGCCACGTATTTCTAGGGCACAAAAAATGGACGCACTTAGTTCTCAAGCTAATTTGGCAGGCTACAAAGCCGTTTTGCTTGGTGCTAACGAATTAGGTAAAATATTTCCTTTGATGATGACCGCTGCTGGCACTATTACGCCCGCAAAAGTCCTTATTTTTGGAGCTGGTGTAGCGGGTTTGCAGGCTGTTGCAACGGCTAAACGTCTTGGCGCAGTCGTGGAGGTAACAGATGTACGTGCAGAAACAAAAGAACAAGTAGAATCATTGGGTGGGCGTTACTTAGAAGTACAAGCAGAAGCCTCAAAAGTAGAAGGTGGCTATGCAAAAGAAGTTTCTGCGGACTTTTTACAGAAACAAAAAGAACTTATACAAAAACATATCAAAGATGCGGATATTGTTATCACTACCGCACTTGTGATGGGTAAAAAAGCACCTGTTTTGGTAAGTGAAGAGATGGTAAAATCAATGAAATTAGGAAGTGTTATTGTGGATATGGCGGTGATTTCTGGTGGTAATTGTGAGATTAGCGAGCTAAATAAAACTGTTGTCAAGCACGGAGTAACTATTGTTGGGGAATCAAACCTACCTTCTTTGTTACCTATCAATGCAAGTCAATTATATGCCCAAAACATTGCTACTTTACTTCTTCATCTCGCTAAAAAGGAAGGTTTTAAGTGGGAAATGGAAGAAGAAATCACTGCTGGAAGCATCATTACCCACAAAGGAGAACTTCTTAACAAACTCACAAAAGAGATTTTAAGTAAATCACAACAGTAAATCAATAAAAATATATTACGTGTTTGTTGTTTGCATGTTCCGTAGGTACGACCTACGGCTATTAACATTAAACCCTTTCAGGGTTTTTAATACAATGTCTTTAAAACCCTGAAAGGGTTTAACAATAATAGCCGTAAGCCGTGCTTACGGAAACGACAAGTAACAAATTGTTAGTACAATGTCTTTAAAACCCTGAAAGGGTTTAACAATAATAGCCGTAAGCCGTGCTTACGGAACGGACAAACAACAAACGACAAACAATAAGCAAGCAATATCAACCAACAACAACCAAAAAATCAACAACAACCAATGAATGTAGAAACGCTAATAACGCTTATATACGTGCTGGCTTTGTCCACGTATCTAGGAGCAGAACTTATCAATAAAGTTCCTCCTACCTTGCATACGCCACTAATGTCTGGCTCAAATGCTATCTCTGGTATCACTATTGTAGGTGCGCTTATCTCGTCTGGGGTAGGTACTAAGTATGGCGACTTCACGCTTGTAAGCAAACTGCTGGGTATGATAGCTATTGTGCTTGCTACAATCAATGTGGTGGGTGGCTATGTCGTGACAGACAGAATGCTGGAAATGTTTAAGAAGAAAAAATAAGAATTGTGAATGATGAATTATGAATTATAAATTATGAATGGTTTGCAATTCATTCATAATTTACAATTTACAATTCATAATTATTAAAATCATTTAATCAACATAAAAAAAGACTTTATCAATATGGAATTTATACCAATTTTAATCAAACTTGCGTACCTTGTTTCTTCTATAATGTTTATTATAGGAATAAAAATGATGGGCAAAACGCCAACTGCACGTAAAGGAAACCTCTATTCTGCTGTGGCTATGCTGATAGCAATAGTTGCTACACTTCTTCAAGCTAAACTTTTCTCATTGCCAGAAATATTTGCTTGTATTTTAGTAGGTACTTTGATAGGAATGTATTATGCTAAGAAGGTTGCAATGACTAAAATCCCTGAAATGGTCGCTATTTTCAATGGTGTGGGCGGTCTTGCCTCTGTTTTGGTATCTGCTGCAGATTATTGGATGAATATGCACGAGAGAACGCCTGTCGTGGTAGATATGATAACACTTGTTAGTGCTATTTTGGGTATTATTATAGGTGCTGTAACTTTTACTGGCTCATATATAGCCTTTGCAAAGCTAAACGGAACTATTAGCGGAGGGTCTATCTCTTTTAAAGGACAACATTTGCTTAATCTTGTCGTAGCGGTGGTGATGATTGGAGCTAGTGTAATGCTTTGCATTGACCCTACGCAAGCTATTTACTTATATGCAATAGTTTTTTTAGGGCTTTTGCTAGGTGTTTTGACTGTTATTCCTATTGGTGGCGCAGATATGCCTGTGGTTATCTCTCTGCTAAACTCGTATTCAGGTATTGCAGCTTGTATGACAGGATTTGTACTTCAAAATAACGTACTTATAATAACTGGTGCGCTTGTTGGAGCATCTGGAATCATACTTACGCAAATTATGTGCAAAGCAATGAACCGTTCTTTAATGAATGTGCTTCTTGGTGGCTTTGGTACTGCGCCTACTGCAGCGGGCGGAGGAGGTAGCGCAAGTGATATAGTAGTAAAAGAAGTTGGAGCGGAAGAAGCGGCAATGATTTTTGATTCTGCTAGTTCTGTGATAATAGTTCCTGGTTATGGAATGGCTGTGTCGCAAGCACAACACATTGTGCGTGAAATGACGGAGATGCTTGAAAAGAAAAACATTACCGTTAAATATGCTATTCACCCTGTTGCGGGACGTATGCCAGGGCATATGAACGTACTTTTGGCAGAGGCAAACATTCCTTATGATAAGTTGATAGAGATGGACGACATAAATGAAGAGTTTGCACAAACTGATGTAGCGTTTATAATAGGTGCTAATGATGTTGTAAACCCTGCTGCACGCAGTAATCCCGCTAGTCCTATCTATGGAATGCCTATTTTGAATGCAGACAAAGCTCGTACAGTTATTGTGTCTAAGCGTGGAATGAATGCAGGATATGCTGGAATAGAAAATGAATTGTTTGGTTATCCTAATTGTCTTATGCTCTTTGGAGATGCAAAGACAACCCTTACAAAGGTAGTCAATGAGTTAAAAGAGATGTAAAAATGTAGGGGCGTACCCTTGAGGTCGCCCCAACGACAAACAATTTATGTATATTATTATGTTAAATGTCTAAAATTGTTTGTCGTGTTGCTTTCGCATTTAGGGCAACCACAAGGGTCGCACCCTACATTTTTAATACAAAAACATAATACAAAAAAAGAGGATATAAAAACTTAGTTTTTATATCCTCTTTTTGATTATACAGCTTTTTTGGTAGGCTTTTTACGTTCTGATTTCTTTACACCGCCTGCTTTTTCATATTCATTGCTATCTTTTCCATACTTTGCAGCAACACTAATCAAAACACGTTCGTGTAATGCTTTAAGTTCTTTCTCTATTTTTCTGTAGAGATTTTGTTTTTCATCAACCAAAGAAAGTGCTGTATTGTAATCTTCCAATACATTTTTAGTTTCTTCAATTAAATCACTGTACACGACAGTTGTTACACCGTTTCCTAAATCCAAATTTGCTCCAATGGATTTAATACTAGCCAAACGAGTGTTTGCGCTTTCAAGTATTTTACTTGTTTTTTTAGCTCTTGCCATTTTTTATTTATTTTAGAAGGTTGATAATAATTTTTAGTTTGTCAATATTAAATAAATAAAACTATAAATCAAAATTTATTTACTATTTTATTTAAAATAATGTGTTGTATTCAATAATCAATGCGTTGTATTCAATAATCAACGCGTTGTATTCAATAATCAACGTGTTGTATTCAATAATCAACGCGTTGTTTTTAATAATCAACGCGTTGATTTTAATATTTAGCTAACCATTCTTTTAATTTATCTTCAAAATTATTGATAAGTGTTTCATTTTCCTTTGGAATAGTAAAATAAATCAGCGTATCATCTAACGCACCAGAGATATACATATAATCTTCCATACAAATTTTATATACATTCTTTGCAGTTGGCAAGTATTTCTTAAAATCTTGTATCTCTATTACGCCAAACTCCCCCAAATTATCTATAAGTAGCATATCAGTTGGTGTAGGAAGTTCATAACAACGCTTAATGAACTTCCTACACGTTTGATTAACAGTTATTTTAAAAGAATGATTCATTAGTTTTCTTTTAAGAGGAATAAAAAAGCTGTATTCAACCCTTAGGGTGTTAGTTTTTGGAACTTAATAGCTTAAAAATATAACACCCTAAGGGTTTTACGCTAACATTTAATCTAAAAGCATTGCCTCAAACACGTCAGCATCTGCTCCCATTGTTCTGCAAGCAGTTTGTTTTACTGAAAACATTTTATCAGACCTACAAATAGTATGATAATATTCTTCTGTTAGGCTTGGATTTGTCGTAACATCACCATTATAAAGCAAATTCATTATTCCCATTGTTGCACCTTTTGCCAAAAACGAAATAGGAATAGCCCCATTGCCAAATGCACCTAAATAAGATGTTGCTTCATAACCATTATGCACTTTAAGCACGAGCTTTTTAGCTGGAATAAGTTCCAAAATCTCCCAAAAACCCCACCCAAACGCATTAACAACTGCCACAATCCCGTGAACCCAATCCTCACGAGTTTTACACATAGGCTTAATCATTCCGTTCCATTCCGCAGACTCCATAACACCTCCAAAAGTATAGAATGCGCAAGTATGCCCTGCTTCAGTAAGTAGCTGGTCAGCCAAATTAAGTCCCTCATTTTCCATAGATGCCTCTAATTTCTTGAGCATCTTGTACGAAATCTGACAATAATAGTTAGCAAACATTCTAGTAAGCAACACACCAAAAGCATCAATCATACCTTTGGTTGCAGTACCATTTATAGGCATATTTGTAAGAGCCTCACGTATGCCAAGATAGTTTACATCTGTTTCTTGCGTAGGATTTTTAAGCTCATACGTTTGTGGTTTTCCTAATTTAGGAGATGCTACAAGCGTTTTAGGTTGCGCCAGTTTACTTACTTCAAAGCTAGGAAAGGCATCACCTTTTGTATAGCAAGTGAGTTGCACGCAATCAGACGTACCAAGTGGCAAATTAAAGATAGCATCAGTTGCACCTGCTAAAAAGCCTCGTGTAAAAAAAGAAACCATAGGCAAATTGTCTGGACGAAGACCAAATTTTACCTTCCAACCATAGCTATAATGGTCTGACTCTGCTATAATCTTTCCACCAAAGGGCGAAAGTGCGTCAAGAGAAAACTTTCCATAGCCACAAAAGGCAAAAAAGTCTTCAACTGCTTCTTTTCTCTCTGAATAATCAGTTAGATGACTTTCCGCAAAGAACGCAGTTAGCTGACTATATACTATTTCCTGTGCAGAATCAACCAGTACAGGATAAATATCTATATAATCTCTTGTATCTTCCAGCGTTGCCTGCAAAACAGTATTGTAATGGTGGCAATGGAAAATCATAGGCTCTTGCGCAGCCGTATAAGTATTGAATTTTGTGTCAAAATGCCCTCTAAGGGTCTGCATAACTCTTTCCATAATGTGATGATGTTTGATTTTATTTAATAAAAAAAGCTGATTTGTTAGTTGTTATTTTTTACCAAAGATGCGTTTAAGCTGTTCAAAGGAAAAGAAAGAGACAAAAGGCTTTTCTTTTGGCTTTTCAGGCTCTTTTTCCTCTTCTTTTGGCAATGCAATTTCTTCAACTTTTTCCAATGGTTTAATTTCTGGAATTTCTTGCACGACATCAGGCTCTTGCACAACTTCAGGCATTACTTTTGGCTCTTCAATAGGGACAACTGTAGGCACAAAAGCAAGATTTTCTGTTGCAGGCGGTACTACAATCTCTTCAACTTTCTCTACTACTGGCACATCAACTTTTTGAGGTTCAATGTCTTCTGGTTTTTGAGAAGATTTTTCTTCATTTTTTTCTATAGAAAAGACTTCTTGTAATCTTTCTGCTATCTTTTCTAAAGATTTTATAGACTCTTGTGCTTCGTCAGTAATTGGCGTAATAATAGGTATTACTTTTGGCTCGTCCACAGGAACAACAGTAGGCACAAAAATAAGGTTTTCTGTTGCAAGTGGTACTACAATCTCTTCAACTTTTTCTACTACTGGCGCATCAACAGGCAAAATCTCTTCAACTTTTTCTACTAATGGCGCATCAACAGGCAAAATTTCTTCAACTTTCTCTACTAATGGCGCATCAACTTTTTCAGGTTGTTTTTCTTCTAGTTTTGGAGAAAATTCTTCTTCATTTTTCTCTATTGAGATGATTTTATCTACTCTTTCTGCTAGTTTTTCAAAAGATTTTAGAGATTCTTGTATAAAATCATTGGTTGGTGCAACAGTAGGCACTACTTTTTGCTCGTCCACAGGGACAACAGTAGGCACAAAAGCAAGCTTTTCTGTTGTCGTTGGTGCTATAATTTCAGCAGGCGCATCTGTAAATTTCTTTCCAAAGATTTCCAAGAAAGTATTATCAAGTGTTTTGAAGACATCATCTTTTAGAAGATAATTATCATCTTCAAAAAAGTGTAAAAACACATTGAGTTTGTTGAGTTGGGGCAATATACGAAAAGTAACACGTTGCCACGCCATAGGCGGCAGGGTGTCTTTTGCCCATTTTTTCATTTGTTTTACGGATATTGCTTCCATTGTGTAATTATTTTAGGTGAAAGAATAATTTTATACTTGCTATTTAGTGAAAAAAAGCAAATAAAAAAAGAATTATTTGTGTTGATTTTCAACAATGTAGGGGCTGGGCTTGCCCCTGCCCAATATGCGTAAGCAACACGACAAACAAAATCAGCAAATAAATGGCAAATATATATTTTAAACCTATTCAAATAGGGCAACCGCAAGGGTTGCCCCTACATTTTAAATACATTTTCTTTTTGTTACAACAAAAAAAAAATCTTAAATTTGTAAAAACAAAACAACAATAAATTCATCTAAAAACAACGCATATTTTGACATCAATAACACAATTACAACAAACGCAAAGTCTTCTTCAAATAGAAAAAACAGAAGACAGAGAGCGTTTTACGGAAGTTTTGCAAAAAACTCCGCTCAATGAACGCCGCAAACTAGGCATTAGTTGGTATCCCATAAAGATTACTGATAGTGGTTTTGGCATTGGAGATTATCTTTATTTGGAAGTTGAACGTACAAACGAGCAACATAAGCCGCATCAGTTTCAGTCTGGGCAACCTTGCGTGCTGTTTTGTAATGCAAATGATGCTAGTACAGACCGCATTCAAGGCACTATTTCATTTTTGAAGGGTGATACTATGAAAATAGCCTTTAGTGTAGATGAAGAGCCAGAATGGCTAGATGACGGCAAACTAGGCGTTGATTTGTTGTTTGATGAGGGCAGTTATCAGGAGATGGAATTTTCGTTGCAAAAGGTGATTAAAGCAGAAAATAATAGGCTTTCAGAACTTAGAGAGGTGATTTTAGGGGAAAAAGTACCAGAATATGAAGACAAAAACTTTGATTTGAAACTTCCAAACCTTAATTTGGCTCAAAATGATGCTGTTTTGAATGTTTTGTTGTCAAAAGATGTGGCAATCATTCACGGACCTCCAGGCACAGGAAAGACGACAACACTTGTAGAGGCTATAAATCTTACTTTAAAGAAAGAAAAGCAGGTTTTGGTATGCGCTCCAAGCAATTTAGCAGTTGATTTGTTAGTGGAGAAACTAGCAGAAAAAGGCTTACGTGTGGTACGCATAGGAAACCCAGCTCGTGTAAGTGAAATAGCCCTAAATAGCACCTTAGATGCTCAAATGGTAGCTGATAAGCAGTTTCCAATGATAAAAAAACTTCGTAAGCAAGCTACAGAATTTCAGAATATAGGCAAAAAGTATAAACGTAATTTTGGTGCAAGTGAGCGTGAACAACGCAAACTAATACTTTCAGAGGCTCGTAAAATATCAGCAGAGGCAACGGATTTGGAGAAGTTTATTGCACAAAATATTTTAGATAATGCGCAGGTTATTGCCTGTACGCTTGTGGGTGCAGCAAACCGCCATATATTTAAACGAGAATATACGACAATTTTTATAGATGAGGCGGCACAAGCGTTAGAGCCTGCGTGTTGGATTCCTATCACAAAGGCGCAAAAAGTAGTGTTAGCAGGAGATGATTGTCAGTTGCCGCCCACTGTGAAAAGCCAACAAGCAGACAAACTAGGATTTGCAGTAACATTATTTGAGAAAATACGTGCTAAAAAGCCTCAAACGGCTATTCTTTTGGATACGCAATACCGTATGCACGAGCAAATAATGCGTTTTTCTGGTCGTTATTTCTATGAAGATAGATTGCAGGCAGATGAAAGTGTGGCTACAAAGGTTTTGGATATGTTTGATAATGCGCCATTTACGTTTATAGATACGGCTGGTTGCGGTTTTTCGGAGGAATTTGGGTCAGAAGGAAGCAGTTTGGAAAATCCAGAGGAGGCTAATTTGCTTGTAAAACATCTTAATAATATGTTGGAAACTGATTTTTTCAAAACCACCCCCAGCCTCTCCTTGAAAGGAGGGGAGTTAAATAAAACCACCCCCAATTCCTCCTTTCAAGGAGGGGAGTTTGTCCCCCTACTTCCTAAGGAGGGGTTAGGGGTGGTTAAAATAGGCATTATCTCGCCTTACAAGGGACAAGTGAAGTTTTTGGAGAAACTTTTGGAGAATCACCCCAACAAAAATATAATGAATATTGGCACTGTGGACGGTTTTCAGGGGCAAGAACGAGATATTATTTATATTAGTTTGGTGCGTAGCAACGACCATTCAGAGATTGGTTTTTTGTCTGATGTGCGCCGTATGAATGTGGCTCTCACGCGTGCTAAACGCAAACTTATTGTTATTGGAGATAGTGCAACGCTAGCAAATCACCCATTTTATAAGAAGTTTTTGGCTTATACGGAGGAGATAAACGCTTATAAAAGTGCGTGGGAACTTTCGTATTTGTAGAAATATCAATTAAAAAACTGGTTTTTCAAAATTTATAATGTATTTTTGGGAAATTATTTCAAATAAGATTTTATCAAAAAAATGAATAATAACCACGACAACCACCAAAAAGGTGATAATAAAAATATTGTAGAAGAGTTTAATAGCTATCGTAGCGAAATGAATGAGAAAATTCTTTCTGCGGACAACATTGTGCTAAAAAGAATTTTCAATTTGGATACTAATTGTTATGCAGAAGGAAGTGTAAGCGTGCAATCCAAAGAAATGATTGGTTTGGCGTGTTCTATGGTGCTTCGTTGTGATGACTGTATTCGTTATCATTTGGGCAAATGCAAAGAAGCAGGACTGACCAAAGAGCAAGTTTTTGAAGTTTTTGCTATTGCAAACCTCATTGGAGGCACTATTGTAATCCCACATTTGAGGCGTGCCGTAGAATATTGGGACGCACTTTCTTAGTGTGTAGTGAAATAGTGTGTAGTGAAATACAAGCGTCCCGCTTATTACGACAAAAAACACTACACACTACTTCACTACACACTATTTCACTACTTCACTACACACTATTTATGATGACTTTGGTTAGTAGAAATATCCGTTATTTGCGCCGTTTGCACGGAATGACGCAAGAAGAGTTTGCCAATAAAATTGGTATCAAACGCCCATCTCTTGGAGCGTATGAGGAAAGTCGTGCTACGCCCAACCTTGCAAATCTCCAAATTATTGCTAAAACTTTTGATATTTCTGTTGATGATTTGATTAGTTTGGACATTCGTTTGATTAAGGAAAAAGCGTCTGTACATACTGAAAATGATATTTCTGATATAAATGTGGGAGAAGATATAAAGGAAGATTTGAGGGAAGATTTAGAAAAAATGCAAAAAGAAGCACAGGAAATTATAAGTAGAAATCTTGCAAAAGATTTAGAAGAGAAACTAAAAATAAATCAACAACAGAATAATTTTCTTAATGATTTTAGAGATAATCAAAAAGAAGATTACAAAAATAATTTTCAGGATAATTATTCAGAGAAAAAGCAAGATTTTCAGCAAGAAAAAACACAAAAAACTACTTATCCAACATTAGAAACAGGTTTTTTTACGGCTCAAAACACTTATAATCCAGAAAATAATCAGCAAAACAACCAGAATAAGAAAGCTAAAAATGATATTCCTTTCATAAAACTGCCACAAAGAAACGAATATTTGGCAAGTTATGATAATCCTTCATTTGTAGCAGATTTGCCACAACTAAATCTTAGTTTGCTGGCTGAAAATGAACAAAATAAAGAAAATAGAGATTTGCGTGCTTTTGAAATGGGGCAAGATTTCCCCCAACCAAAAACAGTTTTGATAGGAGAATACATCAAAAATTGGTATAATTTACAGGATAATTATTACGTGATTGTGTCGCAAAGGCAGGGCATTTTTTATGCAAAAGTAGAAAACCTATTAAAAACAGAAAATTATCTGAAAATAACTACTAATGAAAACACTTTCCGTTTGCCTTTACGTGAAATTTTTGAGATTTGGCAACCAATTTTGATGATTTCAGCGCATCTTCCAGAAATTATGCCTAATCCAAACACAAAATTGTATTCACTTATAAGTGAGCTGCAAAATGAAATAAACCAACTAAGAAACTAGCAAATTAGAAATACGAGGTACGAAAATACAATAAATTTCGTAATTGATAATTCGTAATTTTTAATTGAATTAGTCGTTTTGGAAGATATAATATTGCCTATATCCAACTAAAAACTCTGTTATAATCACCTTCAGAATAGTATAAGCGGGAATAGCGAGTATCATACCCACCACACCTGCGAGGGTTGCGCCTGCAAAAATAACCAAAAAAATCTCTAATGGGTGCGCTTTGACACTTTTAGAGAAAATAAGTGGCTGAAAAAATACACTATCAAGTGCGTAAACTGATACAAAAACAATCAAAATTTTAATCAAGATAACGGTTTCAGAAATTTTTGTAGTGGCTATTGCATTAGCTATTGTGCTTGCTTGTATGTTGTTTTCTGCACCCAAAGAAGCCGTAGAAACACCGACTAAGACACCAAAAGTGATAGATAAAATTGGTCCTAAATAAGGAATAAAATGCACAGAAGCTGCAAACAAAGCTATTGTAATGGCATAGTGAATACCAAAAAAACTAAGTCCTAGCGCAATAAGTGTAAAAGCAGCCATTATTTGCAAAAACACGCCTCTAAGGTAGTTAGAGAGGAGTTTTTCTATTTTGTAAATGGCAGTTATGCCTACTTCAAAATACTGATTAGGAATAATATTGATAATTTGGTTACGTACCACGCCTTTTTTCATCAAAATAGAGAAAGTAACAAATGAAACGGCAAGAAATCCTACTAAAATACTTGTTGTAATACTTAGAAAATTATTGATAATATTTCCTATATTAAATTTCTCTACGAAATGAAGTGTTGCTGTGCCTATTTCTTTGAAAATAAAGCCTACTTGTTGTTTTATTCCAAATTTATAAATCAATGTTTTTTCCAAATTTTCTATTGGAAGGCTTATTTTAGTAGTTATTTCATTGATTTTTAAGGTTTTAAGAAGTTCTATTTGATTAGAAACTAGTGGCACAAACATTGTAATAATGCCAAATAAAATACTTCCTAAAAGTCCAAAAGTTATTAAAATGGCTACAATACGAGGCAAACGCACTCCAAAGACATAAATTTCTGATAAACTATTGACAAGTGGCGACAAGATAGCCACTAAAATAAGTGAAATAATCACAAAAGAGATAATATCAGAGAAAATAATAGAAAAAATCACCAAAAAAATAATAGCAATCAGCACAGTCAGGAGTGCTTTTTTGGTTGATTTATTGAAATTTAGGAGTGTTTTGCGTTTGACTTGCATTGTTCCGTAATATATTTTGGTACGTTTTGAAATTTCTGTATGCAATTTAAAAAAAAAAGTTTGAAAAACCTTTGTAAATAAGAATTATTCGTATATTTTTATTTTTTTCTTATTTTTTTGAAAAAAAATTCAAAAAAATTTGGTGGATTAAAAAAAAGGTACTACATTTGCATCATCAAAGAGAAGAAAATCAAAAACTAATCCAAGATAAAGTAAAAAATGAGTCAAAAGACTCAAAGTTTGCCTGACCGATGGTGTAACTGGCAACACGTCTGTTTTTGGTACAGAAGAGTCGAGGTTCGAGCCCTTGTCGGTCAACTAAAGTCCCTAATTTTTTAATTAGGGACTTTTTCGTTTAGTCTTACAGTCTGACGTTTTTATTAAAGTGATGTAGTATTTTTTGTAAGCTAAATTTCCTAAACCATTACAATCCACACTTGCTTAATAGTTTTCTCTAATTTTTCATACCAAAAATCTTGTATAATATCAGCTATAATTTAACTTGATAGAAGTTAGAAAGTAGTTTTTTTGCTTTTATAGTGGATAAATACTAAATTGCAGAAAAATATCTTTATTAGAAATACGGGTGTAGGACAAGTTCATAGAAATGTAGGGTGCGACCCTTGTGGTCGCCCTAACAAGCGAAAGCAACACGACAAAAAGCACGCATAATAAAGCATAAA
>JAYVGJ010000346.1:0-24435 GCA_043772375.1 Raineyaceae bacterium | reverse complement strand
ATTGTCTATAAATGTAGTGCTGCAGCCGTTACTTTGACAGCTACATCTAGTCAGGCGGGGCTTGCCTACTCTTGGACAGAGGCAGGAAACCCTCGTGGTTCAACAGCCAGCATAAGTGTAAACCCTGCAGTAAATACTACTTATGTTGTTACAGTTGCAGACCCAGCTAACCTTTCTTGTTCAAAATCAATGAGTGTGGACGTAATTGTTACGGGTGCATCAGTTACAACAGTGAACCCTAACGCATTTTCAAGTTGTGGCAATGCTGTTTTAGGCTTTCCGCTTACGGCAAGTGGCGCATATACCTATACGTGGTCACCTGCGGCTGGACTTAGTGCTACCACAGGAAGCACAGTCATTGCAACTCCCACAACATCAACAACTTATACCGTTATTGGAGATAATGGTTGTGGTGTTACTTCCAGCACAACCGTTACATTTACAATAGGCAACGGTGGCGGAAATCCTGCAGTTTTTGGGACAAATCAGTGGAATGTTTATGCCTATAATGGTTCTAATTTTGACACTTATACAGGTTATTACATAGAACCTAGTTTTGGGTTTGATTCTTCACCACGTTGGGCAGGTGGAAATATAGGCTCTCCTTCTTCTGCTTCTGGATATGTTGGTTGTAATGTTGGTGTTGATAATCATTCTGTTGTCTATAAAAGACAAGGTTTCCCTTGTGGTCGTTATCAGTTGGATATTCCCAATCACGACGACGCAGTAACCGTTTTTGTGAATGGTACACAAGTATTTTATAATGGTGGTTGTTGCGCCTTTCGTCCAAATATCTGGACGGGTTATTTAGATGCTACTTCTACCATAGAATACCGTTGGCAAGAAGGTGGCGGAGGCTCGCAAGGCTCGCTCACTTTTACGCTTTTGCCTACCACCCTTTTCAATACTGCATCTGTCAATGTTTGCCCTAATATTAACCAAACTGTAACTGCTAATCTTATTGCGGGTGCTACTTACGTATGGAACAACACAACGCCTGGTTTTGTGTCTGCTACTGCAAATGTACTTACGGTTAATCAGCCAAATGGCGCAACACGCACCTATAATGTGGTAGCTACATTGAATGGTTGTCCTTACCCATCTTCTATTATTGTGAATTTCACAGCTACAAATCCTGTTGTTACTATCACAGCACCCGTTACAAGCATTTGCGCAGCAACTCCCGTAACACTTACGGCAAGCGGTGCTACCACCTACACTTGGTCGCCTGCGACTGGGCTTAGTGCGACAACAGGCGCAATAGTAACAGCAAATCCTTCTAGTACAACGACTTATACGGTGACAGGATTTAATGATTGCCTTTTTTCAAATACGGCAACTGTTACTGTTAGCGTTCCTATAAGTCCTAGTGTTTTCCCTGCTAATGTTTGGAATGCGTATGTTTATTCTGGTACTGGATTTGGTAACAATCCTACCACAAGCGTAAATCCTCCACTTAGCACCTATCAAGGATATTACACAGAAAATACACTTAATTTCTTTTCCGCTAATGTTTGGGTAGCTGGTCAAAATGGTACGCCTTCATCAGTAAGTAATTATGTTGGTTGCCCTGTTGGTGTTGATAATCATTCAGTTGTATATAGAAGACAAGGTTTCCCTTGTGGCTATTATAGCTTAGATGTTGTTCATGATGACGCAGTAGTTGTTTTTGTTGATGGTGTGCAAGTTTTTTCTGATCCTGGCTGTTGTGCCTTGCGTCCTAGTGTTTGGACGGGTTTTTTGGGCGCAAGTTCTACAGTAGAACTGCGTTGGACTGAAGGCGGAGGTGGTTCTTATGGTGGCATTACTTTTAATGCAGCTAATCCACAAATTCCATTATTTAGTGCTATCCCAAATAGCGTAACAATGTGTGAGGGACTTACGCCAACAAGTTCAGCATCAACGCTTACCGCTAATACAGTAGCTGGCGTGGTTTATACGTGGGCGGTTACTACGGGAACGCTTACTTTGAGTGCTGCAACTGGCACAAGCATACAAGTATATGCGCCTCCTGGCTCTACTGGTACAGGTTCTGTTACATGTACGGCTACAGTGGCTGGTTGTAGTTTTCCAAAAGTTATTAACTTTACCATTAACCCAAACCCAAGTACGGCTGTAACTTCAAACAGAACAAGCATTTGTTTAGGAGAAACCGCTAACCTAACTGCCACAGGCGCAAATACTTATACTTGGACACTTACCACAGGAAATACTGCAACTGCAGGTTTGTCTGCAACTACTGGTTTTAGTATCACTTCTACGCCTACAGCAACGGGTACATACACGTATAGCGTAGCAGGAAGTAACAACTGTAATACTATTTCTCAAACGGTAACTATAACTGTTTTAGGACCTACATTAGCCGCAGGAACGCCAGGAACAACGGCTACAGGCGGTTGGAATGTGTTTTGTTATGCAGGAAATGCTGATGGCTTAGTAGGTTCTATTTATAAAGGACATTACACAGAATCTGATATTTCTTTTAATTCTCTTAACCGTTGGGGAACTCTCTCTAGCCCTTATCCACCTGCGGGTGCGCCTATTGCTACGTATGTTGGCTGTGAAATGCCCGTTGATGTGCATACTTTGAGATACATAAGAACTGGTTTTCCTTGTGGAAATTATAAAATAGATGTACCTTACCATGACGACACGTATCAGCTTTTTATTGATGGTGCTCAAGTAAATACACACGTAGGCTGTTGTGATAGCCACGCAAATGTGTGGAATGGTTTGCTCACGCCTACTTCTGTGGTTGAATTTAGGTGGTATGAAGGTAACGGGGGCTCTTCTGGTGCATTGAATATTGGTTTTACTTTTACTGGTGTAACTACCACTACTTGGACTGGTGCGGTAAATTCTAACTGGTTTGACCCTGCTAACTGGTGCGTAACCGTTCCAAACAGCACCACAAACGTGATTATTCCGCCAAATGCACCAAATATGCCTATTATCAATGCCGCAGGTGCGCAAGCCCTTAACATTGAGATAAATAGTTCTGGTGCGCTTTCTGGTAGCCTTACTATTTTGGGTACTAATTCTATGAATATATTTGGGAATTTTACCAACAATGGCGTTTTTGTAGCCAATAATAGTACCGTTAATTTTGTAGGAACTATTGCGACAAGCATTGGAGGCACAACTGTAACGAATTTTAACAATCTTAATCTAAATAGTACGCAAACGGTTTCTTTGGCAAATCCTATTCAGGTAAGTGGCATTTTGAGTTTAAATAATACGCAATTAAGTCTGAATAACAATACTTTGACTATCAATAACCCAAGTCTAATTGCCATTACTCACGGTGCAAGTGGCTTTATTATGAGTGAAACCAATGCAGGCACAAATGGAAGCATTTTGTGTTGGAATGCAGGCGCAACAGTAGGTAATTTTGAATTTCCTTTTGGAACATCTGCAACAAGTTATATTCCTGCTTTTTTCAATAAGAAAACGGCTACGAATTATAGCATTTGTATGTCCACACGTGGCACAGGCACAAATAATTTGCCTATTGCGGCAGGTGCAAACCTACTTAATATTTACGGCTTTCTGAATGGTGAAAATGTGGTGGATAGATGGTGGGACATCAATACAAGCTTAAATCCGCTTCCCTTGGCTGATGCGGCTGATATTACGCTCACTTACAGAGGTTTGGAAAACACAACACCCGCAGCAAATACAGGAATACTTGCTATACAGCACTTTGACCCTATCACGGGACTTTGGGAAATTCCGTATGCAAGTGCAACCATTGGCGTAACGTCTGGCACTTCAACCATAACAGCTATGAATGTGCGTAAATTCTCGCCACATGTGATTGTACCTATTGTTACGCCACTTCCTATTGAACTTTTGTATTTTTCAGCAAGGAAAAACAATACGCCTACGGGTGCCGTAGTAGATATAAATTGGGAAACTATCACAGAAACCAACAACGAGTATTTTGATGTAGAGCGTTCTGTGGATAATGTGCGTTTTGAGCGTATAGGAACAGTTTTAGCTAAGAAAACGACAGGAAACAAAACCTATAATTTGATAGACAAAAATCCACTTGCAGGAACGTCTTATTATAGACTAAAACAAGTTGATAACAACCAAAATGGTAACGGCAAAACGACTTATAGCAAATCTGTAAGCGTTAATTTTGGTGAGAAAAATGTAGGGACTTTGGATATTTTCCCCAATCCAACCACACAAGATAATATTGGATTGGCACTTTATGGAGAAAAAGAAGAAAGCTATCAAATAAGCATCAGCAATATGGAAGGAAAAGTTATTTTCTCTCAAAACATCAAAACAGACGTTTCTGGAAAGTATAAAGCTACGCTAGCAATGCAAACAACCCTTGCGCAAGGTGTGTATGTGATGAAAGCAGTTTCTGAAAATAATGTGTTTGTGAAGAAAATTATTATTCAATAGAAATATTCCAATTTAGCATCAAAAAGCCCAAAAGAAATAATTTCTTTTGGGCTTTTTGGTAATTTATGGTCAAAAGCTGCAAAACCAACGTATAAATGATGCTATCATTTTGTAAGTATTTTTATTTCTACTTTAATAATTCAAAACATCTTTTAATTGCTATATTTGTATTTCAAATTGACCAAAATGATGTTAAAAATAATGTTAAAAATGAAATATATTGTATGTATTTTTACGACTTTATTGTTTTTTTCCTGTGAAAATAAACCCACTGACCAATCAAAAAAAATGGAAAAAAGTCTTCAAGCAGGTATTTGGCGTGTTTCTTTGGCAAGTGAGGGCGGAGAAATTCCGTTTATCCTGAATATCAAAGAAAATCAAGATGGAAAGTCAGGCGAAAGCCATATTATCAATGCGGAAGAAAAAATAATTTTGGATAAAATTATTCAAAAAGATGATTCTATTACTATTCCTTTGCATATTTTTGATGCGGCACTCATTGGGAAAATGCAGAATGACACGCTTTTTACGGGCGTTTTCCGCAAATATTATGCCCCCACAAAAGACCAACCTTTTTCTGCGTATTTTGGGCAAAATTACCGCTTTAAAACTGTTCAAAAAGCTAATTCAGAAGCTAATTTTAATGGGAAATGGGAAATTACTTTTACAGATAAAGACAAAAAAAGCTATCCTGCAGTAGGCGTTTTCCAACAAGTAGGAGAAAATATTACAGGGACATTTCTCACAGAAACAGGCGACTACCGCTATTTGGAAGGCAATATTGTTCAAAATGAGGCACTACTTTCTACGTTTGATGGAAATCACGCCTTTTTGTTTAAATTTAAGATAGCACCCAATGCAGATGAAAATTCAAAAGAAGAAAAAATAACGGGTGAATTCTGGTCTGGTGCGTCTTACAAAGAAACCTTTGTAGGAAAGAAAAATGCAAAAGCCACTTTAAAAGATGCTTTTGAGCTTACTTTTCTCAAAAAAGGTTATGACAAAATATCATTTAAATTCCCTGATTTGAATGGTAAAATGGTATCATTAGATGATGAAAAATACAAAAACAAAGTAGTTATTTTGCAGATTTTTGGGAGTTGGTGTCCAAATTGTATGGACGAAACGGCATTTTTAGCAGATTGGTATAAGAAAAACAAAAATCAAGATGTTGCCATTATTGCCCTTGCCTATGAGCGCAAAGCGTATGAAGGCAAGTCGGATTTTGAATATGCCAAAACAAATATCCAAAAAGTGCAAAAAAGGTTTAATGTGGAGTATGATTTTTTGGTGGCAGGCACAAACGACAAAGCAGAAGCTGCCAAAACTTTACCAATGTTGAGCGAAATTTTAGCCTTCCCCACAACCATTTATATAGACAAAAAAGGCACAGTACGCAAGATTTATACAGGTTTTAGTGGGCAAGGAACAGGAGAATATTATACCAAATTTGTAGAAGATTTTAATGATTTGATGAGTAAAATGCTCAAAGAATAAGAGTACAATTATCAATTACGAATTACGTTTTTTATGTTTTTTTTTATAGATTTCCCAAATTTTTAAGATTTGGAAAATCTAAATACAAAATATTGATATATGAAAAGAGAGGAAACCATTGATTTCAATATAAAAGCGGCTTGGCACGCCATTTCACGGTTATACAATGTAGAAGCAAATCTTAATGATATGACCACATCAATAGGATTTATCTTGCTTAATATTGACTCTGAAAAAGGAGAATCTGCCACAAAAATAGCTCCTTTATTGGGTCTGGAGGCTCGTAGCATCACACGAACCCTCAACAGTATGGAAGAAAAAGGACTGATTTATAAACAGAAAGCAACCAAAGACAAACGTGGTATTCGTGTGTTTCTGACTGATTTGGGAAAGGAAAAAAAGGAGATTTCACGCAAAACCGTGCTTAATTTTAATTTCCAAATGCAGGAAATGATAGACAAAGACGAGCTACAAACCTTCTTTTCAGTCATTCAGCAAATAAATAAAATTATAGACGAGAAAAAAATTGCATTTTGAAAGATGCTAAACCCTTAGGGTGTAACCTTTTGAAATTCAAAGTTTTAACCAAATTACACCCTAAGGGTTTTTAGACTGCAAATAAAAAATATATGCTTGATTTTGATGTAGTTATTATTGGTGGTGGACTTGCAGGGCTTACCCTTGCGCTTGCACTCACACGTACAAATACGCCTACACAAGCAGGAAACACAATAAAAGTCGCAGTTTTTGAGAAAAAATCTTATCCTTTTCACAGGGTTTGCGGTGAGTATATTGCTATGGAATCTTGGGGATTTTTGGAGCGTTTGGGCGTGCCACTTGCTGATATGAAACTTCCAAAAATCAATAAATTATGTGTTTCTGCCCCAAATGGCAACTATTTTTCTGATGAAATGGCAAGCGGAGGCTTTGGGATTAGTCGCTATACACTTGATAATTTGCTTGCACAAATTGCCGTTTCTCAAAATGTAACGCTTTACCAAAATACAACAGTTGAAAATGTTGTTTTCCCAGAAGATAATCAAAATGATAATTCAGATAAAAATGCTCAAATAGTCACTTCTAATGGTGTTTTTGGTGCTAAAATTGTCTGTGGCGCATTTGGCAAAAAGTCTAATCTTGATGTACAACTTA
This sequence comes from Raineyaceae bacterium, assembly GCA_043772375.1. GTDB lineage: Bacteria > Bacteroidota > Bacteroidia > Cytophagales > Thermonemataceae > JANYGM01. The sequence continues at coordinate 17,367 of JAYVGJ010000346.1, read as the reverse complement.
AAAGAGAATTTGTAGAAAATACAAAAACAGCCACACAAAATTATGTAGGCGTAAAATACCATATCTCGTTAGATAATTTTCCAAAAAATTTGATAGAATTGCATAATTTCAAGAATGGTTATTGCGGAATTTCTGCTATTGAAGAAGATAAAACTTGTTTATGCTATCTCACGACTTCTCAAAATCTCAAAGAAAATAACAATGATATTAAGCTAATGGAAGAGAATATTTTAATGAAAAATCCGTTTTTGGAAAAATATTTTTCTACTGCTAAATTCTTGTATGACAAACCTTTAGCTATTTCTCAAATCAGCTTTTTACCTAAAAAAGCCATAGAAGATAATATTTTTATGCTAGGAGATGCCGCAGGAATGATAACGCCACTTTGCGGAAATGGTATGACAATGGCAATGCAAGGCGCAAGTATTTTGTCTGATTTTTTAATTGCATTTTTCCAAGAAAAAATAAGTAGAAAAGATTTGGAAGAAAATTATCAAAAAAGTTGGACTAATCATTTTTCTATGCGTTTGCGTGCAGGTAGAAATATACAAAATCTTTTTGGAAAAGAAATTATTACAAACTTGGCTATAAGTTTCCTAAAACCGTTCCCACGCATCAGAAAAGGACTTATTAGCCTTACTCACGGAGAAAATTATTAGTAAATCAATGAAATAAAAACGAAAACAATTTCGTCAAAAAGCATTTTTCCAAAGAAAATTTTGGAAAAATGCTTTTTTGTAGTATTTTTGGGAACTTTTTTGAAAAATATTCTTAATTAAACCTTCTTAACTTATTTTATAATGGATTTAGACAAAACCCCTGAAAAACACCCACCAGCACTTTATTGGCTCTTTTTTACAGAAATGTGGGAAAGATTTAGCTACTACGGAATGCGTGCATTGCTTACGCTATTTCTTATCTCAACTTTTATGAAAGGTGATATGAGAACAACAGTAAGCACTTTATTAGCTGAAAAAGAAATAAAAGTACAAGAATTATTCAAAAGTAGCAAGCTATCAAAAGAGGAAATACAAGTTGTTGCGAAAGAATTAAAACCAACAACGCAGGAAATAGCACTTGTGGCGCAAGTCAAAGCCTTAACTAAAAAAAGTGGCAAAACGCAAGAAGAAGACGCTTTTATAGAAAAAAGTAAGAAAGAAAAAGAAGCATTAGACAAGCAAAGAGAGGAAAAAATTGATGCGCTTGGCAAAAAATGTGGCATCAAAAAGAATGAAGCAGATATTTTAGTGAAAAGTATCAACTTGACAAATGAAGAGAAAGAACTTGCTGCAAAAGAAGAACTTAGCACAAAAGAGGCTGGAAATATTTATGGTATTTATACTGGACTTGCTTACATACTGACGCTTATTGGTGGATATTTGGCTGATAAATTCTTTGGCTTCCGCAAAACTGTTTACATTGGAGGCGTTTTAATGGCAGCAGCGCAATTTACGTTGGCTTTTGGCGCATATTCAGAGTCTATTCCGTTCTTTTATTTAGGTTTGGGCTTGCTGGTTGTCGGAAATGGTCTTTTTAAACCTAATATTTCCTCTATGGTTGGGCAATACTATGTCAATGGTAGCGCACTCAAAGATTCTGCCTACACTATTTTTTATATGGGTATCAATATTGGGGCGTTTTTAGGGGCTATTATTTGTGGTTATTTGGGCGAAGAAATTGCGTGGCATTATGGTTTTATGGCGGCTGGTATTGGTATGATAACAGGGCTTATCATCTTTTATATGGCACAGAAACACTTAGGAGATGTTGGTTTGGCATTAGTCAAAAAATCAAAAGAATTGGAATTAGCTGAAAATCAGCCTCTTACAGTTGTAGAAAAGCAAAAATTAGCAGTTGCTTGTATTTTATCTTTCTTTTCTATCATATTTTGGGCATCTTTTGAGCAAGCAGGCTCTTCTATGAGTATTTTTGCAAAAAATTATACAGACAGAATGTTAGGTAGCTTTGAAGTGCCTGCCACTTGGTTTCAGTCTGTTAATTCTATGTTTATCTTTATGTTAGCACCTTTATTTTCTATGCTTTGGATAGCTTTGGATAGGAAAAATATGAATCCAAATGGTGCGGTTAAGTTTGCATTGGGGCTTTTGCTTGTAGCACTTGGTTTTGCAGTTTTGGTAGTGGGTGCTGGTAGTATTCCGCAAGGCGCAAACGCTGCGCAAGTCAGTATGATGTGGCTTTTGGGTGCGTATTGCCTGCATACAATGGGTGAGTTGTGTTTGTCGCCTGTTGGTTTATCATTTATCAATAAACTTTCTCCACCTCGTTTTTTTGGGCTAATGTTTGGTGTTTGGTTTGTGGCTTCTGGCTGTGGTAATTATCTTGGTGGTTGGTTGTCTGGCTTTATTGGAGATAGTGATGCTTATTCTATTTCTGATTTTTTCAAAATAGTAGTAATAGTTCCTTTAATTGCAGCTATTATTTTACTTGCTATTTCGCCACTGCTCAAAAAATGGATGCACGGGGTTAAATAAATAATTTAGGAATAAAACTCCAAAAACCACTTCAAAATAACTTTTGAAGTGGTTTTTTTGTTTTAAAATAGGTTGGTTGAAAATATTTTACATTTTTTTTGCTATCTAAAAAATAAATAAATTACCTTTGCACCTATGATTGCCAAACGTACTTTTTGGATACAAAGAATTTTATTCTTATTTTTATTTACTTTTTCGTCTGTTTATTTTCAGCAAAAAGTAAATAAGGATAATTATAACCAAAATACAATAAGCGTTCAGCATACTGAAAAAACACAGCAAGCGCAATTTCAAACCAACCTTAGCCAAAAAAAGAATGATGTTTTTAGCTCCGCTAATAGGCGCACAGGTGCGGGCATACGTACAAGTGAGAATTTTGAAGAAAATACCCAAAAAGATTTCTTTTCACGTCCTTTCGGTATAGATTATTTTAATTATAATGCTTTTTTTATAAAAAATACTTTCCACAAGTATTTTCGTTTTTCTTTTTATGCTAATTTTAGCGTTCCTACACGCTTATATAGCCGTATTTGTTGCTGGAGAATATAAAATTTTTCCCTAATTATTTGATTTTCAAATGATTGTCTTTTCTCTAATTTTCCCTACCAAAATACGTAAAATGTATTAAAGTTCCTTGCGCTATGCTAGGGATTTGGGGCTAACTACTATTTCTTTTATCACAAAAAATTACTACAATGCTAAAAAAAGCCTTGCTGGTCGTTCTGTTGTATGCTTTTCGTATTGATTTGTGTTTTGGACAAATGGATACGCTAACTTTGCAATATGAAGAAGCCAAAACAATTCTTTTGAAAGATAATCTCAAAATTCTTTCTGCTTATTATGATATTTCTATTGCAGAAGCTGACGTTGTGCAGGCAAAACTATGGAGAAATCCTACTTTTGTTTGGAATCAGGATTTGTATAGTATTGCCCGCAATGAGTATTTTAACTTCCAAAATCAGTTTCTGATACAAATTGAGCAAGTTTTTTCTGTTTCTGGAAAGCATACTTGGGGGGTACGTATGGCAAAACTTGACAGAGAACGCAACAAACTACAACTGCAAGATGTTTTGCGTGGTTTGGTCTTTGAATTGGGGCAAAAATACATTCAGCTTGACGCATTAGAACAAAAACAGCTACTTTATGCTGAAACAGTCAAAAAATATGATATTTTGATTGAAAACTGTGAAACAAAGCTCAAAGCTGGGGCAATTTCTAGTAATGAAGTTTTGCGCCTAAAATCTGAAAGAATTGGTGTGAAATCTGAAGCATTAAGCAACCAAAATGATGTTTTGGAGGTAATGAGTGATTTGCGCCAGCTCCTAAACCTGAAAGAAACCGTTTATGTAAAAATTTCTGATAAACCGCTTTTGTTGAAAGATGAAAGTTTACTTGTGCAAACCCTTATGCAAGATGCGACTTCACAGCGTTCTGACATACAGCTTGCTCAATTTGAAATCAAATACCAAGAAGGAAATCTCAAAAGACAACGAGCTGAAGCTATTCCTGACATAAAAATGGGTTATCAGCCTTCTGATAAAGGTAGTAATTATGTCCGACCATATCAAGGGCTCGTTTTGGAGTTTGGTTTGCCGTTTTTTGACCGCAATCAAGGTGGTATAAAAAAAGCAAAAGCACAGATAAACAAAGCACAGGCAAGCCAATTAGAAGTAGAAAATAAGGTTAGAAATGAGGTTTTAACCGCTTTTTCGCAATGGACAAACATAAAAACAGGTTTTCAGAACCTTACGCCAGAGTTTTTTGGACAAATGGAAGAGCTTAACAAAAACGCAGACCAAAACTACGACAAAAAGAACATCAATTTGTTGCAATACATTGATTTGAGGCGTATTTACGTGGATAATCAGTTGCAATACATCAACCTGCAACAACAATACCGCCAAACTGTCAATAAACTTAATTTTACGGTTGGGAAAGAGGTTTTGACTTTCTAAATAATTGTGAATTGTGAATTGTGAATGAATATAAATTATTGATAATCCATTTTTGAATATCAATAATAACAACGTATAAAACCCTGAAAGGGTTAAACTATCATAAACCCACATGGAACGTGGGGAACGACAATAAAATAATTATACCAATATGAAATATCTCTTTATTTTCCTTTTTGTCTTCAATGTAGGAAAATCTTTTGCGCAAAATGTGCCACAGGCAAAACCGCAAAATAAGCGTCCTGATATGCCCGACACAACTACCTACAACAAAAATGTCTTGGATAAAAAAACTTATTGGGGCGTTGTGTTCAATTCTACGTGGGCAAGTATTGATTTCTTCAATGACCAACCAAAAACTTACTTTTTTAAGCCTTCTTTGGGCGGTGGCGTAGTTTATCAAAATTATTTCAACAAAAAAAGAAATATAGGTTTTGAAACAGGGCTTATCATTCAACAACGAGGCGCAGGTATTCGTACTTATGACGACCAAAGCCCTGATAACATTGATAGCTCCAACCGTTGGCGTTTTAGGGTTTATAATTTGGAAATTCCGCTCAAAATTATCTACCGTTCCAACTTTTTGGGCAAAGGACAAGGTGTGAAATTTTCTGCTGCTGGTGGCATTACGCCTGCCTATACCTTGTATGCAAGTCGTGTGTATATCAGCGCAGAAGATGGTTTCCACGACTATACAAACGAAACTGCTAATTTTAGTAGATTGGGCGTAATTGGACACGTAAGCGCAGGCATAGACATTGCAGCGGGTGAAAGTGCCGTTTTTCAACTACAATTCTTGTATCAATTAGGTATCAATAATGCGTATAGTAGCTCTGGAGCATATTCTAGTTTTTCTGGAAGGCACTCCCTTTTTGGCTTGCGTTTAGGGTTTTTGTTATAAAAATCAATGTACGTAGGGTATAAAGCCCTACGCTATTGATAGTAAATATAAAAATTTCATAATCAATAACGCAGGATTTTATACCCTGCGGATTTTCAAAATCATCAATAAAATGAAATCATATCATATTCTTCTCCTTTCTCTATTTTGTGCATTTTTTTCTTGTAAAAAAGAAGCAAAAACAACAGAATTAGCAAAGAAATTCTGCCTTACTGATACACTCAAAAAAGGCTTACAAACTGCCGTAGTGGAAAACAAAATCATTGAAAACGAGATAGTTCTCTCTGGAAAAATCACTTTTGACGAAGACAAAGTAGCTAAAGTTTATCCACTAGCGGGCGGTTTTGTGAAAGACTTGCGTGCTAATTTGGGGGATTACGTACAACGTGGGCAAGTGCTTGCCATTATCCGTAGCCCTGAAATTGCAGGCTTTAATAATGACAAAAATGCTGCTGCTGCTCAATTACGTATGGCTGAAAAGACTTATTCCGTTACACAAGAGCTGTTTAAGACAGGAACAGTATCAGAACTTGAAGTTATCAACGCCAAAAAAGACTTTGAAACTGCCAAAGCCAACCTCAACCGTTCTAGTGAGGTCGTGAGTATGTATAATGTGGGAAATGAATCTTTTTATAGTATTGTAGCTCCGCAGGCAGGCTTTGTGGTACAAAAAGATGTAGCATTGAATATGGAACTGCGCACAGAGGATATTAAGCCTATTTTTGTGATTGCTAATATGGAAGATGTTTGGGTCAAAACTAATATCTATGAAAGTGATATAGAACAAGTAAAAGTAGGTTTTGATGCGAGCATATCCACTATTGCTTATCCTGATACAGATTTGAAAGGAAAAGTTGATAAAATTTTCAATACGCTTGACCCAGAAAGTAAGGTTTTGAACGCAAGAATTATTTTGCAAAATCCTGGTTATAAACTAAAACCTGATATGTACGCAAAAGTGGTAGTACGTAACCCTAATACAACAGAAAAACAACTTTCAATACCTGCAAAAGCTGTTATTTTTAGTGAAAACCGCTATTTCGTAATGGTTTATAAGGCAGATTGCGACATAGAAATACGTGAAATAGTGCCTTACAAAGAAACACAAACAACAATGTATGTGGCAAATGGACTGAAAGAAGGAGAAAAGATAATGACAAAATACCAATTATTAGCGCATAGAGCGTTGAATGATTAAATTTCAAAACCAGCCCTAACCCCTCCTTGAGAAGGAGGGGGACACAAAATTCCCCTCCTTCCTAAGGAGGGGCTGGGGGTGGTTTAATTATAAAAAAATAACCTAAAAATACATATTCCGTTGAATTCTCTCATAAAAAATATAATCACGTTTTCGCTTAAAAACAAGTCATTTATCTATATAATGTCCTTTGTTTTGGTATGTGCTGGCGTTTATAGCTACACAAAAACGCCTTTGGAGGCTTTTCCTGACGTTACGAACACGCAAATCATCATTGTAACCCAATGGGCTGGGCGCAGTGCAGAAGAAGTAGAGCGTTTTATTACTGTGCCTGCTGAAGTAGTCCTAAATAGCGTTCAAAAGAAAACAAGCGTAAGGTCGGTGTCTATGTTTGGGCTTTCTGTTATCAAAATTATCTTTGATGATGGTATTGAAGACTTTTTTGCACGACAACAAGTTAATAATCTTCTAAAAAATGTAAAACTACCAGACGGCGTTGAGCCTGAAGTACAGCCACCTTATGGTCCTACGGGTGAAATTTTTCGTTATACTTTGAGTGGGAAAGGACGTAAAGTGGCTGATTTGCTTACTATTCAGAATTGGGTCATTGACCGTAATTTGCGTAGTGTTTCTGGTGTGGCAGATATTGTCTCTTTTGGTGGTTCTGATAAGATTTTTGAGATACAAGTAAACCCTATTCTTATTTCTAAATATAACATAACGCCATTAGAAGTCTATGAAGCCGTAAAAAAGAGTAATGTAAATGTGGGTGGAGATGTGATAGAAAAAAATGGTCAGGCGTTTGTGGTGCGTGGGATTGGACTACTTAGAAGTATTGGAGATATAGAAAATATTATTATCTCAACCATCAATGATGTGCCTATTTTGGTGCGCAATGTGGCTAAAGTACAAGAAGGCGCACTTCCAAAAGTAGGACAAGTAGGCTTAAACAATGATGATGACGTTGTGGAAGGCATTGTAGTAATGAGAAAAGGAGAAAATCCTACAGAAGTTTTGGCACGCGTTAAAACAAAAATCAATGAACTAAACGAAAAAATATTGCCTTCTGACGTAAAAATGGTTACGTTTTATGATAGAGATGTTTTGATGGCTTTTTGTCAAGAAACTGTAACCCATAACTTGCTGGAAGGTGTGATATTTGTAACGGTAATTGTCCTTATTTTTATGGCTGATTGGCGGACAACGCTGATTGTAGTAATGATTATTCCGCTTGCGCTTTTATTTGCGTTTATGTGCTTGCGCCTAATGGGAATGTCTGCCAATTTGCTTTCTATGGGTGCTATTGATTTTGGGATTATTATAGATGGGGCGGTGGTGATGGTAGAAGGGCTTTTTGTCGTCTTGGCGCATAAGGCGCACAACGTAGGAATGCTCCCATTTAACAGATTAGCAAAGCTCGGACTTGTCAAAAAGACAAGTATAGAGATGGGTAAAGCCATTTTCTTTGCCAAACTTATCATTATTACGAGCCTTATTCCTATTTTTGCCTTTCAAAAAGTAGAAGGGAAAATGTTCTCTCCGCTTGCTTATACACTTAGTTTTGCGCTTTTGGGTGCATTGTTCTATACGCTTACGCTTGTGCCTGTGCTTGCAAGCTATCTTCTTAATAAAAATGTCAAAGAACGCAATAACCCTATTGTAAATTTCTTTGATAGGATTGTTAATAAAGGTTTTGCCTTCACGTTTAAGAATGCAAAATTAAGTATTATAACGGCTTTTGGTGTAATGGCTATTAGTTTATATTCTTTTGTGTTTTTGGGGACAGAGTTTCTGCCAACTTTGAATGAAGGCGCACTTTGGATAACTGCAGAGATGCCAATGAGCCATTCTTTACCAGAAACATCAGCCCTTATCAAAAAATTTAGAAGAGAATTGCAAACTTTTGAAGAAGTAAGTGGCGCACTCTCTCAAATAGGGCGTTCTAATGACGGTACAGACCCTAATGGCTTTTACTTTGCACAAATTCAGGTAAATCTAAAGCCTAAAAAGGAATGGAAACGGGATATTTCTTATGACCAACTCATTGATGAAATGGATAAAAAGATGCGGCAGTATCCAGGTATTGTCTTTAATTACTCTCAACCAATCATTGATAATGTTGCTGAAGCCGTTGCAGGCTTTAAAGCCTCTTTTGGTGTGAAAATATTTGGGCGTGATTTGGAAAAAATAGATAAAATGGCTGATGAAGTTACGAAACAACTACGTACTGTTGAAGGAATTAAAGACTTAGGGGTACTTAGAAACATAGGACAACCAGAGCTAAATATCACATTAGACCAAGACAAGATGGCACGCTACGGCATTTCTATTGCAGATGCGGAGGCGGTCATTGAAATGGCTATTGGAGGCAAAACTGCCACACAATTTTATGAAGGAGAACGCAAATTTGATGTACGTTTGCGCTATCAGCCTGACTCTCGCAAAACTGAAGAAGACATTGCTAACCTTAAAGTGCCTAGTTTGAAAGGTAATAAAGTGCCTTTAAAAGAAATTTCTGTTATTGATAAAAAAACAGGAGCTGCATTTGTGTATAGAGAGGCAAATAGTCGTTTTATTGGTGTGAAATTCTCTATTCGTGGGCGTGATATGGGTAGCACCATTGCAGAAGCACAGGAAAAAGTAGGCAAAGCATTACCTAAAAATGCTCGTATAGAGTGGGTAGGAGAGTTTGAGAACCAACAAAGAGCCTCTAAGACACTTGCAAATGTTGTTCCTTTGTGTTTGTTAGGGATATTTGTGTTGCTTTACATTGCTTTTGGAAATTTGAAAGATGCTATTTTAGTGCTTTTAAACGTACCTTTTGCTATGATGGGTGGCGTATTAGCTTTGCATATTACGGGAGTTATTTTTAGTATCTCTGCAGGTATTGGTTTTATTGCATTGTTTGGGGTTTGTATTCAAAATGGCGTTATACTGATTTCAGTGTTTAAGAAGAACCTCTTAGATGGAATGAACCTAAAAGATGCGCTTGTAAATGGTGTAAGTTCTCGTACACGAGCCGTTGTAATGACTGCTTTAATGGCTGCTATTGGACTTTTACCTGCGGCACTTTCTACTGGAATTGGCTCTGAAACACAAAAACCTTTGGCTATTGTCGTTATTGGAGGAATGATAAGTGCTACTGTTTTGACATTGTTGATATTTCCATTGCTTTTTGCGTGGGCATACAGAGAAAGTCCTAAAAAATTGTTTAAAAAACAAAATCTTAATACAGACCCTACTAAACGCCGCCACAAAGAAGATTTGGAAGAAGATAAAACAGACACTACAGAGCCAGAAATAAAGAAAATAATCCCTCCAAAAGACAATGAAAATGAGAAATATTAGTATTTGAAAAACAATCAAAAAACCACTTCAAAAGATATTTTGAAGTGGTTTTTTGATTGTTTTAGGTAAAGATTTTAAGATATTCTTCAAATTCAAAAATACGGTTTCTTTTATATCCTGTTAGTTCTTTCAAAATACCCAATTTGATGAAGTTTTTGACAAGATTATTAGCTGTTTCTTGTGAAACTTCTAGTTTTTCAGCTGCCATAATAACCGTTATTATGGGTTGTGCGTATAAATATTGCAATAGTTTGCGAGCATTAGGTATTTTTTTTCCTAGTTCATCTATAATTTGTTGTTCTGTGCGCTCCCGCAAAGCAAGTATCATTTTGAGTGTTTCTACTGCATTTTTGCTTGTTTCTATCACACCAACTAGGAAAAATTTGAGCCATTGTGTCAAATTATTTTGCGTTCTGACAACCATCAAATTATCATAATACAAACTTTTATTTCTCTCAAAAAAATCCGACAAATACAGTGTAGGTTTGCTTAAAAGTCCCTTAGAAACCAAGTAAAGTGTAATTATTAAGCGACCAATTCTACCGTTGCCATCAAGAAACGGGTGTATGGTTTCAAATTGATAATGCACTATTCCTATTTTTATCAAATCAGGCACAGGAAGGGTGTCGTCATTGAGAAAAACCTCCAAATCACTCATTAAAGCATTTATTTCTGTGTGATGCGGCGGAATAAATACCGCATCAAGCAAAGATGCACCACCAATCCAGTTTTGGCTACTGCGGAATTCTCCTGGTTGTTTGTATTTCCCTCTTACACCTTGCAAGATAATTTCGTGTGTTTTCCGCAACAAACGGCTAGAAAGCGGCAATTTAGTAAGATTTTCAATGGCAAAATTCATAGCTTGAATATAGTTTTGCACCTCTTCCCAATCATCTCTTTTTTCTGGGTCAAGGTCTTCTTTTTTCAATAAAGCCTCTTCTATGCTTGTCTGTGTGCCTTCTATGCGACTAGATTTTGTTGCCTCTTTGACAACGTGCATAGAGATAAAAAAATCAATATTAGGAATAATTTGGGAAAAACCGTTCAACTCACCCAAATAGCGGTTGGCATCACTTAATAATTTATTTATTTCTGGAGCTGATATTTGCCACTCGTGACAGATATTTTCTGGGCTAAAGCTCTTATAACCAGCTATTTGTTTAGTAAAACTTCCTGCTTTATAATCTTTAATGTCTAACATAAATTTGGTTTTTGTTTGTACACAAATTTAGGCATTAAAATTAGATTACAAAATTTTATATTCAAGTTTAAGGTATTAAGTCTGAATATAAAAAGCTATAATCAAGTTTACGGCATTAAGTCTGAATATAAAAAGCTATAATCAAGTTTACATTCAAAACTTATTTTTTAGAATTTAAAAGACAAAAACCACTTCAAAATAGCTTTTAAAGTGGTTTTTATTATCTTATAATTTTTTTAATGAAAAATATTCAAAGAGTATTTTAATGCTTCATTAAATTTATCCATATTTAAGCCTAAATCAATGTTTTTATCTTTAAAATAAGCCAATACTTTTTCAGTAGCAATGTTTCCTACTAGGTCATCTTTTGCCATAGGACAACCTCCAAAACCTCGCAATGCTGTATCTATGCGTCTGCAACCTGCTTCGTAAGCAGCGTTTATTTTTTCTGTGGCAGTGTTTGGGTTAGAATGAAGGTGCATTCCAAAAGTTATCTTAGGGAAAGTTTGGGTAAGATTTTTCCACAAAGATTTGATGTTTTCAGGAGAAGAAACGCCCACCGTATCAGAAGGGACAATAATTTCTACTCCTAGATTAACTAATTTTTCTGCTAATTTTTCTACTATTTCAGGGCTATAAACCTCGTCATAAGGATTTCCAAACCCCATAGAAAGGTAAACAACTTGTTTTTTGTTGTTTTTCTGACAGATATTCTGGATTTCTTCCACTACCAGAAGTGCTTCAGCTATACTTTTGTTGGTATTTTTCTGTTGAAATATCTCTGAAACAGAAAGGGGAAAGCCTAAAAATGCTATTTCTTCAAAAATAGCGGCATCTTCACTGCCCCGAGTGTTAGCAACAATGGCAAGAAGTTTAGTTTTTGTTTGAGAAAGTTGAAGTTTTTTGAGAACATCAGCCGTATCTCGCAGTTGTGGGATAGCTTTTGGAGAAACAAAGCTCCCAAAATCTAAGGTATCAAAACCTACTTCTAATAATAAATTAAGGTAATTTGCTTTGATTTCAGTAGGCACAAAAGCCTCCAAACCCTGCATTGCATCTCTTGGACATTCTACTATTTTCATTGAAATATGGTTATATGTGGCTCTAAATCAGAAAAAATAAGAAATTTTCAAAAATAATTTAACAAAATCAGCCCGCAAAATCAGCTAAAATCAAACAAAAAACAGCATAATTCAAAATATCTTGATAGTTGGCAGCTATGCCTTCAGAGGCAATAGTTTTGCCCTGATTATCTTCTATTTGCTTTATTCTAAGAAGTTTAACCAAAATCTCATCTGTCATAGACGACATACGCATATCACGCCACGCCTCACCATAGTCGTGATTTTTGTTTTGCATAAGTTCTTGTGTTTGAGCAACATAGAAATCATATTTTTGGAGAATTATGTCAAAATTTTCTGCTTGATTTTCAGTTGAATTCTCATCAGAAATAATATTTTCTAATTGGATAAGTGCCATAATACAATAATTGACAATGGCTAAAAACTCTGAATTGAGGTCGTCAGCCACTTTTTGTGTACCATTTTCTTGTATGGAGCGTATTCTTTTGGCTTTTATATAAATCTTGTCTGTGAGTGCGCTGGCACGATAAATACGCCAAGAAGTGCCATAATCTCGGTTTTTCTTCTGAAAAATTTCTCTACAATAATTTATAATTTGTGTGTATTGTTGTTCTGTGTTCATTTTTTTAGTGTTGAGTATTGAGTTAGATAAGGACATTACTAATTTGTTTTAATACATTGTTACGAAGTTCCGTAAGTACGACTTACGGCTATTATTGTTAAACCCTTTCAGGGTTTTAATACAAATAATAGAGTTTATGAATAACTCAAAATGTCTTTGAAAAATCCCCTACTTCCTAAGGAGGGGTTAGGGGTGGTTAAAAATGAAATTATTCATAAACTCTAATAAATACAATTTATCAATGTCCTTATCTTAGTGTTGAGTGTTGAGTTGTCAAATGTATTTCATTCAACATACTCACTCAACACTAAGAAAATTACCAACGCAAAAGCGCAGAAGCCCACGTAAAACCGCTTCCAAAAGCAGCCAAACATATCAAATCACCTTCTTTGATTTTGCCTTCTTGCCACGCCTCCGTAAGTGCAATTGGAATAGATGCAGCCGTTGTGTTACCATATTTTTGAATATTACTGACTACTTTTTCAGCAGGGATATTCATAACTTTTTGTACATATTGTGTGATACGTAGGTTTGCCTGATGCGGCACGAGCAAATCCAAATCTTCAACTTTAAGGTTATTAGCGTTTAAAGCTTCCATAATAACCTCTGGAAAGCGCACAACAGCGTGTTTGAAAACCGCAGGTCCTTGCATTGCGGGCAAATGTCTGCCTTCTTCTACTATTTTTGTGTTCATCCTGTCAAAGAGTTTGCTACCAGGGTGTTCCAAAATCAAATCTTCTGCAAATTTCCCCTGTGAATGTAAATGTGTTGATAAAATTCTTCTATTAACATCACTCGTTGCTTGTACGACTGCCGCACCCGCCCCATCTCCAAACAAAACCGCAAAATTACGGTTTCTGTCGCTTAATTCTAAGATATTTGATTGTATTTCTGACCCAATAACAAGGATATTTTTGTACATTCCTGCCTTAATATATTGGTCTGCTACCGACAAGCTATAAATAAACCCCGAACATTGCGCTCTCACATCAAGTGCGCCAATCTCTCTAAAAGGCAATGCCCGCTGCACCAAAACGCCTGCACCAGGAAAATTATAATCAGGGCTAAGTGTCGCAAAGATAATAAAATCTATGTCTTCCGCCTGCAAATTAGCATTTTTTAGTGCCATTTCAGCGGCACGAGTTCCCATACTAGACGTGGTATCTGTTCCTTCCTTGAAAAATCTACGGGTTTCTATGCCCGACCTCTCTAATATCCATTCATTTGATGTATTAAACTGCTTTGCCAAATCATCATTCGTAACAATTTGTTCTGGCACATAATACCCTAAACCCGCAATTCTTGAATAAATCATATTTTATCTTGTTTTTTTCACAAAAATAATGTTTTTTTTGAAATTTACAAAATGCTTTTTTCAATTACGAATTAAAAATTACGAATTACGTAATTGGTTGGTGCTACGCAAACGTTTCTACAATGAATATATCAGATAAAATCATTTTTTGTGTAACTTCAGTTACGAATTACGTCATTGTGTGATTTTTTTACTGATAAATTTATATATTTACATCAAAATAAACGAAAGATTAGTAGAAAAAATATAAAAAAGCTATGAAAACCCCTTTTGCAGAGATTTTAAATATTGGAGATGAGATTTTGTACGGACAAATCACCAACACCAATGCCCAATGGATAAGTACAGAACTTGACAAAATTGGCATAAAAGTCGTACAACAAACAATTATTGCAGACAGTGAAAAAGCCATTCTTGATGCCTTAAACGGTGCTTTTGAACGTGCAGACATCATTATTATCACAGGTGGGCTAGGTCCTACCAAAGATGATATTACCAAAAAAACACTTTGCAAATTCTTTGATACGGAGCTTGTAATGAATAATGAAGCTCTTTTGATGTTAGAAGAGTTTTTTGCAAAACGTGGCAAACAAATGATTGAAAGCAACCGTTTGCAGGCTACATTACCCAAAAATGCCACTTATATAGCCAACCACAAAGGAACAGCACCAGGAATGTGGTTTGAGCATAAAGGCAAAATTTTTGTGTCTATGCCAGGCGTGCCACACGAAATGGAGTATTTAATGAGTTATTACGTACTTCCAAACCTGCAAAAATTCTTTCAAACGCCTAAGATTTTTCATAAAATGATAAAAACTATTGGCGTTGGAGAGTCTTTTTTATCTGAAAAAATAGCTGATTGGGAGGATAATCTCCCTGAAAATATCAAATTAGCTTATTTACCTTCTTTTGGAATGGTGCGTTTGCGCCTTACGGGTGTGGGTGAAGATTTGGAAATCTTGAAACAACAAGTACAACAAGAAACAGATAAACTGCTTTTGCTGATAGATAAAGACGTTTATGGTTTTGATAATGATGATTTGGCAGAAATGGTAGGCAAACTTTTAGTAAGTCAAAATAAAACGCTTGCATTGGCTGAAAGTTGTTCTGGTGGGTATTTGGCGCACTGTTTTACTAAAAATTCTGGGGCATCTGCTTTTCTGTTTGGGTCTGTTGTTTCTTATGATAATAGTATCAAAATGAATGTATTAAATGTAAAAAAAGAAACATTGGACGAGTTTGGCGCAGTAAGTGAACAAACCGTTTTGCAAATGGCTGAAAATGTCCGTAAACTAATGAAAACGGATATTGGTGTGGCTATTAGTGGCATTGCAGGACCTAATGGCGCAACAGAAGGCAAACCTGTTGGTACTATTTGGGTGGCGTATTCGGACAAATATGGCACAAAAGCAACAAAATATCAACTAGGAATAGACAGAATGGCTAATATACAAATTTCTTCGCATCTTTTGATAGATTGGATTAGGCGCAAAAACGGAGGAAGAATTTAATCAATTAAAAATCAGTTAGTAAAATTTTGTAGTGAGTTAGTGAAATTCAGTAGTGAGTTAGTAAAATTTGGTAGTGAGTTAGTAAAATTTGGTAGTGAGTTAGTAAAATTCAGTAGTGAGTTAGTAAAATTCAGTAGTGAGTTAGTGAAATTCAGTAGTGAGTTAGTGAAATTCAGTAGTGAGTTAGTAAAATTTAGTAGTGAGTTAGTAAAATTCAGTAGTGAGTTAGTGAAATTCAGTAGTGAGTTAGTGAAATTTGGTAGTGAGTTCAAATACATTGTTACCACGTTTCCGTAAGTACGACTTACGGCTATGAAGGTTAAAGCCTTTCAGGCTTTTAATACAAAAAACAAGCAAACAAAACCCTGAAAGGGTCAAATAATAATAACCGTAACTCGTACTTACGGAAACCTTATATTTCTGGTATTTCTTACAATAAAAATATTTTTATTGCGTTTGGTTATGAATACGCAATGATTATGTAAAATTCAAATCATACTAAAAATGAGAATACAATTTTTTTCAACTTTTTTCCTCTTTGTGATAATAACTTTTGACGCTTTTAGCCAAGACAAAATGCTTATTGACCCAAAACCTGCCACTATTTTCATAGAATTAGGCAATAACAAGCAAATAATAAACTTTGATTTTTTGGTTTCTCACAAATCAAAAGATACCTTATCCCTAGACAAATTGAGCGTTTCCGTGTTTGATAATGATAATAACCTGCTACAATCACGTTTTATTGACAATAATGGTACTGCACCAAGCATTATGATGTTGCCAAAACGAGTTTGGAACGGCGAAATAGCACAACTAATATTCAACCCATTTTCTGAATTTGAAATTACAACACCCATTAAAAAATTAGAATATGAATGGACATTTTCAAATAATACAGGGAAAGAATTTGTTTTCAAATCAACTATTTATCCACAAAAATATACCCAAAAAACCAAATTGCAATTTCCATTAAAAGGAAGAATACTTGTTTATGACGCTCACGACCATAACTCGCACCACAGAAGATTTGACTATAATTTTGAGCCAATCAAAGCCTTTGGTATCAAGACCAACTTTATGCGTTATGCGCATGATTTTGTGGTATTGAACAATGAAAATAAACAATTTCAAAATAAAGGTGCAACAGACCAAGATTATTTTAGTTTTGGCAGTCAAATATATGCAATAGCTGATGGGAAAGTTATTTATGTTGCTATCCATCATAAAGATAACAAAAAATTTGATGTAATGAAGTTAAAAGAAAATCCCTTAGAACTCTACGGAAATTGTGTTGCTATTCAGCACAATGATAACTCTGTTAGTATTTACGGGCATCTTAAAGAGAATAGTGTAAAAGTAAAAGTGAATGATATAGTAAAAGGAAACCAACCAATAGCACAAATAGGCGTTTCTGGTAGCTCGTTTTTTCCACATTTACATTTTGAAGTGAGAACATCAATCACCAATACTGCAGAAGGATTGCCTTCTTATTTTGAGAATGTTTTTTTATTAGAAGGCAAACGCAAAAAGAAATTAAGTACAGGATTGGCGGAAACAGGAAATATAGTTGAAACAAAATAAAACTTTTTCAATTTAAGAAAACATTGATAAATGATATTTGCCTTCGTGGTTTGTGGAAATACAAACTATGAAGGCATTTTTTGAACAAAATCATTGTTAAACTTTTGAACAGTCTGATCTCTGTTCCGCTATGATATAGACCTTATCAAAAATTTAAC
>JAYVGJ010000345.1:0-11182 GCA_043772375.1 Raineyaceae bacterium | reverse complement strand
ACAAGTTCATAGAAATGTAGGGTGCGACCCTTGTGGTCGCCCTAACAAGCGAAAGCAACACGACAAAAAGCACGCATAATAAAGCATAAAGTCAGATTTTAAACCTATTCAAACAGGGCGACCACAAGGGTCGCACCCTACAAAATACAACTTGTCCTACACCCCTCTTCATAGTAAATACACTTTTCTATGTTTCAGATGTTGCGAGTTCAGACATTACAAGTAACGTTTCTACAAACACCCCAAAATCCCTTTCAAACTCGTTATTCCCTTTGAAATAGTGGTTATCTCGTCAAAAATAAGCATTTGTTTTTTGTTCACTTCACGCAAACGCACCGTTTTAGCGTGATTTTGAACAAAAACTATCACTTTTCCAAACATATCAGACTGGAAATACTCCTTTTGGTTCGTTGTCGTGAAGAAACCACGCATAACAGCGTTCTTAATTGATAGTTTTTCAAAGCCAATTTGTACCGCAAACCAACGCAAACGCACAACTTCCACCAAATCTAGCACTTCAACGGGGATATTACCAAAACGGTCTTGTATTTCTACACTAAATTTTACCAAATCTTCTTCAGTTTTGATATTATCTAGCTGATTATATAATGAAAGACGTTCAGAGATGCTTTTAACGTAGTCGTCAGGGATAAGAAGTTGCAAATCAGTTTCAATGACGCAATCTCTTACCAGTTTTTTAGTGGAAATTTCCGTAGAAAAAAGCTCCCTAAATTCCGTTTCTTTGAGTTCTTGGATAGCCTCATCTAAGATTTTATGATAGGTTTCAAAACCCAAATCATTGATAAAACCACTTTGCTCCGACCCAAGCAAATTGCCTGCGCCCCTAATGTCCAAATCTCGCATTGCCACCTTAAAACCATCTCCCAAATCAGAAAACTCTTCTAAAGTTTGAAGTCTTTTGCGTGATTCTTGTGTCAAAGATGCCATAGAAGGCACAAGCAAATAGCAAAACGCCTTTTTATTGCTCCTTCCCACACGCCCACGCATCTGATGCAGGTCTGAAAGTCCGTGCATGTGTGCGTGATTGATGATAATAGTATTAGCATTTGGAATATCTAGCCCAGACTCAATAATATTAGTAGAAATCAGCACATCAAACTCATTATCAATGAATTTAGCCATAATTTTCTCCAGCTTTCCGCCCTCCATTTGTCCGTGCGCCACGCCTATACGGGCATCAGGCACAAGGCGCAAAATGATGTTTCCTATTGCCTCAATGTCTTTTACTCTATTATGCACAAAGAAAACCTGCCCTCCACGCCTTAATTCGTGACTAATGGCATCTCTAATAAAATCTTCTTTGAATGTTTGTATTTCAGTCGTAACAGGTTGGCGGTTGGGCGGTGGCGTAGCAATAATAGACAAATCTCTTGCACCCATCAACGAGAAATGCAGAGTACGAGGTATTGGCGTAGCTGTAAGTGTCAAACAATCTACATTAAAACGCATTTCTTTAATCCTTTCTTTTGATTTCACCCCAAATTTTTGCTCCTCATCTATCACCAAAAGCCCTAAATTTTTAAAAACAATCTTCTTATTTAAAATGCTGTGCGTGCCTATCAATATATCCACTTTGCCATCTGCAACACGTTCTAACGTAGTTTTTATTTGTTTTGCAGTCTTAAATCTGTTAATATATTCCACCGTACAAGGCAATTTCTCCAGCCTTTCAGAGAAAGTACGAAAATGTTGCATAGCCAAGATAGTCGTAGGTACTAATATTGCTGCTTGTTTGCCGTTGCAAACCGCCTTAAAAGCCGCCCTAATAGCTATTTCAGTCTTGCCAAAACCAACATCACCACACACAAGCCTATCCATAGGATTAGGCTTTTCCATGTCTGCTTTCACGTCTGCGGTGGCTTTTGCCTGGTCTGGCGTGTCTTCATAGATAAAAGAAGACTCTAATTCTGCCTGCAAAAAATCATCTTCTGCAAACGCAAACCCACTTGCCACACGCCTTTTGGCATATAACGAAATAAGTTCTTTGGCAATATCTTTAATATTCTTCTTAACTTTGGCTTTTTTATTATCCCATTCAGGAGAGCCTAACTTGCTGATACTCACGTTTTCACCTTCTTTGCCTGTATGCTTAGAAACCTTGTGCAAAGCCTGAATATTGACGTAAAGAAGGTCATTATCTTTGTAAACAAGGCGGATAGTTTCTTGCATTTTGCCATTGATTTCCATTTTTTCTAATCCTGCAAAACGCCCAATGCCATAATCAATATGCGTTACATAGTCGCCTGGCTGCATTGTGCGCAGTTCTTTGAGCGTAATGGCACGAGATTTAGAGTAACGCTGCTTAACTTTGTAGCGGTAAAATCTTTCAAAGATTTGATGGTCTGTATAGCAAACAATTTGAAGATTTTTATCAATAAAACCCTCTCTAAGTGATGCAAGAAAGGTTTTTACTTTAAGATTTGGATTTATTTCTTCAAAAATAGTCTGTAATCTTTCTAATTGTTTGAAAGAATCAGAGGCAATAAGGCAAGTATAACGCTCATTTTGCTTTTGCATCAAATCTTTTACAAGCAAATTAAAATCTTTATTGAAAGAAGGTTGAGGCGCAGAAGGATATTCTAAAATTTCTGCTTTTTTGGTGTAAAAAGTCTTTCCAAACTCTATGAGCGGGTATTTTTCTAAGTGCTTCAGGAAAGATTTTTTGGTTTCAAACAGCAATTCAGGGTCAGAGATGATTTGAATATCTGTATTTTCTGTATTTTCTTTGAATGTTTTTTCTACTTTATCAAAGCATTTAGTAAGAATTTCTAATGTTTGAGTGAGATTTTTTGCCCAAATATGCGTATTAACGGGCAAAAATTCTAGTAAACTTTCACGAGTTTCTAATAAAAATTTGGTTTGTGTGTTAGGAACGATAGCAATTTTAGTTACTTCATTGACAGAAAGTTGCGTTTCTGGGTCAAAAGTGCGGATACTTTCAATTTCATTCCCAAAAAGCTCAATTCTATACGGCAAATTATTAGCAAAAGAAAAAACATCAAAAATACCACCACGAGCTGCAAACTGACCCGCTTCATAAACAAAGTCTGTTCTTTCAAACTCGTACTTCACAAGCAAATCAGCAAGGAAATTAGTATCTAAATTTTCCCCTTTTTTGGCGGTGTAGGTGTGTTCTAGTAGGCTTTTTTTGTTAATAACTTTCTCACTCAAAGCCTCTGGATAAGTGATAATTATTTCCCCTTCTTTGATTTTATTAACATTCTGACTAACTTTATTTAGCACTTCTGCACGCATCAAAACATTGGCGTTTTCTATCTCTGTGTATTCGTAGGGGCGTTTGTAAGACGTAGGAAAGAACAAAATTTCTTTTTCTGGTAAGATATTTTGGAGGTCAAAATGCACATAAGATGCTTCCTCTTTGTCGTGAAGGATAATAAGTTGATTTTGCGTATTATTTTGTAAGAAATTAGCGGCAACAAAAAACGTATCTAACGAGCCGACAAGCCCTTTTAGATGAATTTTGGGAATATTAGTGTCTGTTTTTAGTTTTTCTATCAAAATTTGCACAAAAGCATCATTTTGATAGAGAGAAAGGAGTTCTTGAGGTTTCAATATCTTAGTTTTTTTATTGTAAAAATAAGTATTTTTTTTGAGAATAAAATGAAAAATAATATTTTTTTGTTTTATTTTGTAGGGTGCGCCCCTTGTGGTCGCCCTGTTTGAATAGGTTTTAAAGTTGATTATGTGCGTTATTTTGCGTGTTTTTTGTCGTGTTGCTTTCGCAAGTTTGGGCGACCACAAGGGTACGCCCCTACATTCTTAAATAAAGTAAAAAAAAAGTAAAAAAAATTTGTTTATTTAGTTTTTATATTTACATTTGGTTTTAATATCTCAAAAATCTAACAATTTAATTTCTTTACTTATATGGCAAACGAAAATCAAGTGTCAATTGTTATCTCACCAGAAGATAAAAAAAGAATTGACGAGCATATTAAAGGCATTGATGCTATTTTGAAACCTTATATTATTGCGCTCACACCCACAGAACGCAAGCAAAAACTCAAAATGGGAGATAAAACTATCTCTTTTGTAGAAAAAGCATCAGAGTACGCCATTTCTAACCCTGAATTTGTGCCTGTTTTTATGAAAGCAGAAGAATTTTTAATAGATTTGAATGCTTTTAATGTGCTTACTGCGTTTTTTCGTCCTATTGAACAGCTTTCTAATGGGCTTAATGATACTATTTTGCTTTGTGGTAGTGAGGCTTACACAAGTGCTTTGATGTATTACAATGCCGTTAAACAAGGCGTTAAAAACAACATTCCTGGCGCAAAAGCCATTTATGAAGACCTCAAAAAACGTTTTGAAAGAATGAAGGCAAAAGTACCAAAAGAAATTTAAAAAGATAAAAAACCAAAAAACTTTATATAAATTGTATAAAGTTTTTTGGTTTTTTAGGCAAATATTTAAGTACAGAAGGCAAATATTTAGGTACAGAAGGCAAATATTTAGGTACAGAAGGCAAATATTTAGGTACAGAAGGCAAATATTTAGGTACAGAAGGCAAATGTTTAGGTAAGTTAGGCAAATGTTTAGGTAAGCTAGGCAAATGTTTAGGTACAGAAGGTAAATGTTTAGGTACAGAAGGCAAATATTTAGGTACAGAAGGCAAATACTTACACTATTTTGGCAAATGCTTACGCTATTTTAGTAATAAAATCTTTAAGAAACAGAAAATCCGTCTTCATTTGTGGGTAAATTGGAGAAATTAGCCACATCAAAACCATTATCTGGAATATTTCCCATTTCCAAAATCACAATGGCAGAGATAGTATCCCATTCAGGCGACTTATAAATATTATGCGCTTTGTGCGCAACAAAATTAGCAATATTTATCTGTAAAATAGTTTCAGCAGTTTGTTTTGTGAAGGCTGCGCCATCTTCATTATGATTCCAATCTATGGTAAATTTGACAATTTGCACGCCTTTTGGTGCTGATAATATAATTTGTTTGTAGCATTTCATAGCAGGATATTTTTTAAGTAGGAGGTTAATGTCTAAAAAAACCTCAACTTGTTGGTTTAAAAGGTTTTCAATGAGTTCTTTTGCTTCGTAAGTGTCTTCACAAATATAAAAATAGCCGTTTTGCTTAAAAATAGAGTAGCCCAATTCACTATCATCTTTAAGTAGTACAAAACCTATTTCATTGTCTTCTAGTGTCATATAATTAAGTTTTTTAGTGCGTACTTATGATGTTTGTGTGTATTTATTAAATTGAAAGCTAGGAAATCCAATAGGAAAAATGGTTGATGTTTTTTGAAAAGAGCCTATTATTTCAACATTTTTCAGGTATTGCACATCAAAAGTACTGGGGTTTTTGTGTACCCAACGGATGCGTATGATTTATAAGATACTCGTTTTTATTGATAGGAATAAAAATTCTGTTGATTGTGCCAGCATACAACAAATAATAACCGCCACCGCCTTTTTTTCTTTTTCCTCTCGTGTAAACCTGCCCAAATTCTATCTGAAAAGTTTGACTTAAATTCCTCATTTGAAATTCATTTAACCTACTATTTCCAAGAAAAGCACCTCTTGAATTGATTTTTTCACCTGCAAGAACGCTTTGATAAACTTTATTGGCTTGCGTCATTATTAGCTTTTTTGTTGCAAATTTACAGAATTTTTGTGAGAATAAAAGCTAGAATTTGAGTAAATTGTTTGCTTAGAGAAATAAGTAAACAATTACTTTAATTCCCCCAAGAATAATAATCTCTGGGAAATTCTTCTATTTCTTTTCTGATAATGGTATCCTCTACCAGTTTTTTCATAATAGTAGAATATTTCTGATACTTATAATGATGACCAGGATAACTATTTCTGCTACTTTTGACTACTGAATGATGTTTTAGTTTTTTCTGATTATCTAAATAATATTTTACATAATCTGACCCCAAATTATCTCTTTTCCAAGATAAATGAAAACCCAAAGTATCTGTATTGGGTTGGATTTCAGAGCTATAGCCCCAGTAAACGGTTGTAGTATCATTTTTTTTCAGAAAAATAATACGGTCATCACCTCTAGCTGCATAACCACAATAAATTGCATCATCTCGCCTGATGCCTTTCCTTGTCCAGCTTTGAGTAGGCAAGTAATACCTAGAAAACATAAACAAAGAAATTGTTTCTCCCTCATTGATAATACGTATTTTAGCGAGTTTTTTATGATTTGGATTTAATCTGCAAGGGTCATCTTTCAATAATTTGAACATTCCATAAGGGTTACAATTAGCATCATAAAAACCATAGTCCCAAGTGCTTTCAATGCCAATATTAGTAGGAATGTAGCGCATACTATCTTCCAATACCTCAAATCTTAGATTTAGGTTGTCGTCTGGTTTTTCATTTGATTTGCAATTAGATAACAATAACATTATCAAGAGAATAAAAGCATTTTTACAAATATTTTTCATTTTGTTATTTTTCATTCTGCTGATTAAAATTTCGTGTTCTTAAAATAAACATCACCAAGAAAAAACTAAAAAGCACTATTGCGAGTGTCCAAAGGGCATATTTTTTCATTTTTTCGTCACTTTTGCGTAGTTCTCTGATGTTTCCTGCATCTCCGTAGCCGTATTTTTCCAAAAACGCATACAAAGGCGTAGGAATAGTCTCAAATGGGTTTTCGTGTAAAAGCATTCTTTCTAATTTTTTTAGTTGATTTAGCTCGTTTGGGAGCGTTTTGAGTTGATTAAAGAACAAATATAAATCTTCTAATTGCGCTAAATTTCCAATTTCTTTGGGAATACTTGCAAGTGCGCCTTGCGTTATGCGTAAATATTTGAGGTTTTTGAGGCTTCCAATAGTGGCTGGAAGTGTGGTTAGTTGTGGTTCTTGTACTATTTTTATTGTTTTGAGATTTTGGAGATTTCCAATTTCTTGTGGAAGTGCTTTGATTTTATTAGCAGTGAGATTTAGTTGAATTAAATTAGTCAAATTTCCAATCTCTTTGGGCAATTCTTCTATATTGGTGTTGCTGATAACTAAGATTTCTAACTTTGAGAGTTGGATAATTTCTTTGGGAAATATTTTAAAATTCACTCCTCCAATACCAATATTTTTTAAATTGATTAGTTTTGGTATTTGTTGGATAAGAGCATCACTTTCCTTTCCAGTTAAATATAATTGGGTAGCAGTTTCAGGCTTTTTTAGGGCAATTTCTAGTGCGCTTGGTTGGTTTTCCTGCGCATAAGTACGTACACATATGCACGTATGCAAGGCAAAGACCATAAAAACAATATTTTTTTTCATTTTCTTATTTTTAGGTTTAATACCTGCGTACTTCTCTGATAACTGTATCTTCCACTACTTCTTTCAAAATGGTACAACAATATTCATAATAGGGAAATCTATCAACAATACTATTTCTACGACCTTTTTCAATTGAATGATGTTTTAACTTCTTTTGGTCATTCATATAAAATTTTACATAATCTTGCCCCAAACTATCTCTTTTCCATTTTAAACCAAAACCCAAAGTATCTGTGTTTGGTTGTACTCGTGAGCTATAACCCCAATAGATGGTTGCAGTATCATTTTTACTTAGAAAAAACCTACAATCATTATAATTAAATCCCCCAAAAGCACAAATTTTTACTTCTTTTTGCTCAATTCCTTTGCTTGTCCAACTCTCAAGAGGAAAATATTGTTTATATTTTACAAACAAAGAAATAGCCTCTCCTTCATTAATAATACGTATTTTAGCTAATTTTATATAATCTGCGTTTTTTCCACAAGGGCTATTTTGGAACGGCTTAAACATAATATAACCATAACCTTTACATTGACTATAATCCCAACTCTCTTCTATGCCAACATTCGTAGGAATGTGTTTCATTTCACTTTCCAACACCTCAAATCTTAGATTTAGGTTGTCGTCTGGTTTTTCTTTTTCTAATTGACAACTAACTAACAATAACATTATCAATAGAATACAAATATTTTTCATTTTGTTTTATTTTTCTGTTATTAATGTTTTTTTCTGATAATTGTATCTTCTACCACGCTTTTAGGAATAATGGAACATTTTTTGAAATAAAAGTCAGCCACATCTCTTTTCATTTTTTCAGTGGAATGATATTTTAACTTTTTCTGATTATCCAAGTAAAACTTTACATTATCTCTTGCTGAACTACCTCTATTCCAAAATAAATACAAATGTAAAGTATTTGTATTTGCCTGCATTAAAGAACGGTAACCACAATAAATAATTGTACTGTCTTTTCTATCTAAAAAAATATTGCTATCATATCCAAAACCACAATGAATTGTGCCATTTTGCTCAACTCCTTTGCTTGTCCAACTTTCAGTAGCAAAATAGTATTTGGATTGTGTAAACAAAGAAATAGGCTCTCCTTCATTGATAACACGTATTTTAGCAAGTTTTATGTAACTACCACTTAATCCCTTGTAAGGTACGTTACTGTTTTTTTTGAATTGTCCATAATTTGGAACAAAAAACATATCCCAACTCTCTTCTATGCCAATATTCGTAGGAATGTATTTCATTTCACTTTCCAGCACCTCAAATCTTAGATTTAGGTTGTCGTCTGGTTTTTCTTTTTCTAATTGACAACTAGCTAACAATAACATTATCAATAGAATACAAATATTTTTCATTGTTTTTGAGCTTTTATTTTTTAGTAGTCATCTATAATTAGTTGGTATCAAA
The DNA here is from genome assembly GCA_043772375.1 of Raineyaceae bacterium. Classification (GTDB taxonomy): domain Bacteria; phylum Bacteroidota; class Bacteroidia; order Cytophagales; family Thermonemataceae; genus JANYGM01. The sequence goes on along the minus strand of JAYVGJ010000345.1, from coordinate 2,469 downwards.
AGCTCAAAGTCCAGTACTTGAATATCCTTGCACCGTCAGCTAAAGCAGACGGCAAAATATATTAAAAAATAGGATAAAAGTGTTTCTATTCACTTTTTTTACCTTTGCCGTCTGCTTTAGCTGACGGTGCAGAAACTTTTGAGTGCTGGACTTTGAGCTTTTTGATGGCGGTTAATACGGTATAATTTCTTACCCAAATATACAAATTTCTCCTTAAAATCTTTGAAATAACGCTATTTTTTTGCACTTTTGCGTTTAAAATAATATTAAAATGAAATATAGTAAATGCCTTAATCTTCTCTTCTTTCTTTTGTTTTTTGCTTGTCAGGAGCAAAAAAAGCGAGAAACAGTAGTTAAAAATGTGGAAGACAGCCTTTGTACTAGTTTCCAAGATAAATTAGCGAAATTAAGTATTCACTATAAGCATTGCAATCCTACTTTTTTGAGCCCTAGTGATAATGATTTATCTTACAGTTGTGGGTGCAATGATATTTTAAAAATTTCTAGAGAAAAATTGCTTAAAATAGGTTTAGATAGTATTTTAGCACCGTATTCTGTCAATAAAGGCTATTCGTTTCACAGATTTAGTAATGGGTTTAATCTGTTAGGAATAGCGAATAACCTTGATGGTGGAAGTTCTCTCGTGGATTTTTATCTATTTGACAACAACGGAAGATATATAAATAATCTTTTTAGCTTATTTAGTGCTGGTGATGCGGGCTCTAATCATCAAAAAATTGCGTTCTTCAAAAATGATACTTTTGATATTCATCAATTTGATTCTTCTCCTTCTTTTGAAAATACAAAAGCATATTTTAGTTATAAAAACTTTCTTATTTACTTTAAAAACAATAAAATTTTGTAACTGTTTAGGTACTAAAATATCTTTAATATTTTTAAATATTAAAAATAAAAATATTAAATTTTGTAAAATCTAATTTATAGTTATTAATATTTGGTGAGGATAAAATTGAAACTTGTAAGTAAAAAGTAGCACAAAATATTATACTTTTTAAAATAATATTTAAAAATAAAATTCTTAAATATATAAAATTATCCAAATATTAGCTATTTTTGAGTACCTAAACAGTTACAAAATTTTTATGGATACGCTTAAAAAAGAATATTTTGAAAATATCAGTTATGAGGAAAGACAGAAAAAAGAAGCTGATTTTGATAGAAAAATAAAACAGAAAATTGCGCTTAATAGTCTTCCACCTTCTTGGGAATAGCACCATTCTACAAACCCGTACCAAGATAACAAAGTAAATAATAAAACAAAGATAAAAATTCATAAGAAATTCACCTAAAAAAAATATGGCAAAAGGACTTCCAACACGTCAAGAAGATTATTCAGCTTGGTACAACGAACTAGTAAAAAAAGCAGATTTAGCAGAAAATTCTGCCGTAAAAGGTTGTATGGTCATAAAACCATACGGCTACGCTATTTGGGAAAAAATGCAAGCGCAATTAGACAAAATGTTCAAAGAAACAGGGCATTCTAACGCTTATTTCCCCCTTTTTGTACCTAAAAGTTTCTTGGAAAAAGAAGAACAACACGCTGAAGGTTTTGCCAAAGAGTGCGCCGTTGTTACGCATTACCGTTTGAAGCCAAACCCAGACAAAAAAGGGGCTTTAATGGTTGATGAAACTGCCAAATTAGAAGAAGAACTCATTGTTAGACCTACATCAGAAACAGTTATCTGGAACGCCTATAAAGGTTGGGTAAATTCGTACCGTGATTTGCCGCTGCTCATCAACCAATGGGCAAATGTAGTGCGTTGGGAGATGCGTACAAGGATTTTCTTGCGCACAACGGAGTTTTTGTGGCAAGAAGGACACACTGCGCACGCTACAAAAACTGAAGCCGTTGCAGAAACAGAGCAAATGTTAGAAGTTTATGCTCATTTTGCAGAGAAATTTATGGCTGTGCCTGTCATAAAAGGTATCAAAACTGCTTCAGAACGCTTTGCAGGCGCAGAGGAAACTTATTGCATTGAGGCACTTATGCAAGACGGAAAAGCCCTACAAGCGGGTACATCTCACTTTTTGGGGCAAAATTTTGCCAAATCTTTTGATGTTACTTTCACCTCAAAAGAAAATAAAGTAGAATACGTTTGGGGGACTTCGTGGGGGGTGAGTACACGACTGATGGGCGCACTCATTATGTGCCATTCTGATGACGAAGGACTGGTTTTGCCACCAAAACTTGCACCAATTCAGGTCGTAATTGTGCCTATTTTTAAGACAGATGAGCAGCTTTTAGAAATCAAAAACAAGATAGAACCAATCAAAAATGAACTTCTTAAAAAAGGTATTTCTGTGAAATTTGATGACAGAGATACGCAAAGTCCAGGTTACAAATTTGCGGAATGGGAGCTAAAAGGCGTTCCTGTGCGTGTGGCTATTGGCGCAAGAGATATTCAAAATAACACAATAGAGATAGCCAGGCGTGATACGAAAGAGAAA
>JAYVGJ010000344.1:0-2795 GCA_043772375.1 Raineyaceae bacterium | reverse complement strand
TACCAATGCAACTTTCATATATAAGTGTACCATCTTCTCCAAATATTTTTGCGCACATCCCCTCAAAAACTGTTGTCAAATCACCACTTGTATTTGTACCTGTTCCATTCTCAAATTCCGTATAAGAAACTTTATCATAATCCAACTGATACCCAATAATTTCACCAGAAAAACCACTAATAGAAGTATTTTTGTAGTTTGCAAAAATATCATTGTGGTTTGCTTTCACAAAGGTAAGATTTCCTACCAATTCTACAATATTTGCTTCAATAAAATCTTCATTGGCATCTACACGTATGCAAAGCCTACGAATAAAACCAATATTTTCATTATAATCCACGTTCAAAAACCGTACCACAGGCACAATCAGCATTTTTTCGCTATTGGGCAAAAGTTCTACTTCTGTTTTGTCCCATTGTGGTTCAAAATCTTTGAAACGAGTAGAATCCTGAGCAGTCATTCTTTCGTTGCCAGAGGAAACAGGTTTTGGTTGATTTTTGTATCTACCATTTTCATAAAAGCCTTTGACTTTGTCAAGTTGGACTTTTGGAGGGAGATTTGTTTGTGGGTTTAGTGGGTCTAAAAGATGGCGTTTACAGCCATATAGTACCAGCAAACAAAGCAAAACCGCTAATAAGCGTTTGGGCGTTTGGGCGTTTGGGCGTTTTAATCATATAAAAAGCGTAAAGATGAGAAATATTCTTGCAAGTGTAAGAAGTTATTTTTATAAAACAAAAAACTCCCCAAAAGTTTTAAAGTTTTGGATAGCCTAAAAGCGCATTTTGTTGTCAGGTAGAAAAACCTGACAACACAGGAATATCACGCTTTATTTTGATGCTTTACGCAAATTATTTAGCTTCTTAGGGAATTTAAAAGAAAGATTTTCTAAGAAATTGAAAAAATAAAAATAAAAAGCCTTTCCAAACTTTGGAAAGGCTTTTTGGCATTTGCAATAACTGTATTAGAAGCATCTAAAAGAGTGTTTTTGTACTACCTAATTCGTTGTTGGTGTCGCTAACGCTAGAACACCAACAACGGCAGAAAAAGTTTGTCCATTAACTGTGAATAATCCAGAAAGTGGCACATTTTGCGCCCACGTGGAGATAGTACCTACAAATAAGAATACCAAACTCATTTTTATTGTTTTTTTCATTTTTTATTTTGTTTCACTACTAAACATAAAACCCTCCCAAAAATACTAAATTTTTAGAAGGGTTTTACACTTTTTTGGTTTTTATCTCTGGTCAAACATTGTATCTATGCCACTAAAGCTAGGTTTTGTATACAACTCATCAAATTTAAAATCAATACCTCTTAAACTTAGCGCACTCACATTATTACAGATACCTGAGACTTTTGGAAATACAAAAGTAGAAGTTCTAATAAGCGCATCTAGTTGTGCTATTTCTTGTTGGGTAATGTAAGTATCCGTACCAGCTGTGCGAATAGTATAGCTGATGGAAAGAATACTGTTATTATTACTTGGATTTATAAAAACATCAATATCAAAATATTTCCTTCCAAGTTGATTAGCTCTTGATAATGGAAATACAGTTTTCAAAAAACCAACCAGTTGCAAAGTATTTGTCCTATTCTGACCATAAGAATATTTATTCATCTCAAAACTATTCAATGCAGGAGTGCAGGTAGGGGAGCTAAACGCTACAGGTGAAACAGAAGTAGCGTCACTTACATTTCTTATGACAAGTATTTTATCAGCCCTGTTTGGATCATATGAGGGACTCCACGAGGAACAATCAAAAGTTTGCCCACTAACTGTGAATAACCCAGAAAGAGGAATATTTTGCGCTTGTGTAGTAATGATACTTACAAATAAAAGCATCAAACTTATTCTTATTATTTTTTTCATTTTGATCTTGTTTTAGGTGTATTACAAAGTATTTAAGAAAAACAAAACTGTTGGTAGTCTTGTTGGTACAAAATTAACATTTTGTAGGCGTATGTAGCCAATATGGGGGCTTTCAGCAAACTTTTTAATCCAAATGTTGAAATAGACCTGATTAAAATTTCTTACAAACGGAATGCCAAAAACACTCAAATCTTCACCAATTATGCTATCAAGCCAGTCTCTATAATTTTTTATATATTGAGGTTGTATTAGTTGTCCATCATTGAACATAGGTGAGGCAACTCTAAACCCCAAAATCATCTGTCCTATTAGCTTTGCCTCAAACTCCATATGCGTTAGTTCATCTATATTAGGTGCTACTGTACTATTACGTTCTAAGTATTGCAGAACGTGTACCAATTCTTCCAAAAATACTTCTTCACTAGTAGAACTTTTCATTACAGGCACGCCAGAGGCGTTAATAACAACATTCCCATCAGCTGGAGTTTCTGTTAGATTTACCCTTATTCCAGCATTGCCTATTGGTATTATTGCCAGCTTCACTTGTATTCTATCACATATTTTTTGTACCCAAGGACTTTTTTGCTTTATATTGTGAAGTGTTTTAGCAAATTCCACTTCTTTTATTGAATTTTTAGGATATACCCTCATTATTTTTTTGAGTTCTACAACTTTTAAAGAATCATCTGGTGTCATTGGCAGTATTGGATTTCCATTTGCATCATACGTATAAACATCAGCAGGAAATGACTGTCCATTATCTACTGTTGTTGGCGGTGGTGGCGGGTCTATCCAACCCAAATCAGATATCCAAATCATTCCTGGGTGAGGCATTGGTGGTGGTGGCGGTGGCACAAATGGTATAACTACAGGAGGTGGGTTATACTGCCCATTACCACCACCACCGCCTATTGTCCCAGTATTA
>JAYVGJ010000343.1:0-7640 GCA_043772375.1 Raineyaceae bacterium | reverse complement strand
GTTTCAATCCTTGTTTTAGTGGATTTGGGGTAATAATATCCAACTTTGACTAAGCTAAAAAATTGCACCTTCTGTTTCAATCCTTGTTTTAGTGGATTTGGGGTAATAATATAGCCACCGACAAATCAAATAAAGACACAAAAAATTTCAATCCTTGTTTTAGTGGATTTGGGGTAATAATACTGATTGGAAGGCAAATCTAGAAAGAATAATTGAATATTTCAATCCTTGTTTTAGTGGATTTGGGGTAATAATCTTTCATCACCTATTACGTTTACGTCCAAATCTCTATTTCAATCCTTGTTTTAGTGGATTTGGGGTAATAATGCCTACTAAAGCACCGCTAATAGTCATTTCACGTTATTTCAATCCTTGTTTTAGTGGATTTGGGGTAATAATAAGTAACAACCGCACAGATTTTGACATAAATAGTGCATTTCAATCCTTGTTTTAGTGGATTTGGGGTAATAATCTTTCGTGGAATTTCTGAAATACACCAGCACCAGCAATTTCAATCCTTGTTTTAGTGGATTTGGGGTAATAATCGCACCACTAACAACACCGTTATAGGAACCAATAGATTTCAATCCTTGTTTTAGTGGATTTGGGGTAATAATTCATCTGCTTTTTAGCGTAAAACTTTTTTGTCCGTCCATTTCAATCCTTGTTTTAGTGGATTTGGGGTAATAATGTTGCTGTTTTAATCTTTTTCATATTGCGAATAGGTTATTTCAATCCTTGTTTTAGTGGATTTGGGGTAATAATCCGTCAGGCTTTGTAGCCCTTTGATTATCAGCAATATACATACGGTTTTTAAAAGCTATTTTTATCATTTTTAGTTTGCCAAATGGCGTTTTAAAGGGTTTTTATTTCTTTTTTCCGAATACCTAACTACTTGAAAATAAATTAGTTAGATAGCGTTTTTTGACTAATCATTATAAATTTGGGGTCGGAAAATAAACATAATAAAATAAATAAATATTTGTCAGTAATGTTTTACGACTGCAAGATACGAAATAATCTTATTTTACAACTAAAATAAGATTATTTTATCAAAAAAAATTATTTGACACAAATATTTCTATACGTGCAATCTACACATCTTTTTTTGGATTTTGTTGCTTTTGGGAAAATATTTTTATCAATAATATTTTCAATGTCCTTAGCCGCCTGTCTGACAAGTTTTTTGTCCTCCTCCGTAATAGGCACTTCCATTATTTTGTTTTTGCTACGTATATAAACAATAAAACCTTTTTCCACTTTCACATCAAAATTTTCCTCAATAAGCCACGCATAACAATACAGTTGTGTAAGATAAGTTTCGTAAATTTTATCTTTATATTCTGCAAATTTATAGTCTAAAGGTGCCATAGTGCCATTTTGCAATACCAAAACCTCATCAATTCTACCTCTCAAAAGGTCATTTGTGAGGTATTGGTCAAGGTGTTTGTCCACAACGCCAATTTTTTTGCGGAGATAATCTTTGTTTTCTTCTAATTTTTTGTCGTGTAATTCTCTTCCTTTCATTACTTTATAATTTTTCTCTTCATACTGCGGAATAGCCAGTACGTACTCAAAATAGGTAAATCTAGGACAAAACAGATATTCAATAATATGTGAGGGTGTGAGTGTCATTTTATTTTTGTTTTAGTGATGAAAAGATTTAAAAAGTCCCCTTTGGGGATTTAGGGGCAAAAATGCGTAAGTCCTAATTTCATAAAAAAAGCATCTTTACTTCATCAGAAATGAGTTTTTTATCAAAAGCCTGCCCTAAAAGCTGACATTGTTGAAGTTCTGTTTTGTTCATATTAAAAATATAAACTTTATCTTTATCCACGTTGATAAGTTCCTCTATTTGTAGAGAAAGTGTATCTTTTTGGTTTGCGCCTATCTCGCCCAAAAAACAAGAATTTTGCACCCTATACAAACCAGCTTGCTTACAAAGTTTGGCTATTGTGGTGCGAGCTTTATCATCTTCAATGTCGTACAAAACCCATATAATCATACGTAAGTGTGCATTTTAAATTGTGAATAGCCCCTAAATCCCCAAAGGGGACTTAAATACATATGTTTTTAATTTTGTATTGCTCCCCTTTGGGGCTGGGGGCTATTTTCCTATCAAAATTTGTGCGTAGGCGTGTGCTTCTAGCTGAATAATATTGGTTCTTGTTTGATTTTTGCCATTGTGTCTGATGCTATCTTCATCCATATAGGCAGAGAAAGCCGCCATCAATAGTGCTTTTCCTTCCGTATTGAGAGAGATACCATTGGTAATATCAGTTGTATGTGCTTTATTGACTTTTTTAGCAGAAAAAAGTTTAAATACAACATTATCTGCAAAAATCCTGTACGGTTCAATAAAATCAAAGACAAAACTCAACTGATTATAGTCATCTCTATGCAAAAAACCGACATAAGGGTCAAGTCCTGCAATGATTAGACTGCGTTCAATCTTGGAATAAAGCACACCATAAGCATAATTCAAAAATGCGTTAAAAGCATCTTTGGCAGGTCTGCTACTTCTGCCTTCAAATTGATATTCTTTCGTGAGTACAAAACTAAGCGTTTCAAAATAAAGCCTACCTGCAGTTCCTTCAAATCCTCTTAATGAATCTGCAATATCAGCTGTTTTTGTGCCTTCTAATGCTGTAATAGATGTTTCTAAGGCTTCTATTCTGGTTGTTTTATCTGTTAGGAAGTCCTCGTGTTGTGAGCGGTGCTTTTTGAGTTCCTGTATAAAATCTTTCTGATTTTGGACTTTTTTGCTGACCCATTCTTTGGTTTTGGCAAGCCCATCTACACCAATACTTGCCTCTAATTGGCGTTTTCTGATGGCGGTTGTACTTCCTAGTTTGCTGTGCCAGACTCTTCCAATAGGATTTCCGTCATACTCAAGAAACACAATATCAATATTATTTTTGACGGCTAAGCGCACCGCATCAGAGCTAAGGGCAGTTCCTGTGGAGAGGAGAATTGTTTTTACTTTATGAATGGCAAAATAGTGTATTTGAGCTTCTTTGTCATCTTTTGCTTTAATTTTTGACCTCAAACATTTGGTCTTTCACGTGCAGGTAAGCACCATAAGTGTTGATGATTAGTTCCATTTTGAGAAAAGTTAGTTTTTTGTATTATCTTTTTCTTGTATTATCTGTGCATCTGTGGCAATTACTGCAGTTTCAATCCTTGTTTTAATGGATTTTTAGGTTGAAAAACAACCTTTTATCATACGTAAAAGAACTTTCTCTAGGATTAAGTAAAAGCGGCTTAAATAATTTATTTAAGCCGCTTTGTGTATTAAGCCCTGTGGTGAGATTTTTACTTTCCTAGGTCTATTTTCTCTTGTAAGACTTTAATTTGCTCAAAAGAAAGTTCTGTAATATTTTGTATTTCTACAATATCCAATCCTTTCAAAAGCATTTTTGTAGCCATAGCAAGTAATTTTTGTTGCATCTTTAGTTCACCTTTTAGTTCACCTTTTAGTTCACCTTCTTGGTAGGTGGGAGATAGCGTAATATCAATATCAAATGGCATAATTTTAGGCATTAAAGGTTTTACTTGTTTTTCTATTTTACGCAAGATACTAAATATTTCAATATCTTGTTGTAATTCTAGCAAATCTTTTCCACTTATCAAAAACTTCTTTGCAGCCTTAAAAATAGCTTTAATAACTGTTTCTAGGCTATGTTTACCAAATTTACCCAAAATAGCAAAAGGCAGTGTATCTTTAGCTCCTAAGAAACTTTCATAATCTAAATCTTTGATATAAACTACTTCGTATTCATAATTCAAACCGCCTATATTTATTTTATTGGGTGTATTATTATTGCCTAAATACAACACAACTTGTCTAATAGGCACAAGATATTTTTCATATAAAAAAGCAACATAAATCAGCATTCTAGGCAACATATTGGGGTCATCTTTGGTCTGAATTTCAAGGTGAAAAACCTCTTTTTTGCTATCTTTGTCTTTCAAATAGACGAAATCCGCTTTATACAGTTTTCTGCTAAACTCTGTTGGTTTTTCCTCTTGCCCCGAAAAATCTTCTTTTAGTTTGTTTTTCAATACATCTAAGGCTTTTGCAGTCCATTTTTCCTTAAAAATATTGTCGTATTTATGCTTTTCTAAGTCTTGTGGGTTGTCTTCTTGCGGTTTATCAGCCATTCTGATTTTGTTTTATAAGTTGTATTATCTTTTTATTGTATTATCTGTGCATCTGTGGCAATTAATACGTATTTCAATCCTTGTTTTAATGGATTTTTAGGCTGAAAATCAACCTTTTATAAATTTGTTTTTGTTAATACGTCAAAGAACTTTCCCAAGGGATTTTCAAAAAATCACCTCACACCTCACGTAAAACCGTCCCAAAACCTCTGGAAACGGATTTTCCTATGCCTATGAGGTTGGGCAGTTGCATATTGCAGACAAACGTCCCAGCAAATGCCATCATTTCTTGGTCTTTGAAAAGTGTTTGTTTTTCTATGAGTTTTGTTTTGGCAATAATAGTTTTTGGTAAGGTATAACCCACTCCTTTTGACAAAGATACTAAATTATTGGTAAGTGCCTTATCCAAAAACTTCTTTTTTTCGTTTTGCTCCAAGCGCAGGTATTCTTTGTGTTTATCTTGATTAAGAGCCATCCAAAGGGTTTTAAACTCATATTCGTGGAGTTCGTTGTCGTCTATTCCTATGTTTTGGTGGCTAGATTGTATATTTTTGTTAAGGATTTCGTATTTCGTTCCTTTGATGTCAAGGTGTTTTATTTTGAGAAAAAGTTCTGCTAAAAGATTAGCCCCTAATTTTTCTTCTACATTGATACCCAGCAATATAGGTATTTTATCAATAACCTTGTATTGTACAACAGGATAATCATAAATACTTTTTCCATCTTCGTAATGGTTGTGAAGTAAGGTAGATTTTTCTTTGAAAAGATTGCCAAAAAATCCCCTCAACTGGTGTGCCGCAGAAGTGGGTAATTGTATTTCAGGAAATTGTATAGTCGTGATTTGCAGGGATTTCATAGATTTTTTGATTGTTTAGATAATTGATGCTACTGTTTCGTCTTTATCTCTTATAAATCCTGTCTGGTTGTCATAATAAGTTGATAATTGCGCCTTTTTAACCCACAAAATGCTATCAGTAACAAGATAAGATTTACCTTTTTCCAAGTCTTTCAATTTCTCCAAGTATTTCGGAACGGCAATAATTCTCTGGTTAAAATCTCGCTTAAAAGGCTCAAATGCTTCTTTTTTGATTTCTTTGTTGATAAGTTTGTCAAAGGCGTTTCTGCATTCAGTAGCTCTGTCATCTAATTCAATAAAAACAGAAATAGCAAAATTATTGTCTTCAATAATCTTAAAATCACCCACAGAAAAATTTCCTCCATCATAACGTAATTCTTTCATAGACTTAAAAAAATTCCTGGAATCCTCAAAAGAACTTCCATCAGCAATTTTATCAAAATAATTATCAATCATTTCTAAATAATTTTCCTCCTCAATCTCACCATTAGAAAGTGCTTTTTCTGCTTGAACTTCTGTTGTTTTATCATAAATATCCTTACAATCACCAAAATTGACAACATACAAAGGAGAATGTTTTTTATTAGGATTATCATTTCTGTTCACACGCCCAGCCACTTGAATAATAGAATCAATAGGAGCCAAATCTCTAAAACCCATATCAAAATCCAAATCTACACCAGCCTCTACTACTTGCGTAGCTACCAAAATAGGCTTTAAACCTATTTTTAAATCATTTTTTATCTTTTCAATAATCTCAAAACGACACGTAGGAACAATATTAGTGGAAAGATAATAAATAGGATTTTTAGTTTTATTCAGAATACTCTCCACAATTTTAAAGACATCAATAGACCTTTTTACCTTATTACAGACAATCAAGCAAGATTTGTCAGCACTCCATTTTTCCTCAAAAATCTCTAAAAACGCTTTTTCATCTGCTAATTTTTCATTCCCTACAAATAAAGGAACAATTTTTGTACGGCTAAAACACCTGAAAACACGCTCAAAATCTTCTAAAAGCTCTGTTGGAATTATTTTTTCGTTGAGTTCTTGGGTAATTTCTTTTTCTGCTAAAGAAAATATTTTTGGTTTTGTGGCGGTCATCATCACCACACGAGCATCTAAAAACTTAGCCAAATAATGCAAACTTGCACCAATAAGCGGCTGCAAACCCAAACGAATGGTTTGTACCTCGTCCAAAATGATAATACTTCCAGCAAAATGATTGAATTTTTTGAGTAATTTATTTCTATTGCCTATCAATGTTTGCAACAACTGCACAAAAGATGTAATGACAATATCAGCTTGCCACGTATCCAAAGCCATTAAAGCTTTATTGTAATCTTTTTCGTGGTCATCTAAATTGGAATCATCTTTGAAATTATCTTTTAGCTGTTCAAGTGCATCAGCATATTGATAGTGTGCCAAAACGAGTGCTTTGTTTCCTAAAATAATATCATAAACATTGATAGCCTGCTCAATGATATTGATAAACGGCAAACCATAAATAATTTGTGTTTCTCTGTTTTCAGTAATACGGATTTTTTCACGTAGTTTTAGGGCAAAATCCAACGCTGTGAGCGTTTTACCTATACCTGTGGGCGCAGTAAGCGTAAAAAGGCGTTTTTCAAGGAAATCTGGCTCATCTATTTTTTTTACAACCTGCTGACGTACATAATTACGCAGGTCTGTCTGTGAAAAATCAGTTAAATTTTCTGTTATGATAATATTTCCCAAAGGATATTTTATATCAACTAAATTGCTTGGAATAGCTTTTTTTGGATAAATAGGCGTGTTGGAAGCATCTAATTTGTCCGCTTCTATCAACAAAGAAAACAAATAATTAACAAGAAAATAATTTTGAATGTTAGGCTTAGAATGACTTAACACTTTAACGGTTTTGTCAATTTGATTTTCTGAAATCTTATTAGGGAAAACAATAAATTTATCTAAATCAGGCTCTTGAATTTCTGATTTAATAATTTGTATGTGTGGAAGAAAAGTAGCTTTTTGCCTATCAAAAAGCTCATTACTATCTTTTAGTTTCGTTCCAGTAGCAAATTCATTATCTTTTATGTTACTCAAATTCCTATGATGATGAATAATAACATAATACAATAAAAAAGCAGTATCTGGATTTTCACTTTTATATTTTTCAAAAATAGCGTAAGCCCCAAAACGAGAATGTTGTTTGTCATAGTCTTTGATGTTCTTATCTCCTAAAAGGTATTTCTGAAAAAACTCGTGATATTTGCCTAAGTCGTGGTATTTGCATATTTCTGCTATGGCATTTTTCAATTCATTGGTAGTTATTTCAAACGAAATACTATCCTGAAATGACGTAATAGCATTATTCGTAACACCCTCTATGTGTACTTTTAGAAGTTTTGAGCCTTGAACAATATTATTTTTATCTTTTTTACTGTGAGAATAGAAAATAGTCATTTTGGTTAGTTATTTAGTTTTTTTGAAGCAAGTGAACTGAAGAAATTTGTGTTAAACCCTTAGGGTGGGCTGTTCAGAAGACTATAATAGACTTCCCCCAGTTTTTGGATAATATAAAAGCCAATAATCAAGCTCTTAAATATCTTTGCACCGTCAGCTAAAGCAGACGGCA
>JAYVGJ010000342.1:0-2620 GCA_043772375.1 Raineyaceae bacterium | reverse complement strand
AACTCAAAATCAACGTGTCCAATTTTAGGGAAAAACTTTTTTTCAGTTTCAATTACTTCCACATCAACCTCAATACCCAAAATATCACGCACAAAAGCCTTAAAAACCACTAAATTGGTAAAAGCTTTTTTGAAAATAACGCTATTATCTAAGTTTCCAAGCATTGTTTTTGATTTCGTTAATTTTTTATTGATTTTATCACTACTTTACACTTTTCTTTTCAGTTCTAAAATGGTTATTTCTGGCAAAATACCCACACGACCAGGGAAGACCAAATAACCAAAACCACGGTTTACATACAGAAATTGGTTGTTTTCTTGGTATAAATCTGCCCATTGTTCGTAACGAAATTTCACAGGACTCCAACGGAAATCTCCAATTTCTACACCAAACTGCATTCCGTGTGTATGCCCTGCAAGCACGAGGTCAATATCTTTAAATTTGGGTAAAACTTCTGCTTTCCAATGACTTGGGTCGTGTGAAAGCAAGATTTTTGTGGCTGCTTCTTCCGTTCCTTGGCGTGCTTTTAGCAGATTACCACGTTGTCCAAAACCTCCTAAACCCCAATTTTCAATGCCAATAATGGCTAATTTTTCTCCATTTTGTTCTATCAAATGATTTTCATCTTTTAGTAATTTCCAACCCATTTGACCGTGGGCAGCACACAAATCCCTAAAATTTTGTTGTTTTTCTTCTTTATTTTTCCAATTACGGTAATAATCTCCGTAGTCGTGGTTTCCTAAGCACGAAAACACGCCCAAAGGAGCTTTCAACTTAGAAAAAATATCAAAATAATCTTTTAGTTCTTTTGCTCTATCATTAACCAAATCCCCTGTGAAGGTGATTATATCAGGTTTTTCAGCTAAAAGCATCTCAATACCGCCTTTTACGGCAGTTTTATTGAAAAAACTCCCAGAATGTATGTCAGAAAGCTGTGCTATACGCAAACCATCAAATTCTTTGGGCAAATTAGGCAAAAAAACCGTTCTTTTGCGTACACGATAGTCGTGTGCGCCTGATATGATGCCATAACCAAGCGTTGCGAGTGTTGCGCCACTTGAAATAAGGGCAGTTTTTGCTAAAAAACTAGAGCGAGTAATGGTGTTATCTTCTAAAATATTTTTTATATTATTAGAAGAATTATCAGACAAATTGTCAGATTTTTGTGTGATGTTTTCTGTGGCATTTTCCGTAATTATTTCTGTTACGGTTTGGGTAGTTTTTGGAGAAATAAAGCCTGTTGTTTGCCCAATCCACGTAAATAAGCGTATTAAATCATCAATAACCAAAAAAGGAAAAGAGATAAATTTAGCAATATAAATAGAAAACATCACGCCAAAAAACACCCTATAAAAAATATCTAATTTCTCTATTTTGTAGAGATTATAGAAAACAAGCATAATAATCAGTAGCGCAGGAATAGCCCAATACGTGATATAAATGGCTTTTTTGTAATTATTATCAGCAAAAACTACTTTTACAAATTGAAAAACGTACACATCTAACGCCAAAATAAGCGCAGAAAGGAAAAGAATAGGCAAAATAGCCATAAATAGTTATGAGTTATGAGTTGTGAGTTATGAGTTAAAACACTACTCATAATTTACAACAATATTGGTAAAATGTATTAAAACCCTGAAGGGGTTTGACAATAATAGCCGTAAGTCGTACTTACGGAACGTGGTAGTAACGTATTAAATTTAATTTAAAAATGATTGTAAAATAGTATGAAAAACACCCAAAATCTTAGGTAATTCATTCAAATAAGAAGTTTCTGTATCTATTAAAATTTGATTTTTTGTAAGTTTCAAAAATTTCCATTCTCCAGCTGTTACAGCGCAACCATAAATAAATGGCGTTGGCTTCCCTTCTTGTTCATTAAATATTTGAGAACCATATATTTGCGCAATACATTGCGCCTGTCCGTGCTTAAAATCTCCCTCTTCTGCTTTGCTACTTACGTTTGTAAAAGTAATAATAGGAGCTTGCATTACACTTTTTCGTGGGTGTTTTGAGAAGAAAAAATCACATTCACCAGACAAATCTCTACTTCCATCAACAGTCAAATCCTCACCAGAATAAAGTGTAATTTGTTTTTCGTAATACATAGCAATTTCTAGCAAAATAGGTGAAATTATCCTTTCTGACTTACTTTTCTCATTAGTTAAAGGCGTTCTTTCTGCTATTGCAAGTGTTTGTAAAAGCCAATCAGATGGCGCAAACTCTTTCAATTCAGGAAACAAAGGTACATCAAGCTCATCCAAATCTAGCTTTTTGAGCGTTTGTTTTAGATTTTTATAATTACTGTATCCCATAATTGTTATAGCGTTTTTTTGTAAATTATCTTTTCTTTCTTATAAATATTCTGCAAAAATACACAAAAAAACGCACTTTTAACACGAAATTACAACACAATTTTTATGGGTTTTACGGTATAACCTTCTTTCCTCAAACGCAAAATAACGCCATCAACGCCTACCAAATGCGCTGCTCCCACAGCAAAAAAAGTAGGTTTTTTAGCTATCATTTCAAAGATTTGTGGCATCCATTTGTCGTTTCTATTTTTGAGAAGATTGTTATATTCGTCTGTTTCCATTGTTGCAAGGGTCATTTCTGCAAT
>JAYVGJ010000341.1:0-2045 GCA_043772375.1 Raineyaceae bacterium | reverse complement strand
AAAGGCTTTTTTGTATTTGCAATAACTGTATTAGAAGCATCTAAAAGGGTGTTTTTGTACTACCTAATTCGTTGTTGGTGTCGCTAACGCTAGAACACCCAACAACGGCAGGACGTTAGAACACCAACAACGGCAGGAAAAATATCCCTCAAAAGTATTATTTTTGAGGGATATTTTTGGCTTTATTTATTTTTAGTACCCATCAAAGCTTGCACCAATACCATTATAACGTGGATTTGTATGTAGCTCACTAAATTTAAAATCAATGCTTTCAAGTGTCATAGAACTTACATTGGTACATATTCCAGTTATTTTTGGAAATGTGAAAGTTGTAGTTGTTCTAACAAGATTATCTAGCTGGGCTATTTCTTCTTGAGTAATGCCAACGGTTGATAAAAACTCATACTCAGTATCATTGATAGTATTATTATTTGGAAAGACAGAAGCATATACATTAAGGCTATTATTTCCAAGTTGCGCACATCTCTGAGGTGGAAAAACAGTTTTAAGGATAGCAAATACTTGCATACTATTGCCCCTATTCTTTGCAAACTTATATTTACGAGATTCATAAGAATGTTGAAGTTCGTCACAAGTGGCAGAAAAATAATTGGCATTTGGGAATGCCCTATTTCTGCTACTACGCACAGTAATTAACTGACGAGGCGTTGGTCTAACACCTGGCAACGTATAGAATTCTACACCAAAAACTTCACTATTAACAGTGAATGAGCCATTGGTAGTAACGGGTGTTTGTGCTTGCACATTTAAAGTTAAGTAAAGCACAAAAAAGAGTAAAAGACAATTTTTTTGTTTCATTCTAGTATTATTTATTTTTTGGTTATTTGGTTATCTAAATAGTAAAAACAGAATAGTTGGTAACCTTGTAGGTACAAAATTAGGATTTTGGAGAGTATTATAAGCAGGGTCAGGAAAAGTAGCAAAATTTTCAATGTGCATTTCAAAATTCGTCCAACAAAATTCCCCAGTTCCGAAATTATTCAAATTCTCCAGTTTTATGTCTTTAATCCATTGCACGTATGATTTTTTATAATTTAGTCGCCCACTAATGTTACGCTTAAATAGTTCTGTACCATCATCAACTCCAAACACTATATGATTGATAATTTTTGCTTCCATTTCCATATGTACAAGTTCGTCATTAGTGGCTGCTACGTTAGTGTTACGCTCCAAATACTGCAAAGCGTGAGTAAACTCCTCAAAAAATACCTCTGGTCCTGCTTTTTCTCCTAAACAGAAATATCCCTCAAAAGTATTATTTTTGAGGGATATTTTTTGCTTTATTTATTCTTAATCTCCATCAAAGCTTGCACCAATACCATTGTAGCGTGGATTTGTATGTAGCTCACCAAACTCAAAACGAATACTACCAATAGTTATAGAACTTACATTAGTACATATTCCAGCTATTTTTGGAAAGGTGAAAGTTGTAGTTGTTCTAATAAGATTATCTAGCTGGGCTATTTCTTCTTGGGTAACACCAACTGTTGACAGAAAATTATATTGCGTATCATTAATAGTATTGTTATTCGGAAAAACAGAAACGTGTAAATTGAAATTATTATTCCCAAGTTGCGCACACCTTTGAGGTGAAAAAACAGTTTTAAGGATAGCAAATACTTGCATACTATTGCTTCTATTCTTTGCAAACCTATATTTACGAGATTCATAGGAATGTTGAAGCTCATCACAAGTGGCAGAAAAATAATTGGCATCTGGGAACGCCCTATTTCTGTTACTACTCACTATAATCATTTGACGAGGTGTGGGTCCAGCACTTGGCAACGTATAGAATTCTACACTAAAAACTTCACTATTGACAGTGAATGAGCCATTGGTAGTAATGGGTGTTTGTGCTTGTACATTAAAAGTGAAGTAAAACGCAAACAAGAGAAAAAAAACAATTTTTAATTTCATTTTATAATTCAATATGGGTGACATTTTCACTTTATTGAAAATATCAATTTTAACACAGAATTTTATTCTGTTTTGCCTTGTTTATATATCAATAAAACAAATAATTT
>JAYVGJ010000340.1:0-3027 GCA_043772375.1 Raineyaceae bacterium | reverse complement strand
GTGCTATTGTACTACCTCATTGTTGTTTGTGAAGGCACAAACAACGGCATTTTATATAAATATTTATAAATATAAAATCATTACAAGTATAGCACTACCTAAATACTTATAATACTATCATTAGTGCTTATGAGGTTAAGAATAGGGCTTATTTGGCTTCTATTGTTGATGTGCAAACAGAAACTCAAAAACTAAGAGATACCAATCCTGGTTTTTTCCGTGACATTGAGCAGTCTGTTTTGAGAAAAGCCTGTATTTCGTATCTATTGGAGGTAAATACTATGGGAGCAAACGCTTTTTATACAGGCAATACTGTAGAAAACTACGCTATTTCTCAAACACAAACAATGGAAAACTACGGTAGTCTGGTGAAGTTTATGGAGCAAGCCTTTGAGTGGGAACTCATCAGCTACAATTTCTATGCCTTCTATTGGGCAAATAAGGCTGAATGGAGCGACTTGTACAAGTTTGAATGTAATGACCCACTTTTTAGAAGCTTTATGCAGGCAGGTATGGCACGTGTGGTGGTTACTGTGCGCCCTGGTTTTGAAAGTGCTGTTTCTTATTATATGGCACAAGGTAAGATTTGGGGTGGTGGTCAGATGCCTGTTTTGGGTGACCCATTGTATTTGTCTATCACAGACGAGTTAGTACACCCAAAATATGACATAGAAAGTTCTTGGGAAACGGTTGTACCAACCTCTTTGATTGGTCTGCAAAGTTCTGGAGTTGCTATCAAAGCGGAAGGTTTGCCTTGTGCAAAAGACTGCTTAGACAGCAAAGAAGAAGATATAACACCCAATGGAGAAGTATTAGGAACTAAGAAAGAATAATCTTATATTGCCTATTTACAAGAAATAAAATCTCTTGTAAATAGGCTTTTTTGTCAAAAATATTAACATTTTAAATTTTTAAAACAATGGATAAGAAGACATTAGCAAGGCTACGAGGCTTAGGTTATGAATTTGATAGTGCATATGATGACTTAGCAGAGTTACTAGAAAAAAGCAGAGCAGATGACGCTGAAAACAAGAAAAAGCGTGAAGAGGCAAAGCTGGAAAAAGCCGAAAACGAAAAGCAGTTAGTAAACAATGCACCTGATATGATAGGTTTTGATGATGAAAAAGGGTTTTTCTCACAAGGAACATCAAAACAAATTTTTAGGTATCATCAAGCCTTAAGATATGGTAAAGGTACTTATGGAATGGATTTTAATGCTTGTTGTGTAATGTATTTTCTACAGAATTATGGGCTTATTCCTCCTGTAATAAAAAGAAAAAGATTTGAGTATGCATTTACACCCTTAAAACCTCAAAGTGACGTGTCTAGTAAAAGAAACAACACCACTAAGGCACAATATATTTTTATCCCTGATAATGATGTAAATAAAGATATAATTGCATCAGAAAAAGGAGTAATTATTAAGATTGTTGAAAATCTATTTGATAATTTGTTTCCACTTGGTGCTGATGCTTATCTGCGAGGTTTTGAAGGTGGAGGTGCTATTTTTCCACACATATTGGGTGACGAAAATAAGTTGAAAATTATTTTTTCAAAGTTCTATGACACAGCCAAAAGTGAGGGTTATTCTTTTCTAAGAAAGAATCATAATGCATCTGGCATTAAAGATTTACTTGACAAAGGGATTAAAAATAAATATCTCTTTTTGAGTAAAGGAATATTAGACAAGACCTACTTCCAAAACAATGTGATTTTTATTGGTTTAGCACATTCCACTCCAATGCCAGGGCATTATTGCATTATAGTTAACGTACCTATTGAAAAAACACTTGAAGGTCAAAAATTTTGGGTGTATCCTGCGGATGACCCACTTTATGGCAAAACAAATGTTTATGTTCCCCAAAAAGAAGTAGCTAATCTAGAGAAAATGGCTAACTTGATAGAGGAAAACTATGGTAATTTTCTTATTTACCCAAACTGTGCAATAGGCGTATGAAATGGATAATAGGCACACTGCTATTGTTAGCTGCTTGTGGAGAACCAAATACTCAACAGATGGACTACAAAAAAAGATTTCAAGATTCTTTAAGATATTCAAATATGATGAATATTTCTGGCACTTATACATATGATAAATTTAGTGATTTTAAAAACCCAGCACACGACACAAAAATAAGGGAATACAATATAAATATTTGTGTTTATGATTTGGGGGAGAGAATTCTGGGCTATTACAAAATATATGATATGAATACTTGGAATCAAGAAAATGTTACTGGTAGATTGTATCTAACTTATGATACGATAAAAATAAATGATAATAGTCGTTGGATAAAAAGATATGTATCTGACACAACAGCAAGGTATGGCACCTTTTCAATATTAGAATTTAATGCTGACGTAGGAATTAAAATGCCACACAAAGATATTAGAATATTGGGTAATAGCAAAAATCCCAAACAGGCATCTTTATATGGGGATTATGACAAACTGCCTTGCTTACATACACCTTATAAAATTATTGAAAAGGATATTGAAAAATAATTTGATAAATTGAATTTTATAAAATAACTTCTTTGATTGGTTTGCAAAGTTCTGGTGTTGCGAGCATCTTGCTCATCAAAGCGGAAGGTTTGCCTTGTGCAAAAGACTGTTTAGACAGTAAAGGAGAAGATATTGCATCTAATGGAGAAGTATTAGGAACTAAAAAAGAATAGTGTTATATTGCCTATTTACAAGAAGTAAATCTCTTGTAAATAGGCTTTTTTTATCTAAAAATTAACCTTCTAAATTTTTAAAGTAATGGATAAGAAAACACTCGCAAGGCTACGAGGACTAGGATATGAATTTGATAGTGCCTATGATGATATGGCGGAAATGATAGAAAAAAGCAGAGCTGATGACGCTGAAAACAAGAAAAAGCGTGAAGAAGAAAAACTGAAAAAAAATAGAAATATAATCTATTTATCAATATGGGTGACATTTTCACTTTATTGAAAATATCAATTTTAACACAGAATTTTATTCTGTTTTGCCTTGTTTATATATCAATAAAACAAATAATTT
>JAYVGJ010000339.1:0-1752 GCA_043772375.1 Raineyaceae bacterium | reverse complement strand
GCTTTTTGTCGTGTTGCTTTCGCTTGTTAGGGCGACCACAAGGGTCGCACCCTACATTTCTATGAACTTGTCCTACACCCCCTATTCGTAGTGGGACACTACGAATAGAAAATATTGATAATCAAGCAATTACAATACTTTTCGGAAGTTTATAGTATTTTCGTACTTCTTACCTCAAACCTACTTTTTCAGCGGAATAAGCAACTCTTTACCCTCATAAACGTCCAAATTTTCGTTTCTGATGTTATTGGTGCGGATAAGTTCTAGTCTTGTAACCTGATAAAGTTTTGCAATATCATCTAATTTTTCCTTTTTGAGAACTTTGTGCGCAGTACGCACAAGCACACGCACGCCCAAACCTTCTTTAAAACCACTATTTTTACCCTCAAAATTATTCATATTCTTAAAATGCGCCTCTGACATATTATAACGAACTGCCAAACCCTGCAAACTCTCACCAGCTTTTACTTTATGCACGTAAACATACGTAGAGTCTTTTTTTTGTGAATTCACCATTTCCAAACTATCACTTTTGATTTTCAGCAGGCGGATTTGTTGCAAAGAATCTAAACGTCTTTGCAAAAACGCTTCATCATACAAATCATAAGTAATATTTGTTTTAAGCGTTCTTTCTGCATTCACCATACTAAGCAGGCTCGCAACAAGGGCAAACATTCCCAAGAAAATCACCAATGGAAGTGCCGTAAAAGATTGCGCCATTACCAAACTTTCCACATTTACATCTTGTGTAAGCGTTTTTTTGAACTCATTGTAAGATTTTGTGGGTGTGTTTTTGGAAACTGCCTGCACCAAAATAGCATTCATACGTTCAGAAATATCTTTTTTTTCTTTCTTAGGAAGTGGCAAATTAGCACCAGTTTTGACAGTGGGTAACTTCCCTACGACCATTTCATACAAGATTTTACCTGCATTGTTGATTTTTTCTTTTGTTTCTTTTTTGATATTTGGCTTAATATTGTTAGCACTATTTATGCTAGAAATATCATTTTTCAAGTTTATTTTAATGTTTTTTTCTTCTGTAACTATAATATCAGCAATAGAAATATTTTTTAAATTTAAGTTATTAAAATTATTCTGCTCTGAAAAATCTAAGGCATCAAGGATTTCAGAAAAAGCAGTTGTGGCGTTTTCTTCTGTCATTGCGCCATTTTTTGAGATATAGGCTTGCAAATTTTCCCCTTGTATGTATTCTGATGCCGTAAAAAGGGTGTCTGTTTTTTCTATCAAATCATACAAAATAGGCAAATTGGCGTGTGTATAGCGTGCTTGCGCTTGTGCTTGTGCCTTGAAAGCATCACAAACGGCTTTATTTTGCAAAAAGTCGTTTTTAAGGCATTTTAGCACTACTTTCTGACCTAAAAGCTCATTTTGAGAGAGATAAGTAATGGTTTGGCTATCTTCTGAGATAGTAGAAATTATTTTGTAGGGTAAAAGGCTCTCGCTCATAGAAAAAATACAGATTTCAAGTAATTGTAATGTTGTGTCTTAATTGTTTTTTGATTATTTTAAGTCTTGCAAAAGTACACTTTTAAAAATTGAATACAAAACCTATGGAATAATTTAGTGTAGTTTTTCTTATTTTATTGATTTTTTTCTTAAAATTTCTAGTTTTATAAACCAATCAATTATTTCTCAATATGGGTGACATTTTCACTTTATTGAAAATATCAATTTTAACACAGAATTTTATTCTGTTTTGCCTTATTTATATATCAATAAAACAAATAATTT
>JAYVGJ010000338.1:0-2117 GCA_043772375.1 Raineyaceae bacterium | reverse complement strand
TAGGCAGGCAAACGTGAGATTTACGGTTACAGAAAAAACTGGTTTTAGGTTTAATTTAGATACCAATAATGTAGCAGGTTTGGAGCGTGCAGGTAGTGGTATCAACAAATACAGCGCAGAAATGCGAATGATACGTGATAAATTTGCCATAGATACCACTTACGACAAAAAAGCAAGTTATATTTTTGTTGTGTCTGCTTTTGAGGGAGGAGGGCTAGATGGTTTTATGGTGCGAGGGCGTAGTATGGGTTTTGTGGCAAGTGGTGCAAGTAAGCGCACTTATGCCCACGAGCTAGGACACGGAGCATTTGGTTTGGAGCATACCTTCCCAGAAATAGGACAAAGCCTTTCTAATAATTTGATGGATTATGGAGATAGCACGCACCTCACCCATAAACAATGCAGAGATATTGCTAAACGTAAATTTGTTTTTAATTGGTTGGATAGTGAGGAAGATGCGAGTTCAAAACCTTGCGCAAGATGCCCTGCTACAGGGAAAGAAGGTGAAAAATTTGTAGATTTGCCTGCTTTTATAGTTGTAACTTGGACACTAGAACAAATTTTTGATGTTACGTATAGATACCATCAAAAAAATACGTTTGGTAATTATCCATCTGGTTGGTACTTGGAAAAGAAATATTTGGATATAACTAGAAGTTTTATTGCATCTAATGCCTATTTTGCTGATATTCTTACTTTACCAGCAAGAGTATCTCCTGTTACGCCTCTTTATTGTGATAGCAATATACATGATTTTGCAAAAATCTTTTTGAAATTTCATATTGGGAGAGATTTTAGTGATGATTTTTATGTGTTTTTATACAAAAATATGAAACCTGTAGCGAGAGAGTATTATATTGCTTGCAGAAATGGAATGACAGCAAGTGCTTCAGATGTAATTATAGAGGCTGCAATCAACTTGTTTTTAGGTGCTTTGGGTAATCAAGAAGAGAGAGGAAGGACTATTTTTACAAATGCCTTCAATAAAGCAAAAGCATTTAGAGATTTATATACATCTTTGAAAAATGACCAACAACTAAAAGACCATATTTTTAAGGGATTTCCAAGCACCAGCACAAATACATATAAAGTTGTGGGTGTTCACCATAAAAATACGTTTACGAGTAAAACTGCAAATTTTGTGGATGGAGATGTAAAGTTTAAAGATTACTTAGTGATTGGCTATACATCTAGAGATAATATTCCCTACAAATGCAAAGTAGAAATGTATTTTTATGGTTTAAGAAACCAGTCCCCAGGTTTTGGATGGAAAATAGCAGAAAAATCTTTTTTCCCTGATAACTGGTCAGAGGATAAGGTTTTTGAAGAAATAGCAATAGCATTTCATAAAACAGATAAAATATTGAAAACAACCCGTATTGATGAATTTCAACAGGAAATTGAAACCTACGAAAGTGATTCTTCTAATTTCAAAATTGCAATAGTTTTCAATAAAACCACCCAAAAAATAATTAGTGCTTATCCTAATATTTAATTATATGTTATTAAAATATAAATTCATTCGTAAGGGTGATTACTATACAGAGACTGAGTTTAATGACTCAGAACATATACTGGAAGGTATATTTAACTTTCGTATTACTGATGCAAGTGATTGGAGTAGAATCATAGATGATGTAGAATTTGTAATGAATTCTCCTAATGAGCATGCCTATAATCCTGATGGAAGTTTTTATACAGGAAAATATAATATTGAACATTGGCATTATGATGATGATTATCATTTAAGTGTAAGTTACGATGCTGACAATGTAATTACTTATACTTGTGTTGATTCTAATAAGGATTTTACAAGATTGACTCAAGATAGAAAAGATAATAAAGAATTACAAGTAAAAATCCCAACAATTCAAATACTTGTTTTAATTAGGAAGTGGAGAGATTTTTTGTTATCAGAAAAAACAGAAGAGGAGGGTGAGGTAGAAATAGATTTTTGGGAGGTTGTGTATTATGATAGAAAAAATGTAGAATAGTTTGTTTGGTTAAGCTCTACGGTGCGAGGGCGTAGTATGGGTTTTGTGGCAAGTGGCGCAAACAAGCGTACTTATGCCCACGAGCTAGGACACGGAGCATTTGGTTTAGAGCATACCTTCCCA
>JAYVGJ010000337.1:0-5595 GCA_043772375.1 Raineyaceae bacterium | reverse complement strand
AAAAGCACGCATAATAAAGCATAAAGTCAGATTTCAAACCTATTCAAACAGGGCGACCACAAGGGTCGCACCCTACAAAATACAACTTGTCCTACACCCCTCCGCATCTAAATCAACCACAAAACTAAAATTGGGAGAGTTGAAAAATCTAAAAAACTTTGGTAAATTGACATCTACCAAAAAATGTAGCTCATTTTCCATTTAAACCGCAATTTTAAGTATTTGTTCTCTGTCTATTGCCTGCAACGCAAATAACATACACGCTTGCACATCTTGTTTCTCCAAAAATGGATAAGCAAGTAAAATATTCTCAACAGTTTCACCTGCGGCAAGGTATTCTAAAACCGTTTTTACAGTTATTCTCATTCCTCTAATAATAGGCTTTCCGTTGCATATTTCAGCATTTATGGTTATTCTGTTTAGTAGATTTTCCATTGTATTGTTTTTTTTATTTTACTGGTTCTAAGATATTTTCTGCCAAAACCGCCATACGGTTGCTTATTGCTAATAAACCTTTTTGCAAGTTTTTCATAAAAATTTGTTGTTCCAATGGTGTTTTAAGGGTTATTTTTGTGGTTAAATCTTCCCAAAAAAGTTTTTTATCTTGTTCATTTTCCAAAGAAATATATTGAAGATATATTTCTTTCATTTCCTCATTTTCAGCAATATTGGCTATGGTTTTTTCTGTTTTTTGTTGTAAGTTTCCCATTTCTTAAATGTTTTTCTAAAAATCACACAAATATCCAACCATATTTTATCAAAATGGTTACAAAAAGAAGTAGTATTGGGGTGTAGCAAAGCAAGCAAAATGCCATAAAAAAACTGGCTTACTTATCTTTCTAAACATAATTTTGTTATGTTTAGAGGGATTTAGCACCATTTTCCTGTGAGGGATAACCTTTTGAGGTTGGAACGGTTGCTAAGGCATCAAAGACCCCAATGTCTCCGCCTTTCTGAATAAGTTCTGCAAATATACAAAAAAATCTACCAAAATGTTTTATTTTAGTAGATTTTTATTTTTAAATAAATTTTGTTTTAATTCACAACTTACAACTGAAAACTCACAATTCACAACTAAACACTTCTCTTATGTTTCCATCTTTTGTGCGACCAGAGCCAATACGCTGGGTTTTCATTGATGCGTTTTTCTGTAAGGCGGGCAAAATTTTCTACAATAAAATCCTGTTGTTTTTGCGCATTTCCTTCAGTTTCCGCATTGCCTACGCTTTTATAATCAATGGGTATTAAGGTGAGTTCAAAGAAACTTCTTTTAACTTTTTTTATATCCAAAAACATTACGGTTTGGTTGGTTTGCGTGGCTATACGTGCATAACCTGCGTGAAAAGCAGTATCTTGATGCAAAAACTCTGTCCAGTAAGCATTTTCAGGTGAGGGAGATTGGTCAGCAGCAAACCAACTAATTACTTGTTTTTTTGTGCTGTGCGCCTCCAAAATATATTTATAAGTTTCTCGCATAGGAATTAGTTTTGCGCCATATCTTTGCCTCGTTTCCAGCACATAATCATTAAAATACGGATTTTGCAAAGGCTGATAAATAGCAAAAACATCATCAAAAACAGGCTTCACCAGCCTATCCACCAAAGAAAAAACCCATTCCCAGTTGCCTGTGTGCGGAGAAATAAGAATAACACTATTTCCTTTTTTATGTTCGTCAAACAAAATCTCCCAATTAAGGACTTTATAATGCTTTCTAAAATCCGTTTGGTTCATACTCACCCCTTTAATGGATTCTGTCATCAGGTCGCAGAGATGCAAATAAAAATCTTTGGCAATCCGTTGTCTTTCTTTGAGTGTTTTCTCTGGAAATGAAAGTTTGATATTACCCAAAATAACCGATTTCCTGTATTTAAAAGGATAATAAACCAAATAATACAAACAATTAGCAAAGCCACGATGCAACCAAAATGGCAATAAAGAAAGCAAATAAAGATACCCAAAAAGGGCTTTATAGAGTAGTTTTTTCATTTAAAAGTAATGACAATAATTATAAACAAGTTTTTAGAAAGAATTTCAACCAAATATCCCACAAATTACGCATAAGTTTGAATATTTACAAGTTTTAAATTTTTCTTCAAAAACATTGTAGTTATGTTTGCACTAAATTTACAATCAAAAACTTTTCAATTCTTTCAAACTTTATAAAATATGAAAAAAACATATTTTTCTTACCTTTTGATACTTGCTTTTTAAAAATATGATGAAATACGCATAAATAAAAATATCAATTTATTTTTTATTTACAATACTTTTTTAGGTCTATAACTCATCACAAGTAAGCCTTCACCTTTTCTTTTTACTATCAAATTAACGGTAAATTTGTCGTTTCCTTCCAACAAACTATATATTTCATTGGTGGTTTGCTTTAAAATAATTTGATTATTGATAACCGTTATTTCGTCATCTACTCTAATTCCTGCCTGATACGCAGGAGAATTTTCTTGTACATCTAACACGACAAGTTCATCAAAATCAGGTGAAATTCTGCCAACAGTCAAACCAGAAATAATATAATCTTTTTTTTTATTGTATTCAGACGTTTTTTTGAGATGAATTTTTTTGTTTTGATAATCAATAACACTTACAAATTGCTTCAAAATATCAATACCCACACTTCCATTAGAAAATTTGTTATTATCATAAAAAATACTATCATTTGGATTGTCTGGATACGAAGTAATAAGCTTTTGAAGGTCATATTTGCCTATTTGGAGGCTTTCTATACGCCCCATATTTCCGTAGATTTTGCCCGAAATAGTTGTACCAAGTTGTGTGTAAAATTTATTTTTAGGTAAAATAATCAAATTACTTGTTTCTTTGCGCAACATCAAACTTTGCCCAGAACCAGTATCAATAAGCAAATTGAGCTTAATTGTATCATTCTGATTTTTTTCTTGTTTGATAATGCTAGAAATGTAGGGTTTGCGCCCTGAAATAGCTATTTGTGTCGTTTGATATTTTTTGGAAGGCTCAAAAAAATCTTTTTGATAAAATGTAATTTCTGTGGTTTGATAATTGATTTTTATGGCAAAACTATTAAAAATATCATACCCAATAATGCCGTGAACAGGCATTCCTGCAAGTTCTGAAAAGCTAGAAAGGTCGCTAGCCATCACAATAAGGCGCAAATTGTCTGTTGTTATTTTGGAATTATACAAATGATGCTTTTCTGAAATATATGCTTTTATGGTGTCTTTGTGCATCACGCCACGCACATATACGATAGGTTTTTTAGAAACATTTAATTTTCTCACATACGAAGTATCCGTAATAATGGTGTAACCAACGCCTGTATCAAGCACCATATTAAGCGTATCTTTGTGATTATCCAACAAAAACGGCAAAATAATAAGGTTACTTCTTAGTTTAAATAGTGTTTTCCATTGTTTTCTTTTGGAAGAGGAAAATTTAAAAGTTGTGGGAATTGGTTTTTTAGATATATTTTGTGCAATTATTTCTGAAAAATCAATAAGAAAGATGAAAATAAGAACAAACAGAACTTTATCCACAAAAAATATTTTTTTTGTGGGTAAAGTCTTTTTTTTGTTTTTATGTAAAATTATTTTCATTAAACATTTGATTATGAATAAATTAGACAATGATATTGATATTTTGTAATTAACCCCAGCGGGGTGGCATATTTATAGAAAGATGATTGTATTTTGTATTCAGTCCCAGCGGGACGGTATCTAGCAAGGGCTAGTTTATAAAAATTGGATAATGAGATTGGCAAACTAAGAATTATGAAAAACAATTTTGTTGTTATAAAACTAGCCCTTGCTAGTAACGCCCCGCTGGGGCTGAATACATTTTCTCGTGGTTTATTTTTCTATAAATATATCGTCCCGCTGGGACTGAATACAAATTAACAATGTTCTTATCTAAATTAAACGCTTACTTGTCAAACCACGCATTGATAATAATTTGTTCTTCATCTGTGGCAGGTTGTTCTACTACTACGCCATACGGAGCTACCAAAAGAGGTTTTATTTTGTTTTTGTCCATATACGTGTGTGCTTTCAAAAATTGCTCTCGTGTCATTTCAACGGTTAATTTGTTTTTAAACGCTGATAATGCTGAAAAACTTTCAATATTAGGACTACCAACAATATTTAACATTCTCAACTCTTTAAGCTCACTCAAAGCGAGTAAATTCAGATTTTCACTGCTATTTATGGTAAGTCTTGCTAAATCTTTGCAGGAAAGCAAATCAGAAAAGTCATCAATTTTTCCACAATTAAGCTGTAATTCAAAAAGGCATTTGAATTTACCAATTATCTTTAAATCTTCCTGCTTAAACACATTTGGAATAGACATTTTATAGATTTGTGTAAGATATTTGCTCACAAAATCAAGTTGCGAAAGGCTTATTTCATCCCAAAAACTAAGCTCTTTTAGTCTAGGCATTAGTATCAAAGGCGTGATGTCTTGCATCATTTTTTTGTAGGTGTCTTCCATTACCATACCTTGAATTTTTGGAAGAACACCTTTAAAGCCATTTTTTTGTAATTGCTCTTCTGTTATAGGACTTAACCTTAATTCACAAATTTCACTTAATTGCTTTAATGTTGCTTCCTCATCATAGCAATACTGATTATTCTTTAGTGTTGGTGTTATAGTTTTAAAATATTCTTTCCATTCAAAAGGCAAATTATGAAATTTGTCTTTCTGAATGTCATCAATAGGTAAAATATAGATATTTTTTCCCATTGTATCTGTGTTTATATTACCAAATAATAGGTTATTATCTGCATATTTTGCTTCATTTTCAATCATTAAATTGGTGAGTAATTGAATAAAGTTCTCAAAACTTGATGCATAGTTATACCATATATTATCATCACCACCTACACTATTATTGATAATTTGCCCTTTGCTACCTTCATCAGCAGGAATATAATCAAGCGAAAGATAGTTTCCTCCATCAGTATGCGCAATTGGCAACCATTTTTTATGAAAAATCATGTGAGATTTAACTTTATTTCCATTATATGAAACGCTAAAATTATCATTATAATAATCCTCATTGCTATCAATCATATCAATACAATGGGCATATTCAACGAGTATTTCAGACAAGGATATAAATCTCCAATCTAATGCTAAGCTTAAGGGATATATTTTTTCTCCATTAGCAATGCTATAAAATTCCTTAAAAGCAGCTGGTAGTTCCTCGCCAATAAGGTTTTCTATTTCTGCAAAAAGGGAAGGGTCGCAAGGAGGGTTTAGATATTCTTTGTAATTAGGGACTATTTCTGACAATACTTGAAAAAATCTTTCAACAGTAGAGGGCATAGTTTTAAGGTTTTTATTATTGATATTCAAGGAGTTATGTAATTTTTCAGTAGCGTAGGGTTTTTATACCCCACGCCTGTTTTGTAGAGACGTTGCTTGCAACGTCTAAACGACAAACAATACAGTAGCAAACAAAAGCACTATTCTGGAATTGGATTAAATACAGTGTTTTACGTCAAGACGTTGCAAGCAACGTCTCTACAAATACATCTGCGTAGGGTGTAGGACAAGTTTAAAAATGTATTAAAATGTAGGGGCTGGGCTTGCCCCTGCCCAACTTGC
>JAYVGJ010000336.1:0-3921 GCA_043772375.1 Raineyaceae bacterium | reverse complement strand
CCAAACGGTGATTATACCTTAAAGGAGGGAACTTCTATTTCTGTAATTGATGGCAAAATTGCTGAATTTTCTACTGCAGAAGAAGAAAAACAAGATGAGGATATGACCGAAGTAGAAGCACTAGGTTTGTCTGCTGAAATGCCTACAGAAGACAAAAAGAAAGTTGCACAGGCTTTGAAAAATGCAAAAGCAACGGCGGAAGAATTAGCGAAAAAAGCAACTGCATTAGAGGCTCAAAACGCTGTAATGAATAGCGAAAATAAGGAACTGGAAACAAAAGCTATGCAAATAGTAAAGGCTATTGAAGAGCTGAAAAAAGCTAATACTTTGGTACAAAGTGCACCGTTTGGAAACAATGCAAAAAATCAAAGTTTTCCAACTCACATCACAAAAACAATCTCAAAGGGTGATGTAGATTTTGCGGAATTGGCAACCCGTTTTGAGAAAAAGTAGCAAGCTACAAAAAATTGTAAAGAATAAAAAACAAAAATTGAACATTTTTAAATAAAATTATATGAGTATTTTACAAGCTGGTATTAACGCTATTGCGTTGGCTTTTAATGGTAAGGAAATACAAAGCCTAAAAGAGCTAGTAATGGTAAAAGGCTTTATTACGCCTGATATCAATGCCTTACACAATGTGGTACAAGGAATTGTGGCTAAAACTCAAATTGGGTTTTCAAAACCATTGTACAAAGTTTCCAAACTAAACGCCACGTGTGATGGTGCATTTTTGGAGAACCAAGCCAAAATAACAGATAAGTTTTGGAATCCAGTTGATATTCACGTTCCTTTTGAAATGTGCTTTAAGGATTTAGATGCTACATTTTTTCAGTGGGCACTCAAAACTGGTAAGGACAGAGGAGATTTGACTGCTACTGATGCGGTTTATTTCGTATTAGAGTTGTTGCGTAATGCTATGCAACACGACTTACAACGTATTGCGTGGTTTGCAGATACTTCTATAGCACTTGTTTCTGGTGGTGGCAAATTGAAAAACACAGAAAGTGTAACAGACTATAATCAGTTCAATGGTTTTTGGAAACAAATCTTTGCATCTACAACGGCTAATCCTAGTAACAAAGTTGCTATTTCTGAAAATGCTTTATCAACTTACGTCCTGCAAAATGCGCTTGCTACAGACAAGGCTTATAGTACATTTTTAGCTATGTATGAGCAAGCTGATACAAATTTGACTTCAAGCCCAGACGCTGTTATTTATTGCACAAAGGGAATGTATTTTAACTACCAAAAAACGCTTGCTAGTAAGGCGGTTGATGCTAGTTTTAATATTTTGGTTGATGGTATATTGACTCCTGCTTTTTACGGTATTCCTGTAAAACACAATCCTATTTGGACTGATAGCATTAAGGATTTTGACAACGGCACAAAGTTGGATTTACCACATAGAGCATTGCTTACAATTAAGGAAAATATCCAATTGGGTGTAGATAACCTTAGTTCTTTGGGTGAATTTAATGTGACTCACGAAAACCGTACTAATACGGTGGTAATGCGTAGTGGCTACAAAGCTGATGCAGTGTTAATGGAAGACCAATACACAGTAGCTGCTTACTAGGCTACAAATCAAAACAAACGGAGTGTATTTTACGCTCCGTTTTTCACAAAATAAAAAATAATACTTATGGCACTTTGCAATAGTCTTAATAATAATATTTCCGCCTGCGCATCTAGTGTTGGTGGACCAGGAGGCGTTGAAGACGGCATCTATATTGTTGCAAAACAAGATATTGACCAAGCCGCTTTACTTGCCGCATACGACACCATAAACAAGGTAAAGCTAACGAACCTACCCTTGCTTAGTGGAAAGAAAATGTACTACATTGGTGGGCTTAGAAACTCTTTTGTGCCTTCTTCTACATTATCAATAGTAGGAAAATTCACGCAAGAGCTACACTCTATTGAAATGACTGTTTTTGATAGTAACGTAGCCACAAAATGGTTAGTAGAACTAATGAAAAATGGCAAATTCGTTGTTGTTTATAGAAATAATGACGGTGAATTTGAGGTTTTGGGCTTGGGTGCTGGCTTGCTTATGACGACAAAAACGTATACCCCGGTGTCGGCTGAAAGTCGCAGAGGTGTAAAACTTACACTTGCCTCAAGTTCTGACCAACAAGAGCCTTACGCCCCTGCTACCCTACTTATTACGGACCAAGTTGTAACACTTGCGTATTTGGAAAGTAAGGTATTTGTAGCCGCATAGTGAATAGCTTAGAAAGTACAGTATCTCGTATTGAGATGCTGTATAATAGTGCTACACTTAGAGAACTATGCTACTCGGCTGACGGTACGGAGTTAATGAAAATCTACAATAGTCTTACAGGTAATAACTATTGTAATGTTTGTGCAAATACAATGTACCCAATTTTATTGGACTTCAAAAAGAATTATACATATTTAATTGAAAACGAAATGTTGAAAATACTAAAAAAATACCGTTTTAAAGAAGGCGAAACTTTCTCTTTCTTTGGTGAGGGAACGGTTTATTCAAACCAAAATCTTACTGATGGAATTGCTACTTTGATTTTAGATGCTCACCCAGACAATGAACGCCTTTTTGAGGTGATAGCGTTTGAAGTGCCTGCAGAAGAAACGCCTGCAAAAGAAGAAGTTGCTATTGAAAGAGCATTTATAGATGCTGAAATAGAAAAAATTGCAAAAGAAGAATCAAAAGCAAAAGCAAAAAAATAAGCAAAAGCAAAAATGCAAATATATACATTTGGTAAAAGGCGTATTGACCAACGAATAGTAACGACTAAAAATAGTGGGCAGGCAATTATTGATTATGATATTGATAATGCCTACCCTCAAAGATTGCGTTCTTACGTGGAAAGGTCAGGTACGCTTACCAAATGTATAAGGCGTTATGCAAAACATATTATAGGACGTGGGTTTGTAGATACGTCCTTTTTTGGCACTATCATAAACAACAAAGGAGAAACAGCGGACGACTTATTAAGATTAAGCGTAGAGCGTGATTTTTCGCATTTTAAGGGTGTGGCGTGGCACGTTAGGTATAATGCAAACTTCCAAAGTATTGAAGTCAATTATCTTAATTACGACCATTGCAGACTAGGTTTACCAGACGACTTTGGGAACATTGCAAAAATAGCAGTGTATGACGACTGGGACAGAAAATTTTACAAAGTCCTAAAAACTAGGCAAATAAAGTATTATGATACCTTTAACCCTTCACCAAAAGTAATAGCTGAGCAAGTCAATAATGCTGGTGGGTGGGATAAGTGGCAAGGACAAGTATTTTACACTTCTATTCGTGGTATTGAATACCAAAAAGCCGTTTTTGATGCTATTATAAATGACGCTATTGCGGACGCTGGACTTTCGGAGTTTGATGTAACAAGTGTAATGTCTGATTTTAGCGCAAAAATGGCTTACTCACACCCTACGGCACTAGGTGATGTAACTACTCAAAACGGTAATACAGAAAGACAAAATAAATTAGAAGAGTTAGAAGAGTTTACAGGACCAGATGGGGGGCGTGTATTCGTTATTGAAAACGCACAACAAGGTTACGACTATCTAAAACCTATTTTAGTGCCTGATACTGATAAAAGATATGAACAAACCAATGACCGTATTAACAACCGTATAAGGACGTTCTTTAATATTCCGCCTATTTTGGTTGGTGAGGATATTAGTCAAGGCTTGGGTAGTAATGACGCTATGGGAAACGCTTTTAAGTTTTATAATGAAAACACTTTTGATGAGCGTTATATGGTAGAACGTATCTTTCAAAGGGTTTTCTCTCTTTGGCACACCGATATCTCGCCTACAAATGATTTTTCAATACGTCCTCTCCTTTGGCAAGAGCCTAAAATTGAAGTAACTAATACAACTGATACTACAACTGATACCACAAATGGCACTACCACTAAT
>JAYVGJ010000335.1:0-3733 GCA_043772375.1 Raineyaceae bacterium | reverse complement strand
TGCGGCTAGTGGTCAAAGTTATGACCCTTACCTTTCAGGCGCACTTTCTAAGGATATTATCAAAAAAATAGGGAATGATTATGGAGATATTTTGCTTGCACCACTTGCAGAGTTTACAGAAACACACGCAAATTCACTTTCTACCCTTAACCCTTTTACTAATTTTTATACTGCCACACCAGCCGTAACACCACCTTTGGCAATAGGAACTACTCCTACCTTGCCCGCAGGCGCAACCAAAACAACTGTAACAGTCAATAATCCAACTACTAACAAGAAAACCACTACTACAACCCTTACCCTAGATGCCACTATTACAACCAAAGAAGGCAAAACAAGTGCTTTTTTAGCTGCTGTGAGTGAAATATTGGCTGAAAGTGATGCTTTTATTAAAAGTAAAAAAGGTAATGGTGGTACACAACTTGTTGGTATCAGGTTTGTTAATTATAGTACAAGTTCAGATGTAGAAGATTATCCTTATAAAGCTATCATTACCATTACTTTAGATGGTAAAATAACAGAGGAAGTAATAGAACTTGCTAATACTGTTGCTAAACCAGGTGCAACTTCTAGGGCTTATAAAGGCACGCCTAGTAAGATACGAGGAATAGTTAATGGGTTGTATAATAAACTACAAACGGTTGGGAGTGGTGGAGGAAATAGCTCTAGCTCTTGCAGGTTTTGCCCTGCCACAAAGATTATTACTGCGCCTGCTTGTAATGCAATGGAAGACCTTTACATACGTGCAGGAAGCACCATAAACGCAGAAAATGCTATTAAAAAACTTTGTGTGCAGAATAGCCATTTTGGTTATTATTATTTAAGTGGTAATACTAATGATTTAATTATCATTAGCGAACTGCTAGCTTTTACTAACAATAATGATATAATAGCGTTTTTTGATGATATTATTGTAAATATGCCAAATAATAAGCATATAGCCAATAATATAGCCCAACTTAGCGGAGATATGATTGCTATTTGGAAAAGCTTACAAGCAAAAAGTATAGCAAGAGTTAATATTGATGTAATTAGTCTTTTGCGTTATATAGATATTGGAGGTACACGTGTAGGAAATGCCCCACTTACGGCACTAAAAACAAAGTTATTGTCTTTGTCTAGCACTGATTTAGTTTCTTTTTGTGGTGATTTTGTAACAATTTCTGATGAAAATTTAGAAAAATTGAATACTGATGTTATATTGGTAGATACGTGGAAAAATGTAGTTTCAACTACAATACCAAGAAGCAACGTTGGATTTCTTGAATGGGCTAAAAAGTTAAAAGATATATCACAAGGACAGGGGAAACACATTTATCATCATATTTTTGAAGGTACAGCAGGTGCAAGTGCAGGAAGTGCAAATATAAAAGGAGTACACCATAAAAATGCACTCACAACGAGAATAAATAACTTTCAAATGGGAGATATCAGAATAAAACAAGGAACAAAAGTAATGAAACGAGACGGGTTTTATCAAGCAGAAATAGAGTATTTTGATGGCACAAATTGGCATACCAAAATGGAAAATGGAGAAGTAGTGCAAAATGGCTTTTTCCCAGATAACTGGGACATAAACAAAGTAATTGAAGAGGTAGCTTATGCAAGGAGTAAAGCAACATTAAGTAATTGGATACAACCTCCTTCTGGAATAAATCCCACGACAGGTGAGCTATTTAAAAGTAATTCGTTTAAACAGACGCTATCTAATGGACAAGAAATTTGGTTTTATTCAGGACCACAAGTTGATGTTAATTCTCCTCACATAAACATGCCAAATTTTATGGTATCTTGCTTTCCTAAATTCTAACAATAATTATATGTTTTCACAACAATACATTACTATTATATTATCAAATCAAGGGTATAAATTTGATATTTATACAATAAATACCCACAAAGGGGTTTCTAAAGAAAATGAAATCCTTATAAATAACATAAAAGAACTAGAAGATTTTATACAAAATTTAGAACATGATAGCTTCTATGTTGATAACAATATAGATGAAAGATCCTTATGGATAAGAAAAATTGTAGATATCATATCTAATTCTCTTTTATTATCAAATATTTTCTCTGATACTGAAGTATATAATTTAACTATTAGTTTTCCTCAATCACATAGCCTTAAAATTGGATTTAGTATTAATTTTTATTTTAGTGGAGTTAAATATAGTTTTGAAATTAATCATAATCAATGGATTTTTTATAGTAAAAAAAAAACATTCATAGACGCTTTAAATTTTTATATTGATGCTATACAAAATGTTACAAATAGTAATGTAAGGTCAATCAAAATTTATGGCTATGATTATGTGATTTTTGAAGAATATTTATTAGTTAATCAATTATCAGTAGAGTATTATAGTTTGATAGATGAAATGGTAGAAAAATCATTAAAAGCAGACTATATAGGAAGTATCTCAACAAAAAATTTTTTGTCTTTTCTAATTTTAATTAAAAATTTGTATGGTGAATTACATTTGGCTTGGACGTAAACAAGGTAATGGAAGAGGTGGCTTATGCAAGATATGATGTGCGAGCTACCAATTTTATACGTTCTATAAACCCATATCCAAATAATACATCAAATACTTATAAGAGTTTTCTTTCAAACGGACAAGAAGTCTATATTTACATGGGTAACCGAGTTGAAGATGTGCTATTACAAGCAGAAATTGACATAATAGGTTGGACAAGTTCTGTATTTCCAAAATTTTAATATCAACAGAATGAATAAACTTAATTATACCTATGTTCTTTGTTATGAAGGACAAGAATTTCTTACAAAAATAAAACTTTGGTACGAACATGATTCATATGATAAAACAGACAAAGATATTCATATCAACTTATTGTTTAATAATGTTTCTGAAATTCATACATTTATTTTTGGATTAAAAATATTAAAACGTAATATAAATGACGAAATCATAAAAATTGAACAGTATGTTAAAATACATAGAACTGATGTAAAATTTATTGAAATTGTCCGTAGAATACCAAAATTAGAAGAAGATACAGATTATTGGAGATATTTATTACATTATTATCCTAATTTAGATATTATTTCACTATTAGAAGGTTTAATTCTTTTTTTTGAAAAAAATATAAGACTAGATTATAAAAAAACAGAATTACCCAACTGTTTTTCTTATTTCTTGGTGCAGTCTTTTTGGCAAGGCAAGATATATTTATCAAATTCAATATGCATCAAAAATCAATATATCAATACATATTATAATATTGGTTTTAAGGATAGTTTTCTTTGTAAATCAATGGATACTCAAGATATTGATTTGGCTTTAATAAAAATAATAAATAGTATTCAAAAAGTGATTATTGGTGAAATGATGCCAATAAAAATATTAGTAGAAAATATGCCATTTATGTTTGACACCTATTTTATTATTGAAAATGAAATATCAAAATATTATGGTTTTATGGACGTTCACGAATGCCCAGAAGATATTTTTAATCACGAGGAAGCCCCTTATGTGGGTAATATTCCAACAATTTGCTTATTAAATTTTATGGAAAATTATAAGATTTTTAATCAAAATTTTTCTACTTAAAAACAGAGTAATATGCATTAACAGAAAATATAAAATAATTTTTCTCTACGCAACTTGTTGGTATCAGGTTTGTTAATTATAGTACAAGTTCAGATGTAGAAGATTATCCTTATAAAGCTATCATTACCAAATCTATAGATGGTAAAACAGTAGAGGAA
>JAYVGJ010000334.1:0-3129 GCA_043772375.1 Raineyaceae bacterium | reverse complement strand
TATTTCTTCTGTTTCTCTTGGTACAGTTGTTAATGGAATTAGCTGGAGTTCAGTAGGGCTTTCTATGGCATTTGGTGCAGGTGGCAATGTAGCTGGTATGGCAACAAAATTTAGGAACTTTGCGAACACGCCTGGTGGTAAAAAAGTGGCTAGAATAGCTATTGAGGCAGTAACAGATTTTATTTTAGATGCTACCGAAGATATTATTAAAGAATATGTAGCTGCTGGTGAAGTCAAAAATGTGGCAGAAACCCTTATCTCAAGTGCTTTATTTAGTGGTGCTGGTGGGCTTTTAGACGGTGTTGCTGCCAAGATACGCAAAAGATTTGGTATCAAAGAACCACCATCACCTAGAGCTATATCTATCACCAAAAAAATAGAAAAACCAGCCATAGACCTACAAAAAGCTAGATTAAGTAGTTTTAAGGCAAAAGTTACTAATAAGACTCACGCAGACGGGTTTGTAACTCTTTTAGATAACTCTTTGCATCCAGAAATAGGTTTTAAAGCCTTTAATGATGATTTGGGTAAGTGGATGAATGATGCAGATATTACAGGAGCTTTTCAAGACTGGAAATATTATGCACCATTTTATCAACTAATAGGCTCTGGAGCATATATTACGGCTGTTAGTGGTAGCAAAGAAGGTTTTAAAGCGTGGTTAAGTAGTTTAGTCGCACCTTGTCAAAACTTTAATGCAATAATACTGAAAGCCCATAATGCTGGTATGCCTCAAATACAAGTAGATAACGCTATTGCTAAACTTTGTACTATCACCCCTGAAAGCACCAGAATAAGCATCAGTACCAAACTTGGAAGTTCAACCTACACCAATACGGAAGTAAAGGCATTTTTGAGTGATGTTTTAGGGAATGGAGTAGACCCAGCGCAAGCATTAAGTAATAATATTTCACAAATAAATGGAAATATTATTGATGCTTGGAAGCTCGTACGTGCTGCTCGTTGTGCTACTCCTTTGGGTAATTGTAACTCCACAATGCCACAAGATTTTATGATATTGGATGAGATAGACAATGTAGATGCCACTAATTTAGCTCATTTGGGTGGTGCTACAGGATTAAAAGATCTCATAAAAGCTAATGCAAGGGCAAAGTGTAATACCTGCGGAACAGATGGAAAGACATTTTTGGGCTTAATGAGTGATTACATCAAAAATTTGAATATCTTTACGCAGTATCACAATGTTAATAATTTTTCACAAGTAAAAACACTTTTAAAAAGTCCTGGACAGCGTTCTCGTGAGGGAGAGATATTTATTGTACGAGTACTAGCTGAAAATACTACGGAATTTACAGGCGTTTCTGAATTTGAATATACTGGTTTAACGGGTTGTGAGCCTGATGTAGTAATAGGAAATACCCCAAATCAAATCTTTTGTGAGTTTAAAAGCTGGTCTGATAATAACCCAGAAGATGATGCAGACGACAAAGAAGTAAATACTGGTAGTAGCACAAGTGGTGCATTCTACTTTTTCAAATTAGGTACAACTTCTGGTGGGGCTGAAAACAACTCTTACAAGCAATTTAAGGCACTTTTAAGTTCTATAAACTCCCTAAATCAAATGCGTTACTATTTTGATGGCAAAAAAATATCAGGCTCACAAGCAAATAAGGAGCTTTTTGTGAAAAATATTTTTCAAATACTATTTAGAAACAAAGCAACTGAAATATGGAATATTATAATAACAAAACCACAGATACTTATAGCATTAGGGAATTTGACGGTTAATGATTTTGACGATTTTGAGGTTTTAGTAAATAATTTAGATAATAGACTTTTTGGATTTATAAATATAAGATAATGAACTATAAACTTTCTTCTCAGTTAAGAGAGGTTTATAGCTTCTCTGTTGAAAATAAAACTCTATTTACTTGTTCTCCAAAAGGTTGTATTTGTGATGCTGAAAACTCATTGATATATACTTGTACAGGTAAATTTGCACCAATTTTAAAAATTATCACAAGTACATTATGTTTCTATGATGAAGGGCAATTTTTATATGATATAAATAAGTTTTCTCTTAAAAAGTTTGCGAGTGAAGACTATAAACAATCCTCAATAGACCCACACTCTAGTCATTTTGACATACAGACTATAATAATGTTAAAAGATTTTGATAAAAAAAGATTTTTTGGATTATTTGACGTTAAAAATGCAGATTTGATTTGGGTGAAAGAATATCATATTAGCATAATAAATAATATTAATTCAATAAATATATTTGCAAGCACTATTCCTTCAAATGTTTTATGTTTTGATAAAAAAAATGGTTTATTACTTTGGCAAACAGATTTAAGCGGTCATTTTTATGATTTTCATGGGAATAGGTTAGAAGCTACCATTTTAGAGATACTAGGCGTATATGAAGATATATTGCTTGTAATGCTATCTAATCATTGTTTGGTAGCTTTGTCTGTGGCTACAGGCGAGGTACTTTGGGAGAAAATACCCTATTCAGATGTCCCTGATATGTTTGGAGGTGTTATTGGAGCAGTTTTAGAGGTGCAAAATCATCAAATTGTATGGTACAATTCTTTTTCTTATTTTGTATTTAATCTTCAAAATAAAGTAGGCATTTTATTAAAATCTTATCCACACACAGACAAAAGCCAACCGCCTTTTACCATCAAAAAGAGTGTTTTTACAGAAGAATATATTTATTTTATTGCTTCTCAAAAATCTGTTATTTTAAATAACATAGTGGGCGTTTTCAATAGAAAAACACTAAAAATAGACTGGCAAGAAGAAGTAGATATTTTGCCCAAGACAAATGCCGACCCTTACAATAGCTTTACAGATATACAAGTGGGAGATAATAAAATTTATGTATTGAACACAGAAGGCACTTTATGGATTTTTGAGCGAGAAAACGCCTAAACCCTAAAAAAAGCTAGTAAGAAATTGCTAGCTTTTTGCATTCAGGGCAAAACGAAAGAGCGGCTTTTAGACGTATGGGTTATGCCCTAAAACTAGGCTATGAGGGCAAAGGAGGCACATTGTCTGGGAGCGTTTTTTATGCCAAAGATGATGCTAGTTCCCTTACGCCTATTCCTTCAGGTACGCTCATAACGCCCAAACAGAACATTGCCGTTAATTTTAAGGCAAAAA
>JAYVGJ010000333.1:0-1813 GCA_043772375.1 Raineyaceae bacterium | reverse complement strand
GCTCATAAGCACCGTAGCTATTACCCACCACGCTAAGCATTTTTATTGGAAAGAACCTAGCCATATACAAATAGGAATCAGAAAATTGGTCATCATATGCTCCTATTGGCAATACGCCATAAAGTAACCACAAAGGCGGTTCGTAATTATCATAAACAGAGGGAGGAATTAAACTATTCCCAAATCCTAAACCATAATCATACTGTAAAATATGTAGGAGTTTTGGCTCTACCTTCCCAGTGATAACCCCCTCTCTATTGATATAAGGTAGCCTAGCGGTAATGGTGCCATTCCCAAAATCTATTCCGTTATTCACTATATTTTTACTGGGCACGCTGTCATCACTACTTGCGAAAGGTAAGGTAAAAACGTTTTGCGTTTCCTTGCCAGTTTGAATTGCAGGTATTTCCACTGTATAACTACCTGTCGTACTCTTTACGGTACTATCTTTTTTGTACTCAAAAGTATTTTTCTTGGCAAATGTACTGCCAATAATTTTGGAATAGTACCCGCCACTTGTATCTAATTTGTTTGTCAAATCAATAGGAGTGGAATTGCCTAAAACAATATCTTTATAAAATTTGTAATCAATTTTTGAGAATGTAAATTGTTTTGTAGTTTGATTTTGTGTCATCTCTAAACCGTTAAACATTAAAAAAGAACGCAAAAAATCAGCTTGCGAAATAGTAGGTAGATTTTCAGAAATACCCCAAATTACATTCCTTATTTTCTTTGATTTTGCCTTTGGCTTAATATTGATTTTGCTTGCCTCATCTACAACTAAATATCCTATATGATTGCTATAAACCGCAATTTGCCAGGTATCACACGCAGGGTAGGTGTTAGTGAGAAAGAAATTATTAGTATCAAATTTTTCAGAAATCAAACGCCCGCCACCCGTAAAATCAGACTGCAAAACGCCTTGTATTTTGATTTGAGGGACTGTTCTTTGCTCTAATACATATTCCTTAATCACTACAAACTGAGCAAGGTTTGCAGTATTTTCCCAAACAATAAGCAACTTGTTATTATCCAAAACGCCCCCAAACTCACCATAATATTTAACTGCAATATCTAATTCAAATTCCATTATTTCAGGTACGACAGGGTCTACATTGATAATAATAGGACGTGGACCATCAAAGAAAACGCCTTGCGCTATTGGATAACCATAACTATTATCAGAAACGTGTCCGTACCTATAACGTCCCCCACTCACACACTCATCTACGCTGGTATTCGTTTGTGTTAAAGGTATAAAGGTTTTTATAAGTGTAGCATTTAAGAAATCCCCACTAATCATATTTTCAGCATACCTATTCAATACAAAACTTGCTTTTAACTGCATTGTATCATTACAAAAAGGTATTACTACATTTTCAGAAAACAAACTATTTGGGATTACTGCCCTAAACCCTGCATCAATAAACATCTGAAATATAATTTGCTTCAAATAAATTGCAGGGAAGATATGTTTTTCATTTAGGAAAGAACAAAATCTACCGTTCACGTCATTTGTGCCTACTAAAGCACCGCTAATAGTCATTTCACGTTCAAACATAGGTACTTCGGTGCTATCTTTGTCGTAATCTATCATTGGGAATATACCTATTTTTTCTAACAACAAAAGCATAGGACGTGGCTGTGATTGGAACTCATCAATAAGTTGTACTTGCTCTTTTACGAAAGTTATTAACTGTCCGTACCTTACACTGCTTCTTATTCCGCTCACTGTTTTGCCATAAACCTCAATAGATGTATGCAAATAATCATACCTAGACAAATTAACATCTTGTAAAGTCTTCCCTTTGAT
>JAYVGJ010000332.1:0-2451 GCA_043772375.1 Raineyaceae bacterium | reverse complement strand
TAGCTCAAATTTTTGCCTTGTTTGTAGCGCAAATTAGTGTTTACGTGCTTGTCGCCTACTATTTTGAAAGGTTTTTTAACACGAATAGTGCCGTGGTCAGTCGTAATAATAAGGTTGGCTTTGTGTTCAGAAATCTTGCGCAACATATCCAAAAGCGGAGAATGTTGAAACCAAGATTTGGTAAGTGAACGGTAGGCAGCCTCGTCTGGCGCAAGCTCACGTATCATAGCAACGTCTGTGCGGGCGTGTGAGAGCATATCCACGAAGTTATAGACAATGGCATTGAGTTTATTTCCAAGCAGATTATTAAAATTTTCTACTAAATGCCTGCCTTGCTGTTGCGTGATGATTTTGTGATAACTCATTTTCACGTCTTTCAAACGGCTACTATCCAGTTGTTTACGCAAAAATTCTTCTTCGTGCAGGTTTTTTCCTTCTTCATCTTCCTCATTTACCCAAAGTTGAGGGTGCGTTTTGGCAATATCAGAAGGCATTAAGCCCGAGAAAATGGCATTACGAGCATACGCAGTAGTTGTTGGCAAAATAGAATAATAGGTGCTTTCATTTTCCATATTAAAATACTCCAAAACTATTGGTTCAATGGTTTTCCATTGGTCGTAGCGCAGGTTGTCAATCAAAATAAAAAAAGTAGGTTTATCTTCTGCAAGCAAAGGAAATACTCTTTTTTTCATCATTTGGTGAGAAAGCATTGGTTTGTCGTGACCAGTTTCATTCAACCAATCTTCATAATTTTCTTGTATAAACCTCGTGAAATTGGTATTAGCTTCAGATTTTTGCATATCCAAAACTTCTGCCATACCGTTGTCTTCCATTTTCTCCATTTTCAGTTCCCAACCAACGAGTTTTTTATAAATATCTGCCCATTCTTCGTGGCTGATACGCTCATTGTAAGCAGTGGCAATATTTCTAAAATCTTGCTGATAACCAATGGTATTTTTTTCAGTTGTAATACGTTTGTTATCTAAGATTTTCTTAGCAGAAATAAGAATTTGGTTAGGATTAAGGGGTTTTATGAGATAATCCGCAATTTGTCCGCCAATAGCCTCTTCCATAATGTGTTCTTCTTCACTTTTAGTAATCATCACGACAGGTACGTGAGGGCGTATTTTCTTGATTTGGGCGAGAGTTTCTAGCCCGCTAAGACCAGGCATATTTTCGTCCAAAAAAATCAAATCAAAATTTTCATCAAGTTTGTCAAGGGCATCAGTGCCACTATTGACAGGGGTGATATCATATCCTTTTTGTGTAAGGAATAAGATATGAGGTTTGAGCAAATCAATTTCGTCATCTGCCCAAAGT
This sequence comes from Raineyaceae bacterium, assembly GCA_043772375.1. Lineage (GTDB taxonomy): Bacteria > Bacteroidota > Bacteroidia > Cytophagales > Thermonemataceae > JANYGM01. Next base: position 1,131 of record JAYVGJ010000332.1, on the reverse strand, counting down.
ATTGTGAATCTTTGCATTTGGTGTTTTTTTGGTGATTTCCCCACGTTTTACGTGGGGTTATGATAGTTAAACCCTTTCAGGGTTTTATTCAAAAAAATAATTTGCATTTTGTAGGGTGCGACCCTTGTGGTCGCCCAAACAAGCGAAAGCAACACGACAAAAAGCACGCAAAATAAAGCACAAAGTTAGATTTTAAACCTACTCAAATAGGGCGACCACAAGGGTCGCACCCTACATTTCAATATAAAAAATTCGTACTTCGTACTTCAAACTTCCTAATTAGCTGGTGCAGTTTCTGGCACGCCATTGCTATTTGAGTTGTTGTTGCTACTGCCAAAATTGAGGTGCAAAGTGAAACGCAATGTATTAGCAAGCGGACTAGAACGTGTTGTAGGTATCATATAAGCCACATCTAAACCAAAAACTTGGTATCTTGCGCCAATACCTGCCGTAAAATATTTGCGGTCTCCTTTGTCTTGTGCCTCGTGAACATAGCCACCACGCACCAAAAATAATTCGTTGCCTTGTTCGTCTGAATAAGAATATTCTGTGCCGAAATTTATCATAAATTCTCTCATTTCCTCTCCAAAACCGCCTGGCGCATCAGAAAAAGAACCAAAAATACCTTGCAAAAGCGTAATATCTCTTGGGTCTTTGCCAGAGATTATGTTACCTTGTGAGTCACGTACAGGAGGCGTAGGAACTAATAATTTGTTGAATTCTAATGAAACTGCTAATTTGTTATAAGGGTCTAGGCTTACTTTTCCTGTACTACCAATACGAAAATTAGTAGGAATAAAATCACGCTGATTGTTTCCACCATAAGAAACTTTTGCCCCAATATTAGAAATATTTACGCCAGCACTAATGTCTAAGGGAAGTTGTGCAAGTGTAAGCCCAGTTTTTCTATAAAAAGCACTGATGTCTGCACCTGCAGTATTTCCAGGACGTGTAGGATTTGCACTTCCAGAGCCACCCAAACCTTGTGTAATGTTAGAATTAGCATAAAAACCACCAACAGCAATACTAAATTGGTCACTTAATTTGGTAGAATAATGCGCCCTAATAGAAAATTCACGAGGACGACCATCACCTAGACTTCCACCATTAGCGTCTGTGTATTGGATACTT
>JAYVGJ010000331.1:0-9867 GCA_043772375.1 Raineyaceae bacterium | reverse complement strand
AGTGAGTTTGAGAACACAAAGTTACTATATTATTGCGCTGTTTCATAGAATATTTAGTTTTTTACCACAAACTCAAAAACTGTGTACGGTAGCAAATTATTGTTAAACCCTTTCAGGGTTTTGAATACAATTTTTACTCAAAAATACAGCAAACAATGTATTTCACTCCTCACTACACACTATTTCACTACTCACTCTTATACTGTTCTATGATTTTGAAAATTGCTTTTTGGACTTCTAAGTCAGTGAAAAACTCATATAATTGTGTGTGTCCGTCATAATCAATGGCTAAAACGGTTTCAAGATAATCAAATGCTTGTTTATATTTACCCGCTTCCATTAAGTAGGCAACAATTCTATACAAAAATTCAGAATTATCTGGCGTGTCTGCAAGTGCGGCTTCTAATACGCCAATGGCTTCCTCATAATTTCCTTGTTCGTAGTAGATAAACGACCAATCAAGCCATATTTTGGGGTTAAAAGGGTCAAGTTCTGATGCTTTTTCATAAGCGGCAAGGCTAGACAAAATATTACCAATTTTATAATCCAAATGTGCCTGTGAAGTCCAATAAAGTGGGTTTTCGTCATCAAGTTGTTTAGCTTTTTGCACAAATTGCAGGGCATCAAACCATTTCCCCGCAGCATCAAGGCAAACGCCTGTTCCATACCAAGCCTCGTGCCATTCGTCATCAGCAGTTATTGCTTTTCTATAATATTGGATAGCTTTTTCGTAGTTTTCTTGTTTTTCGTAACTTGCGCCAACATGACATAAAGTATCAGCATTTGGGTCTTCATCTTCTAGTTCCAGAGTACGTAAAAAGGCTTTTCTAGCGTTGTCATAATCTTTTAAATTCATATAAGCCGTTCCCATATAAAAATGGGCATCATCATAATCATCTTTTATGGTGATGGCATAGTCAAAAGCCTCCACAGCCTCATTGTAGCGTGCTGCTTTGTGGTAAATATCACCTAGATTATACCAAGAAACATAAGAATAAGGGTCTTTGTCAATAAGTTCTTTATAAAAAGTAACACCTTCTTCCAGTCTGTCAAGCTCTTCTAAACAATACGCAAGTTCAAAAATTGCGCCCTCGTGGGTATTATCCAATAAAATTGTTTTTTTATAGACATCAATAGCAAGGCTAAACTTGTCCCAACTTTGGTAGGCAAGCCCCATATTAAAATAAAAATCTTCTTTATTTTCTGCATTTTCTATTGATGTTTTAAGCACAGAAATAGCTTGCTCAAAATGCCCCAAATAGCAAAAAGCGGTACTTTTAATAAGCGCAACGTCAGGCTGATTAGGGTGGATATTCTCCAAATTTTCTAATATTTCTAAGGCTTTTTCTGCTTTTCCAATGGTAAGCAAAATTTGTGTATAAATAATAGAAATTTCCATTGAAAGCGGAAAAACATCTAAACCCGTTTTACAGGCTTCTAAGGCACTTTCTGGCATATCATTGCTGATGTAGTGTTCTGCCACATCTAAATACATATCTTCATCAAAAAAATAATGTCCTTCATTTTTGAGCATTTCCTCAAACTTTCTTACAAGTTCTTCTGTGTTGTCTTCTTTATCCATTATGGTTGTAGTAGTCGTTTTTTTTGTTTTTATTGCAGTTTTTTTTACTACATTTCTTTGCGCAATTTTTCTACTTTTTCCTCTGAATATGCCATAATATTTGCAACAAATTTATCATTAGCACCCATATTGAATAATCTTCTGACAATTTCAAATTTTTCCGTTTCAAATTGGGCTTTTTCTTTTTCTAATTCCTCTCTTTCAGTTTCAATTTCCTCCCATCTAGATTCCATTTCTTCTAGTTCAGAATTATGATCTAGATTAGCTTTTAGTTGTGCTTCGTAATATTCTCGTTCCAAATCATTCAAAACCATTGAGTTAAGTTGTTGTTTGGCTTTTGCTATCATTGGGTGTTCTGTACTTAACGCATCATTTGGCGTTGATTTTTCACTTTCCATAACTATTTTTTGTTTGATTTTGGGTTGGGTTTCTTTATCTTTGATTGTTAAAGTTTTATTCTCCCAATTTTTCTTTTACAATCTGTACATCTTGTTCAGATTCTAAAAGGTTGGGGTGATTGGCAGGTAAAACTTTCTTACGGATTTCCAATATTTCCAATAATATTGGCTTTGCTTCCTTATATTTTTGTTCACAAATATAAGTAATAGCAAAATTTCTTAAACAATCTGCATAATCCTCATTGTTTTTTCCAGCAATATTCTCATAAACTTTTAATGCTGTTAGATAGGTTATTCTTGCAGTATCATATTTTTCTTGTTTTTTGTAAAAAATCCCTAAACTATTCAATGTGATTGCATAGTTTATGTGTTTTTCTCCATAAGTATTTTTTACAAATTGTGTAAAATCTATATAAAAAGGTTCTGCTTTTGAGTAATTTTTACGTTTACTGTAAAATTTTCCCAAGTTCTGCAATGAAATGCCATAACTCTCTTCTCCTTCTTTACCTAATTTTTTATATAATGGTAGAGCCTCTAAAAATAGAGGTTCTGCTTTCTCCGTATTCCCTTGTCTATCATAAAAGGCACCTAGATTATTTAATGCTGATGCGTAGTTGATATGTTCTGCTCCTTTTGTAATTTTTGTGATTTCTAGTGCTTTCACTAAAAAAGGCTCTGCTTTTGTATAATAACCTTGTTTCATATACAAAACACCTAAGTTATTAAGCGAAAGTCCATAACTTTCGTGTTTTTCTCCTAAAAACTTCTTTTTTTTCTCTAATGCTTCCAAATTGAAAAGCTCCTCACGAGAGTCATCACTTAGTTTACCATATAGATTTGCCAAGTTATCCAACGTTTCAATATAGTCAGCATTTATCCCAGTTGACACTTTCTTATATATACCCAAAGCATCTAGCAATAAAACTTCTGCTTCTTTATATTTTGTTTGTTTCAGATAAACCATACCCAGATTGTTCATTGTACTTCCATAATCTTGTTCCTCTGAGAATTTTTTCTTAAGCTTTTTTTCAGATTGCGCTTTAGCTTTCTCCAAAAGAGTAGCGGCTTCAGTATAGTTACCTGCTTTGTAGGCTTCTAAACCTTGTTTATTGAGTTTTAGTATGCTTTGCCCATAAGTATTTCCAATTATGGAAACAAAAATGATTAGCATTAGAAATTTGACTTTTTGCATTTGACTTTTTTAATTTACTTTATGTTTATTTATGCTTACTTTTGATTTCCTCACACGCCCACGCCAGCGTGTCGTCCAAATTACGAAAATCAAATGAAAGGATATTTTTTATTTTATCATTTTCATAAAAGTAGCTTTGTTGTGCCATACGTGCCGTTTCTTTGGTGATAAGTGGCGTTTTTTTGCTAAAAAGTGTTCCTATCCACGCCAAACGCCAAAATATTTCTGATAAAAAACTTGATAATAATATTTTGGGCGGTTTCACAGAAAAAAGTGCTGCAATCTTCTCAAAAAGCTCTTTGTAATGAATATTTCCAGCATTACAGATAAATCTTTGCTCTGTTATTTCGTTTTCTGCAAGCAAAAAGCTAGCAGTCGCCACATCTCTCACATCAACAAAATTAACCTTCCCTTTTGCGTAAAATGGCTTTTTTTGATAAATATACTTAAAAATTTGCGTACTACTCACGTCCCAATCACCTGCACCAAGCACCACAGACGGGTTTAGCATCACCGCAGGCAAGCCTTCCGCAATGCCTCGCCAAACCTCCATTTCTGCAAAATATTTTGAACGTGCATACACAGAATCTTCCCCCTCGTTGTCCCATTTAGCATTTTCATTGATGATTTTTTGATTTTTAGTACGTCCCAAACTCGCCACAGAACTAATAAAAACAAGTTTTTTAATATCCATTTCCAAGCAAACATTCACCACATTTTTTGTGCCTTCTATGTTTGTTTGCAGCATTTTTTCTTGTTCATTTTTGTCAAAACTCACTATTGCTGCAGCGTGAACGACAATATCACCATCTTTTATAGCCATTTCCAGTGAGGGAATATCCAAAATATCACCAATAAGCCATTCTATTTTGTCAGAAATATCATAAAGCAAACCAAAATGCCCTTCTTTGCGTGTAAGCGCACGGATTTTGTAGCCATTCTCCAAAAATTTGCGCACAATAAAACTACCAATAAAGCCCGTAGCACCCGTTATAAATAGATTTTTCAAAAGATTTTTATGCTAAATAAAGCCACCCTAGCCCTCCTTCAAAGGAGGGAACAAGCTCCCCTCCTTCCTAAGGAGGGGCTGGGGGTGGTTTTGTGTAAGTCTGTACTATTTTAAAATGTAAATTTACATTTTCTTTCCCATAATAAAATACAAAAACTCTTTAAATTTATCTTTTTCAGTAAAAACTTGCTTAAAAACACTCCAATAGCTGTTTTTTATGTTTTTTTCTGATGTTTTTTGTTGATGATTTTGTTGATTGTTTTGTTGATTGTTTTCTATTTTGTCTTGAGTTGTATTATTTTGAGTAATATTTTCTACTTTTTCAGTTGCTAAATCATTGTTTTGTGAAGAATAAACGACACCAGAGAGTTTGTCAGCCACTTTAAAATGATTTTGGGCAATGTCGTTACGCCCTAGTTTTTCTTGCAAAAGCCCGAGATTATTGTGTGCTACGGCATCATCTGGGTCTAATTCTATGGCTTTTTCATAATCATTGACAGCATTTTCAAAATTGCCTACTGCTGCCCAAATAAATGCCCTACACGCATATCTAAACGGGTTTTCAGGCTCAATTTCTTGCGCCATATCAAAATCCGCTAGTGCGCCTTGTGAATCTCTCAAAAAGTGCCTTACAAGCCCTCTATCAGCATAAATATCTGCATTTTTTGGTAGAAGATTAAGTAAATAATCAAAATCTGCTAGGCTTTCAGCAAATTGTTCTAACTTGAAATTTGCTTGCGCCCTTATGTGCAGAGCCTCCAAATCATATTCATTTGCCTGCAAATGCGGTTTTAGCAAAGAAATTACGTCTAAGTATTTTTCAGCTAACATCATTTGCTTGATATTTTCTAGGCTGTTTAGCCCATTTTTTTCTAAGTTTTTTTCTGGATTATTCATAAAATTAAAACACCTTTCTTGTAAAAAAGGTTTTTTAGAAGGAAAATCTGTGTAAATTGGCACGGTTTTTAATTATTATTGTAAAAAAACTTTTGGAAAGTTTAGAACTTTCCAAAAGTTAAACTGCTTTATTATCTCTATAAAAAATTTATGAAAAACTTTTTACTTGTATTTAAAAATGTAGGGTGCGACCCTTGTGGTCGCCCAAACAAGCGAAAGCAACACGACAAAAGCACGCAAAATAAAGTGCAAAATCAGATATTAAACCTATTCAAACAGGGCGACCACAAGGGTCGCACCCTACAAAATACAAATTATCCTAGACCCGTAAAAGCTTATTTTGGAGGTCTTATTGCTATTTTGATTATCTTACTAAATGCTTGTACGCCTTCTGGCACGCCCAAAAAACAAGCAATCAACAAAGATAGCCTAGTTTTGCGCAAAAATAGCCCTGCGTGGGTGCGTGAAAAGCCTATTTCTGGCATTTACTACACAGGAATTGGCTATTCTGCAAAGCAAGTTAATGATTATCAACAAGTTGCAAAGCAAAAAGCATTAGAAGATTTGAGTTCAGAAATAAAAGTTTCTGTTTCTGCCACGTCTTTGCTTTACCAAATGGATAGCAAAACAAATACGGCAAATGGCATAAATAGTTCATTTAAAGAGAGTTATGAAGCAAGTACAAAAGTGAAATCTCAAACGGATTTTGAAAATTTTGAGCTTGTAGGCACACACGAAGATGAAACGGGTGGTTATTGGCTTTATTATAGACTTTCAAAAGCAGAATACAAAAATCAACAAGAAAAAAAGCGCAATGATGCCCAAAAAATTGCCCTTGATTTCTATGAAAAAGCACAATTAGACCAAAAAAACGACAAAATAATCCCTGCACTAGACAACTATATTTCTGCCCTGATGGCAATAGAAAAGTATTGGAATGAAGCAAATGAAGTACAATATCAAGGCAAAAATATGATGCTTGGCACAAGTATTTACAATAATATTCAGGATATTTTGGATAATATACGCCTACAAACGCCCCAAACAACTATTATCATACAAAAAAAACTTCCAAAAATAGCTTTTAATGTTCTTTACAAAAACAAAAAACTAGAAAATTTGCCTATTAAGGCACTTTTTACGGAGGGACGAGGAGAACTTACAGGCAATTACGTCAGCAATGCGCAGGGAAATATAACACTGGATTTGCAAAAATTGCGTTCTCACGTTAAAAACCACCACATTTTGGTAGAAACAGATTTGACAAATATTAGCCCCACAAACGCTCAAAATGCAGTTTTTGCCTTATTTTTATCTCGCTTGCGTGTGCCAAATACGACAATTATTTTGGAGAAAGAAAAACAAATTGCCTACATCATATCAAAAGAAAAAAACCTCAATATCAGCCTAGAAAACGCCCCTTTAAGCCGTTTTATGAAAGGTTTACTCACAAAAAAAGGCATTAGCATTACAGAAAACCCAGAAAAAGCAACTTTTTGGTTAGAAATCTCCACCAACACAGAAGCAAATGGCATTTCTAACGACATTTATAATACTTTGCTAAATCTTGCGGTACGAGGAATTGAGCCAAGTAGTAAAAATGAATTTTTTTCGTATAATAAACCCAATTTGAAAGGTTTTCAAATCAAAAACTTTACAGCATCAGGTTTAGATGCACACAAACGAGCAGAAGAATATTTGGAAGATGAGATTTTACCAAAAATATTGGAAGAAATAGGAAAATAGAACAATTACGAATTATCAATTACGAATTACGAAAAATACAATTAGATGACGACATTACTAATATTTTTGTGTTTATTTTTCAAATGCCGTTGCTTGTGTCTTCACAAGCAACTACTAATGTTTTTGTGCTTATTTTTCTTTGAATTTTCTGTTTTTGGTCAAATTACAGAAAGTGAAAAAGCTACTTTTTTGCGTTTGCAAGAGCGTTTAGCACCTTTGCATCAGCCTGTCAAAAGGCAAGAAAATGATTGGCTTTCGCAGGTAAGCACAGACCCTAAACAACCTTTTGAAACATTCTGCAAAGAAAATCCAATGAAGATAGACGCTTCAAAATCAGTTATTTACATACAGCCAATAGGAAAATTCAATAAACATCAAAAAAAAATCCTAAAAGAATTAAACAAGTATTTGAGTGAGTTTTTTGGTATGAAAGTAGTGAGTTTTAAAGAGATTTCTGATGACTTTATTCCTGCGAAAGATAGGCGCAAAATGGTATCAGAACAACTAAGAACAACTTATTTGCTTTACGAATATCTTTTGCCAAAAATACCAAAAGACGCTGCCGCTTTTATTGCTTTTACTGAAAAAGATTTGTATCCACAAGACTCGTGGGCGTATGTTTTTGGGCAAGCCTCACTCTCTCATAAGATTGGTGTGTGGTCTATGTACCGTTTTGGCAATCCAAAAACTTCTCAAAAAGTCTATGATAATTGTCAATTACTGGCTTTTAAGACTGCGACACACGAAATAGGGCATATTTTTGGCATTCAACATTGTCAAATGTTTCATTGTAATATGAACGGAAGTATGAATTTAGATGATTTAGCTTTGCGCCCAACGTATTTTTGCCCAGATTGTCAGAGCAAAATCTCGTGGCGACTTGACCTGCAAATGCGCCCACAATTTGAGAAATTAGAGCGTTATTGGCACAAAATAGATAACCCAACAGAAGCAGAATTTTATAAATCCCAAAAAGAAAAAACCTATTGATGATGTGTGATATATGATGTGTGATGTATTTTTTGTTGCAAGCAATGTATTCACATCACATATCATATATCACACATCAAAAAGTGTTTCTGCAAAAACAAGGTCTTCTGGGGTGGTTATTTTGATATTTTGGTAGTTTCCTTCTAGCAAATGTATCTTAAAACCTGCTTTTTCAGCTATGCTGCTGTCGTCTGTGAGTTCTGGGGTTTCTGGTAACAAATAAGCCTTTTTTATTTGGTTTAATTGGAAAGTTTGAGGCGTTTGTATGAGCCTAAAATCAGCCCTATTAACTGCTTGACTGGTATTATTTACCGCATTTACCTGTCTAATAGAATCTTTCAAAGGTACGCAAACAACGGCATTTCCTTTGTTTTTAGCCATTTCAAAACTTTGCGCTATCACGCTCACACTCACAAGAGGGCGCACTCCGTCGTGTATGGCAACTATTGCATCAGAATTTAGATTATTATTCTCTTCAATTTTGATGCTATTCAAACCGTTTTTTACGGATTGGTAGCGAGATTTTCCGCCTGCTATTATTGTGTGTGGTGTATTGAATTGATGTTTTTTACATAATTCTTCCCAAAAAGCAATTTGTTCTTGTGGCAAAACCAAAATAATTTCCAGTTTTTCTGCTGAATATTTTTCAAATTGTGTTATTGTGTGCATCAAAACAGGTTTTCCTGCCAACAATAAAAACTGTTTTGGGATTTCAGTTTGCATACGTGTACCACTTCCACCTGCAACAATAAGCGCATATTTTTTCATATTTTTAGTTTTATTTTCTGTAAAAATACAAAAAATAACAAACACAACAAATTTACATCAATAAAATAAATTCAGCCCAAAACCAATGCCCATATCACTATCATAATGCACAGAAAACCCTGCATTTTTGGTAACAATATAACGAAGTCCGCCCATAAATTCTTTGTCAGAATTAACCATAAAACTCATTCTTAAGCGTTTTGACACAGGAATTCCCTCTCTACGCAACTGAAAACGTACATTTCCATCTAAAAAAACCTCACTTTGAAATTTCAAAAGCATTGGCAAAGTATATTCAAGTCCTGCGCTAAATTGCGCCCTTACATCTTTGGTGTCTGTTTGTCCAAAAACATTTTCTTCTTGAAAATTAATACCACGACTTCTATAACGCCAATCAAAGCCAATAAATGGCATCAACCATTGCATTTTGCCCAAATAACGCCCAATATGGAACTCTGTTTCGTAACCGTGATAGTCGTGATAACCCAAACGCCATTCTGCTCCCACGCTCCAACGTGTATTAGAAAACATCAACTCTCCATCATTACCATTAGTAGCAAAATCATTGTCAAACATCAAATTAAATTTTCTGTCGTCTGCAAAAAGTCGCCTTTGTGCTAGTTTTGGATTAGGAATTAGCGGATTTTTTGCTTGATTTTCATAACTAAAAACCCTGCCCATTCCCGCCATCATGTGGTACAAAATATGGCAATGAAAAAACCAATCTCCTTCTGCATTAGCGTTAAATTCTAGCGTATCTGTTTCCATTGGCATAATATCCACAATATTTTTGAGTGGCGCAAAATCCCCCTGACCATTCAAAAGCCTAAAATCATGTCCGTGCAGGTGCATTGGGTGGCGCATCATAGAGCCGTTGTACAAAATAATTCTAATATTTTCACCTTTTTTGATAAGAATTTTGTCTGCTTCAGACACTACTTTATTATCCAAACTCCAAACATAACGGTTCATATTTCCAGATAACTCAAAACGTAACTCTCTAGCTCCCAAAGGGGGAATTTGGGGCAAATTTGTCTTTGTAGGAGATTTCAGCATTGCATAATTGAGCGTTACAATATCAGATAATTTATTAGAATTATACTGATTTTCCATCTGCATTTGCATTGTTCCCTCTTTGGGGGTTACGGGGCTTTTTGTAGGATTTTTTACAGGATTAATTTCTGGGTACATTACCACGTTCATATCCATCTGATTAAGCGACATTTGCATTCCCATATCATCAAGATTTCCATTCATTTTCATCATTCCGTTCATCATTTTCATA
>JAYVGJ010000330.1:0-29371 GCA_043772375.1 Raineyaceae bacterium | reverse complement strand
AAATTATCTAAAAAATAGGCTTCACTAGATAATGAATTAGATGAATTATTTGATGAACTTGCAGAAAATCCCACAATTGGAGATGCTTTGCGTGATAATGTCTATAAAATTCGTTTGGCTATTGCCTCCAAAAATAAAGGTAAATCTGGAGGCGCAAGAGTGATTACTTTTGTCAAAATTATTGATGAAATGGTGCTTTTACTTGCTATCTACAACAAAGGTGAAAAAGATACTATTTCTGATGCTGAAATAGATGCGCTTTTGGAAGATGCAGAAGAATAAATTTTAACCAATTTTTCTACCAACTGACTTTTTGCCACAAAAGCAACCTCAAAATAATTAAAAACGGAAATTTTACTGACAAAATTTCCGTTTTTTTGTTTCCGCTACTTTTTTAGTAGCTATTTAGTAGGTAAAATCAAAAAAAGGAATTAAATTTGCAGGGAATTTCAAAAATTTAAAAAGATAAAAAGAACTATTTGTGTATTTAATTCATAATTCACAATTCACAATTCACAATTCAATTCAAAATGTCCAATTTAGTTGCTAGAGTGCTTGCCAAAGTGTTTGGCTCAAAAATAGATAAAGACCGTAAAGAGCTTGTGCCTTACGTGGTGCGTGTCAATGCAGAATATGCACGTTTGCAAAATATTTCTAATGACGAGTTGCGTGGACGTACAATCACCCTCAAAACTATCATCAAAGATAGATTACGCCCTTTTGATGAGCAGACTGCAACACTAAGACAACAAGCTGAAAATCAGCCAAATGTAGCTGAAAAAGAAAAAATATTTACTCAAATAGATACAGTAAGCAAAGATGCAGACAAGCTATTAGAAGAGGTTTTGATGGAAATATTGCCAGAAGCATTTGCAGTTATCAAAGAAACGGCACGAAGATTTAAGGAAAATGAAGAAATAGAAGTTACAATTACGCCTTTTGATGAAGAAATAGCCGTTTATAAACCTAATGTAGAAATTAGAAACGGGAAAGCCTATTGGAAAAACTCTTGGGTTGCTGCTGGGAATATGGTTAAATGGGATATGTTGCATTATGACGTACAAATCATTGGCGGTGTGGTGCTTCATCAAGGAAAAATAGCAGAAATGGGTACAGGTGAAGGAAAAACCCTTGTAGCTAGTTTTCCTGCATTTTTGAACGCTTTGGCAGAAAAAGGCGTACATATTATTACGGTCAATGATTATCTTGCAAAACGTGATAGTGAGTGGATGGCACCACTTTTTGAGTTTCACGGAATGTACGTAGATTGCATTGATAAGCACCAGCCCAACTCTGATGCCCGCAGACGTGCTTATGCGGCACATATCACGTATGGCACGAATAATGAATTTGGTTTTGATTATTTACGTGACAATATGGCACGTGACCCACAAGAACTCGTACAACGCAAACATCACTACGCAATGGTTGATGAGGTGGATTCTGTGCTTATTGATGATGCAAGAACGCCACTTATCATTGCTGGACCCGTTTCTCGTACTGGACAAGATGAAATGTTCCACGCCCTAAAACCTCGTATTCAAAAACTCGTAGAAGCCCAAAAACAAATAGTAAATGAATTTTTGAATGATGCCAAAAAGAAATTAGCTGCTAACAACAAAGAAGCAGGCGTTTCTTTGTTTAGAGCGTTTAGAGGACTTCCAAAAAGCAGACCTTTGATAAAATTTTTAGGAGAAACAGGTATGAAAGTTCTATTGAACAAATCAGAAGCTGTTTTTCTTGCTGAAAACTCAAAACTAATGCCCGAAGCGGACAAACCGCTTTTTTTCACCATTGAAGAACGTACAAACGAAATTCAACTGACACAAAAAGGGCTAGATTTGATTACTTCTTCTGGTGAAGACCCTAAGTTTTTCGTTTTGCCTGATATTGGTACACAAATCTCCAAAATTGAAAACAGCAAAGATATTTCTAGTGAGGAGCGTGCAGAAAGAAAAGAGAAACTCATAGAAGATTATACCACCAAAGCAGAGCGTATTCACACTATTAACCAACTTTTGAAAGCATATTGTATGTTTGAAAAAGATACTGAATATATTATTGTTGATGGAAAAGTGAAAATTGTTGATGAGCAAACAGGGCGTGTGATGGAAGGAAGACGTTATTCTGACGGTTTGCACCAAGCGTTGGAGGCAAAAGAAAATGTCAAAATTGAAGATGCTACCCAAACTTATGCCACCATTACGCTACAAAATTATTTCAGAATGTACCATAAACTCGCTGGAATGACGGGTACGGCTGAAACAGAAGCTAGTGAATTGTGGGATATCTACAAACTGGACGTTGTGGTTATTCCAACCAACAGAAAGATTTTAAGAAAAGATGAAGAAGATTTAGTTTTCAAAACGGCACGTGAAAAATACGGTGCGGTGATTGATGAGATACAAAGATTGGTAGCGGCTGGTCGTCCTGTGCTTGTGGGTACAACTTCTGTGGAGATTTCGGAGCTTTTAAGCCGTTCTCTAAATATGAGAGGCATAAAGCACAACGTCCTAAACGCAAAACAACACGCAAGAGAAGCTGAAGTTGTGGCTGAAGCGGGTAGAACAGGTGCTGTGACAATAGCTACCAATATGGCTGGTCGTGGAACGGATATTAAACTTGCGCCAGAAGCTAAGGCGGCAGGCGGACTTGCTATTATTGGTACGGAACGCCACGAATCTCGTCGTGTGGATAGGCAGTTACGTGGGCGTGCTGGTCGTCAGGGAGACCCTGGAAGTTCGCAGTTTTTTGTGAGCTTGGAGGATAGTTTGATGCGTCTTTTTGGCTCGGATAATATTGCTAAATTGATGGACAGAATGGGACTAAAAGAAGGAGAAGTTATCCAACATTCTTGGGTTACCAAATCCATTGAAAGGGCGCAACGCAAGGTAGAAGAAAATAATTTTGGGAGCAGAAAACGCCTTTTGGAGTATGATGATGTAATGAATATGCAACGTACACAGATTTACCGCCGCCGCAAAAATGCGCTTTTTGGTGATAGATTGGAGGTTGATATTTACAATATTTTCTATAATACGGCACAAGGCGTTTCAGAGCAACTGCAAATCCCTGATAATTATGATGATTTTGAGATAGAATGTGTTTCTAAATTAGGTTTTGCGCCTCCAATGACTGCCAATCAGGTTTTTGGAAAAGATACCAAAGAAATTGGAAGAAAACTTTATCAAGATGCCATTGTTCATTATAAGGAAAAGAAAAAAACAACTGCTGAAAATGCGTTTCCTATCTTAGAACAGCGTTTTAAAGAAATTGGTCACGAATATCAGTTTATTCAGTTTCCATTTACAGATGGCAAAAAACAGCTTTATGTTGTGGCAGACATCAAAAAAACGGTTGATACGCAAGGAATGGAACTTTTGACTTCTATGGAGAAAAACGTAACATTGGCTATCATTGACCAAGAATGGAAAGAACATTTGCACGAAATGGATGAGCTAAAACAATCTGTTCAAATGGCGGTTCACGAACAAAAAGACCCACTTTTGGTATATAAATTTGAGGCTTTTAAGATGTTCAAAAACTTTATTAGACGTGTTGATGGGGATATTTCTAGCTTTTTGATGCGTGCAGAAATTGCAGGAGAAGACCCTAACCAAATGCAAGCAATGGAAGAAGAATATCAAAGGCAAGAACAACAAAAAATCATCTTGCAAAAAGAAGGTTTTGATGAAGATGACGAGCCAGAATACAACGACCCAACGCCAGTGCAGGTTACCTCTCCGCTAAGGTCTTTGAAAATAGCTGACCGCAACCAAAAAGTATCTGTACGCTACGCTGATGGCACTGTTTTGAAAGATGTCAAATACAAAAAAATAGAAGAAGATTTGATGAACAACCGTTGCGTTTTGATACAAAGCTAATTTTATTGAAATAATAAAATCCTTCTTTATTTGAAAAATAGAGAAGGATTTTTTTGTTTTTGTTTTGGAGATTTGATTAGGTTTGGTTATATTTGTGTAAATGATAGCTAAAAATCATTTTAAAATAGAAAACAATGGATAAATGCTAATATTACAGATAGAAACACTGCCATTTTGGAGATATGAAAATCCTGATATTTACTCTCTTTTGATGGGAATTGTAGGAATTGGGTTATCCGTTGCTGGTTTATATTACTCAATAAAAGCATTTCACGAAGCAGAATTAGCAAAGAAAGAAGCTGAATTAGCTAAAGATGCGGCAAAAAATGCTGGAATTGTTGTAAAAACTCAAGAGATTTTAATGGAATTGGATAGAATATCAAACGAATGTTCTTTTGTGGAAGATATAACGTACTCACAAGCAACCAATAAACTAAATTTAATAGCATCTCGCATCTATTCAATACTGGGAATGTATGAAAAAGATGAAGAAGTAAAAGAAAAAGTAGAAATTATTAAAGAAAATTTTGGTGCTATAAAATTAGCCTTAGAAGGTGCAAACCCTTCTGTTCTTGGAAGTTTCATAAATGACAAAACAATAGATAAAGAATTTAAAATAAACTATCCTTATAATAGCTGTTCACAACACTTCACCAACTTGATTACTAACTTAAGTATTTTAAAAGGGATTTTAAGCAACAAACTCATTAAAAACTAGAAAAATGGCAACCAATAATATAAATACGCAAATACAAAAACTCATAGATAAAACGGTGGAAGGCAAAATTGACTGGAAAATTGTTAGCAATAATCAATTAAGATGGACACAAAAAAATGGGGATAGATTATATATAACTATCATAAGTAAGCTAGCCCACCCACCTATGCAAGGAAAGTATGAGTATGCATTTATGATTCAGGCTATGAGCCCCAACGAAATCATTATGCAAGTACAGACAGATTTTCAATCAAAAGAAGATGATATTTTAGCCACATTATTTGAAATAGCATCAAATTCCTCAAAAGATAACGCTGCTAATATCATTGATACACTTCTTGAGAGTGTGTAAACTAGAATTCTTACAATACAAAAAATCCTTTTTTATGTGAAAATAGAGAAGGATCTTTTTTGAAAAACGTATATCTGCCTTAGATTTAGTTTTTATATTTGTTTTTATGATAATTTAATAGTAGATTTGTAAAATGCTATTTTACAGATAAAACAAACAAGAAAATGACTAAAATTAAAGATAAAACCGTTCTCGTAACAGGTGGCGCAAGCGGAATTGGCAAAATGTTAGGTGAAAAATGCCTCAAACAAGGTGCTACTGAACTTGTGATTTGGGATATTCATAAGCAAAATTTGACACTTGTAACAGAAGAACTGCGTCAAAAAGGCTATACTGTTCACCCTTATTTGGTTGATGTATCTAGCCTAGATGACATTAGGCGTGCTGCAACACTTACGCTCACAGAAGTCGGCAGAATTGATATTTTGTTTAATAATGCAGGTATTATTGTTGGTAAAAGTTTCACAGAACACACACACGAAGATATTGAGCGTACCATTCGTATCAATGTGTTGGGTGTGATGCACGTAGCAAGGGTTTTTGGTGGCGAGATGATACGTCAAGGAAGTGGGCATATTATCAATATTGCTTCTGCGGCTGGGCTTGTGCCTAACCCAAAAATGTCTGTTTATGCTGGCAGCAAATGGGCGGTTTTGGGCTTTTCAGAGTCTATTCGTCTGGAGTTTGAAGCTCTCAATGACGAACTCAATTTTGATTTGCACGTTACCACAGTAACACCTAGTTACATTGATACAGGTATGTTTACGGGCGTAAAAGCACCTTTGCTTGCGCCACTTTTGAAACCAGAAGACATTACAGATGATATTTTGGAAGCAGTCAAAAGTAATGATATTATTTTGCGTGCGCCTTGGTCTGTTTATTTAATTCCTGTTTTAAGAGGAATTTTGCCAGCTCGTGTGTTTGATATGGTTGTAGGTTACGGACTGAATATTTATAGTTCTATGACGAGTTTTGTGGGTAGAACTACACAAGATGCCGTTTCTAACAAAACAAATGATACAGTAAAAGCTAATTAGATAATTATATTTTTAATTTGTCAATAAAAAGAGTACCAAAATCTAGATTTTGGTACTCTTTTTTATTGATAAATTGTGTAAAATGATAAAAATTTCAGCATTTTAGTTGAAATAAATAAGCAAAAAAGGGATAATGAAAAATATCAATAATATGCCCAAAACACCCAAAATGCGTTTTTCAGCTACTTGATGCCCACAATAACGAGCTAAGAAAATCAAATAATTTCTTAAAAATGGCAAAATATACATCAGCGCAACGCCCAACACATTAAACAAAATATGTGCCATAGCAATCTGAATACTGATATTAGATAGTCCAATAGTTGCTAAAAGAGCTGTAATAGTTGTGCCTATATTTGCGCCCAAAATGAACGCAAAAGAACTTTTTAGCGGAATTTGGTTGCTGGCAACACGCAAAGTAACCCACGAAGTCATCACGGAGCTAGAACGCACAATAGCCGTTATCAAAATCCCCCAAAAAAGTGAACGACTCTCGTTTCCTAGTAAAAAAACCTCTAATTTAGTCATCAAACGGTTAATAACAATGTTTTTGAACATCATCAAAAGCAAGCGCAAAGAGAGAAAAAGCAACAAAAATGAGATAATCAGTAAGATAAAGCCATTTTCTACAAATAATAAAAGCGTATTGACAATAGGATTTATGAATAATTTTACATACATAGAAAAATCAACTGGAATGGTTGTTTTTATTTCTATCAAAAAACGACTTGCCTCACCTGATAACCACGACAAACCACCAAAATAGTACTCAATAGGAAACAATAAAAACACACTTAAAATATTAAAAAAAACGTGCAATAAACTGCCTGCAAAGGCTTTTTTGAACTCTTTTTTGCGTGTTGGATAAGCCAAAGAAACCATCATACAAGTAAGGGTTGTGCCAATGTTTGCGCCCATTACGATATTTATGCCTATTTCCATAGAAAGTACGCCAGATGCCACCATTGCCACTATCATAGAAGTTACGAGGGAACTACTTTGCACTATTGCCGTTATCAAGATGCCACCAAAAACTGCTAAAAATGGGTTGAAACTGCCTTTTATGAGTAATTTTGCTTCTTTTTCTCCCACAATATGTAAGGCACGTACCATTATTTCCAGAGATGCCCAAAAAAGAAAGGCAATCATTATGAAAGCTAAAATAATACCCGCAATACGAAGGTAAAAAAAAGTGCTTTTGGGCTGTTTTAGCGTATTATTTGTTACATTATTTAACGGATCTTTTAAAGTGTTTTCTAAGGGATTTGTTGATGAAATTTCTTTTATTTTTAACAAGGTCATTTATTATATTTTATAGGATAATTATAAGTAATTATGAATTTTTAATTATGAATTGTGAATGAATACAAAATGCTAATAATCAAATGATTATGTATAATTTCAATCACATCAAAACATAAACGAATGGTATTTTGGTGCAATAAGACAACAAAAGTAGCATTTAACCAATAAATAATAGCAACTTTTCAATAATCATAACAAAATCTTAATATAAATACTTAAAATGCTTAACAATCACTTAACATTAAGTTATGAGCTATGAATGAGAAATGAATACAAAACATTGAATTTATCTGTTTTTTTGTAAATTGCTGGAAATTTTGACACAAATCTGCATTTTGTATTCACTCACAACTCATAATTCAAAAAGAATGCCTGACATTATTAACCAAATAATTGACCAAATAGCAGAAAAAAAATGGGCTGTTATGCCTGATTTTTTAGATAAAAAACTTGTCAAAGAAATTGCTCAAGAACTTACTTTATTGTATGAAAATGGGGATTTTAGGCGTGCTGGCATAGGAAAAGGTACAGATTGGCAAGTGCAGGGAGAAATCAGAGGTGATGATGTTTTATGGTTTGATAATGCGCATTTGACCACTTTGCAACAACTTTATTTTGACAAAATAAATGAGCTAAAAACTGCCCTCAATAGAGAACTTTATCTTGGTTTCAATGAAATAGAAACCGCTTTTGAATGCCATTTTGCAGTGTATCAGCCTGATAAATTCTATAAAAAACACCTTGACCAATTCAAAAAAAATATTTTTCAAACTAATAATCAAACCCATACCCAAAATGCCTCTCGTATAATTTCTTGTGTGTTTTATCTTAACGAAAATTGGACAAAAGAAGATGGCGGACAATTACGGATTTATCACCAAGAAAATGAGCAAGAAAATGAACGGGAAAATGAAGCAAAAAATGAAGCAAAAAATGAATTATTTACAGACGTGATTCCCTGCGCTGGTACACTTGTATGCCTATATAGTGCGGAAATTTGGCACGAAGTTTTACCCACCAAACGCCCAAGACAAAGCATTACGGGTTGGCTCAAAAAATAACTTAATTATGAGTGATTTTTTACAAAATTATAAATAAATCTTATTAAAATCATTAAAAAAGATACTACTTAAACATTTTTTTAGTAAATTTGTAGCACAAAAACATTTGCTACCGTACACAGTTTAAAAACCGCCCTGGTTTGTGTCCCCACAAACCAGAATGAGGTAGTACAATCACTCAGCTCTTATGATATGAAATACATTTTTTGTCGTAATTCTTAGTTTGTGGGGACACAGACCAAGAAGATTTCGCTGATAATAAACTGTGTACGGTGGCAAACAAAAACAATATCAATTACAAACTAGCAATTACGAATTACGAATTATTTATGATTTATTGATGAATAATTGGTTATTTTTTATTTTTTATGACAAAAAAACTAACCTCAAATACACTAAAAGCCGCTTTCTTTCTGCTTTATTTAACCTTTTTTATTACCTCTAACGCACTTTTTGCGCAATCTCTTGTGCAGGATTCTATCAAAGTAGATAAGAAAAATAAGACAATTACTGTTCCTTATCAACTCAAAAACGGAGAAATTATCAATGTTTATAATATTGATGTGTATTATTCTGGTGATAAAGGCAAAACCTTTTCAGGTCCTATCAAAAATGCCAAAGGACACGTTGGAGCAGATGTTTTAGCAGGCGACAACCGCCAAATTTTGTGGCAATATGGACAAGAAGACAAAGAATTTAAGGGAAAAGATGTGCAGTTTAAGCTCGTAGCCAATTATGAAACAAGCGTTTTTAATTACAAAAACGAAAATGCGCTTTGGAGGTCTGTACTTTTGCCTGGTTGGGGCAACCCTTATGTGAGAGAATATAAAAAATTTAAGTGGAAATACCGTTGGTTACTTACTACAGCAGCAGTTTATGGCTTGATAGGGGGCAGTTTTGTGCAACAAAGCATAGCAGACAAAACTTATGATACTTATCTTAATTCTACTAACAATGCTGATGCTATAAAATCTTATGCTGATGCCAATAAACAGTACCAAATAGCACAAGGTATGGCAGTGCTTGCAGGTGCTATTTGGGCTACGGATATTGTGCGTGTGGGTTTGAAAGGCAGAAAAAACCGTATAGAAAAAAACAGGCTCTTGGAAAAAAACAAGAAAATGGATGCAGATGTCGGCATACAGCTTGCGCAAACTAGGCTAGGACAATATTCTCCTGTGTTCAGTTTTAGCGTGAAATTCTAGAAAAATAATAGCTCTCAACCCCCCAAAGGGGATTTTTATACAAAAATTATAAAAACTTACTTAATATTATTCTAAAGTATAAGTATTATGAAAAAACATTTAATATTCTTCTTGTTTTCACTTGTTTTAGCGGCATCTTTGCAAAATTGCAAATACGCTAGAATAGATAGCATTGTAAATAATTCATCTGAAGTAGGTTTTACTACTATTAACGCCAAAGGACGCATTATTGACTACAAAGATGGCACGCCAACGGCTCACGGACATTGTTATTCTGACACAGATGAAATCCCTGAAATAGGGCTTCCAAAGACAGATACCACAGAAACACCTTATGTAGATGTTGATTTTGAAAGTAAAATAGACTCTTTGATTTTTGATAAAGCGTATTTTGTACGCCCTTATATGCGCAACGGGAATAAAGTTGTGTACGGAGAAGTGCAAAAAATTACTACAAAAACACCAAGCGTGATTATTAGTGAATTTAAGATAGCGAGAATACCTAGAACTTCGTCAGTACAAGACTCTGTTCTCTTTATAAAGGCTATTACTAATGAACCGCTAAAAGTCTTACAACTACCTAATAATGTGAATGGTAGAGAATATGGATTTGTATTTGGTAAGGAAGACACGCTACGTGTTGATAACGGATTTCCAACAACAGGCACTAGGGTTTTTGATATACGTTTCGTTTCTGCTAATAATATTACAACTAATGTAAGAGAACTTAAATTAGACATAACATTAAACAATCCGCTCCCAGCCCTAGGCATTCCTACTAATTTTTTTAGTGTACCTGACCCCTCTGCAAATATAACACCTACTGTTTATTCTGCAAGAGCATATTTAAAATTAAATAGAGGTGGTGTTCCTAAATATTATTATTCAGAATCTATCAAATTCAGAATAAAATAAAACATTAAAAACTGATATTACAATTACAAATTACGAAAAAAGCTCTGCTTACGTAGTTTGTAATTGTTTTTTTGTACCTTAATCTTTGTAAAATATGCGTTTTTCTTTTTTGATGTTTTTCTTTTTTGTTGCGTTTTTTCTTCTTGTTTTTTCTAGTAAAATAATTGCTCAAAATGCCAATAAAGCTACTATTTCAGGGAAAATAAAAATAAATAGTACAAAACAAAATCAAAAAAATCAAGAGAAAATACTAGAAGGAATTGTTGCCCTAAAAAACACTTCTTTTCAGACAAATGCCAATGAAAACGGGAATTTTATCCTCAAAAATATTCCTTATGGCACTTATATTATTGTCGCTTTTTGCTTAGAAAAACAAACACAAGAAAAAACTATCATTATCAACTCGCCTAACCTTTCTGTTGATTTTTTATTAGAAGATTTTGCAAGTGATTTGGAGGAAGTAACTGTTCAGGCGGAGCGTGAACGCACTTTTGGGATTACTCGTTTGCGTAGCGTAGAAAATTTTGGGATTTATGAAGGCAAAAAAAATGAAGTAATTGTTTTGAAAGATATGAACGTAAATCTTGCTACAAATAACGCTAGACAGGTTTATGCAAAGATTACAGGCTTAAATATTTGGGAAAGTGATGGCGGTGCAGGCTTGCAATTAGGCATTGGTGGGCGTGGACTTAGCCCAGACCGTACCACCAATTTTAACACTCGTCAAAACGGCTACGACATCAGTGCAGATGCACTAGGTTATCCAGAAGCCTATTACACACCACCTGCGGAGGCTTTGGAACGTATTGAAATAGTGCGTGGAGCAGCTTCTTTGCAATATGGCACACAATTTGGCGGAATGGTTAATTTTTTGATGAAAAAAGGAGAAAACAACCAAAACAATCAGCAAAATAGTAATAATCAAAATAATAACCAAATAACGGCTCTCACACGCTTATCTGCGGGTTCGTGGGGATTTTTGAGTAGCTTTAACAGCATTAGTGGGCAGGCAGGCAAACTTAATTTTTATGCTTACTTTCAGCACAAACAAGGGAATGGATTTAGAGAAAATAGCGGTTTTAAGTCAAATAATGCCTTTATTTCTATTAATTATCAGGTTTCTACTAAGTTTTTGATAAATATTGATATTACCAAAATGCAGTATTTGGCGCAACAAGCAGGCGGACTTACAGACAAAATGTTTCAGGAAAATGTGCGCCAATCTGTGAGAAATAGGAATTTTTTTGAGGTGGATTGGAACTTGTTTTCTGTGAATTTTACCTACAAATTTTCAGAAAAAACGCAACTCAATGTCCGTAATTTTGCGCTGTCGGCTGGGCGACAATCCGTAGGTAATTTGGAACGTATAAATGTGGCTGATTTGGGCGGAGAACGTACTTTGGTAGCAGGGAAATTCCAAAATATGGGTAATGAAATAAGGCTTTTGCACCGTTATCAGCTTGGTTTTGATAAAAATATTTCAAATATTTCAGCAAAAAAATCACATACTTTGCTTGTAGGTACACGCATCTACAAAGGTACAACAAGCGCAAAACAAGGCAACGGTACAAACGGAAATGATGCTAATTTCACGTACCTAAATCCAACAAATTTGGAAAATTCTGATTATGATTTTCCCAACCAAAATTATGCGGTTTTTGCAGAAAATATCTTTAATATTTCTGATAAATTTAGCCTTACACCTGGCGCAAGGTTTGAAAATATCCAAACTTTTTCTAATGGTTATTACAAGCAAAGAGTGCTAGACGGTGCTGGAAACGTCATTATTGAAAATAAAATACAAGAAAATCAAGAAAGAAAACGAAATTTTGTACTTTTTGGTTTGGGCGCAAGCTACAAATTAAATGATAAAATAGAATTTTATAGTAATGTTTCTCAAAACTACCGTGCCATCAATTTTAGTGATTTGAGAATTGTAAACCCCAATTTTTTCATTGACCCAAACATACAAGATGAAAAAGGTTTTACGGCTGATATGGGCATTAGAGGTAGTTTAGAAGATTTTTTCACCTTTGAAAGTACAGTTTTTTTGCTTTCTTATCAAGGAAAAATAGGGCAAATCCTCAAAGCTGACCAACCACCACTTTTTAATGATTATAGACTACGTACCAACGTGGCTGATGCTAGAAATATTGGTTTGGAGCTATTTGGAGAGGTTTCTCTGCTAAAACTTTTCAATAGAAATATTCAAAATATTCAACAAAAAGATAAAGAAAATAATACAAAAAAATCTGCGTTTCAATGGACAATTTTCACTAATTTGAGCTTTATTTCTGCGCAATACATCAACACGCAAGAGGCAAGCATTAAAAATAAAAAAGTTGAAATGGTGCCACCAATCACACTAAAAACGGGTACAACTTTGAAATACAAAAAGTTTTCTAGTACCTTGCAATTTGCATATATTGGGGAACATTTTTCTGATGCAACCAATGCAAAACGAACTTCTACGGCAGTTGAGGGCATTATTCCTGCTTACAAAATTATGGATTTGTCTATGAATTACGAGTGGAAAACGCTGAAATTAGAAGCATCTATAAATAATATTTTAAATGAAAAGTATTTTACACGTAGGGCAGAATTTTATCCAGGTCCTGGCATTATTCCTGCTGATGGGCGAGGCTTTTATATGACTTTGCAAATGAAAATCTTATGAGTTATGAGTTATGAATTATGAGTTATGAATTATGAGTTATGAATGAAATACAGCTAGATAATGTATTGATAAACTCCACTATTTGTATTAAAACCCTGAAAGGGTTGAACAATAATAGCCGTAAGTCGTACTTACGGAACGTGGTAATAATGTATTTAAAAACTAATCAAAATGAATTTAAAATTATCCTTGAAACTTTCTTTTTTATTGTTTTTTATTGTTTTGAATGCTTGCGCTCAAAATAATAAAACTGGAAATGAAAGCGGTGTTATCAAAGCTATTTCTAAAAATATTCTTTCAAATCCTTCAGCCCAAACCCTTATAACAAGGTTTTCTGTGCCAAAAGGCTATGAAAGACAAACGTATCAACCAAATTCTTTTCAATATTATCTGACAAATTTCCCTTTGCAGGATATTTCTGCAAAAGTGTATTATTTCAACGGAAAAGAAAAAGAAAATGATGTTTGTGCTTCAGTTTTTGACATTGATGTAGGCAAAAAAGACCTTCAACAATGTGCAGATGCCATTATGCGCTTGCGTGCAGAGTATTTGTATGCACAAAAAGAATACAAAAAAATTCATTTTAATTTTGTTAATGGTTTCAACGCCGAGTACGACAAATGGGCGCAAGGTAACAGAGTAAAAATTGTCAAAAATACCACAAATTGGTACAAACTTGCGCCTGCAAAAAGTGATAAAAAACAAGAAGATTATTCTTATAAAACCTTTTCTGCGTATTTGGAGCTAGTTTATTCGTATGCTGGTACACTTTCACTTGCCAAAGAAATGAAAAAAATAGCACTTGAAAAACTAGAAATTGGAGATGTTTTTATAAAAGGTGGCAGCCCAGGACACGCTGTTATTGTGGTGGATATGGCTATCAATAAAATCACAGGAAATAAAATTTTTATGATTGCCCAAAGTTATATGCCTGCGCAAAGTATTCATTTGCTTATCAATGAAAACGACAAAAATAACTCTCCTTGGTATGATTTGAGTGATGTGGACAAACTTTATTCCCCTGAATGGACTTTTGAAAAAACAGATTTGAAACGCTTTGAGTAAATAAAACTGCTTTTTTATTTACTTTTCCTAAATTCTTCTAATTCAAGTAATAATTCTTGTTTTTCAACTATTGTGTAAAATGTTGATTTTGAAAGATTTAATTCAAAATCCTTCAATGATTTTTCAAAAGTAATTTTTAGAATTTTTTGCGCTTTGGCAATTTGCAAATGTATTTCTGAAAAATTAGGATATATTTCTGATGTTAATTTCCAGATTTCAATAGCTTTTTCATACTTTTTTTCGTTGAAAAAATACCAGCCCTCACTATTCATTACACTCATTCCAAATGGAAATGATGTACCATAATGCTGTTCAACATTCAAATTTAGTGCATCAAAACTTTCTAAAGTCTTTTTTTGCTTACTAGCATACTTATTCTGTTGTTCTTTCCAAAACTCAAATATTTCGTATAAAGCCTGCCCAATCATAATACCAGGCGTTGCTGTATGCTGAGCTTGTGGAAAATTATCACCTTTTATACTAAATTTTTTATTATAATTTTTATTGAGATTTAGGTTATTATTTTCTGATTGAAGCATACTTTGCATTGCTTTAAAGTCATTTGGAAAATCATTTCCAACACAAAACCTATAATAAAGCTGTTGCGGTAGCTTTTTGTTAATTAGATTGTTTTTAACAGAATCTACCAAATTTACATTTTTCTGATCAAAAAATGGACTTAATGCAACAACGGCATTGATTTCATTTGGTCTTTTTGTCATCAAATAAGTAGTGAAAAAACCATAACGAGAGTGTCCTATTAGGGTTTTGAACTCATTTGTCTTGTAATTTAATTTCAGAAAAGGCATCAATTCATCAAAAATAAACTGCTCATTTTCCTCTCCAAAGGCGGTGGTATCACTTATTTTAAGTAGCGTTTCTCTGTATCTTTTGTTTTGCGCTGATTTAATACCAACTACAATAGATGCAGGCATTTGTTCGTTACTTGTCAAGTAATCAATGGTTTGCAAAATATAATTATAACTCATTTTGTTTTGGCTATCAAAAACAACAATAAGCGGAAACGTGTTTGGGAGATTTTGCTGGTATTCTCTTGGCAAAGTAATACTGATTTCCTTGTCGTATTTCAAGTATTTTGAGGAAAATAAAGTATCTTTTGGAGCTTTGTATCTTTGAAATGTTTGCCCAAAGGCATACATATTTATAAAAATTAGGATGATTGATAAAATTTTGTTCATTTTTTTAGCTATTAGCAAAGCACAAATTTACGTTTTGGTTTCGTTTTAGCTTTTAACTTTCTTTCTGCAAGAAAATTGCTAAATGCTTTGTTTTCTTCCTCTGATAAGGGTTTGTTGACAAAAACAAAGTCATAATCATCTATTTTTTTAAAGTTTGTCATCATTGAAATTTTAAAAATATTGTTTTACAAGCACTAACGCCTCCTTTGTATCAATAAACATTCTATTTCCACCAAATAATTTAGCACCAAGCGTGTTGGTATAGTGTCCTATAAGTTGCGTTTTAGCAACGAAAGAAATCACACCGTCATAACCCTTCTCAAAAGAAGTCTTACAAGTATACGCAACAAGATTTCCTGCAACACCTCTATATAATTTATCTTTTCCTTTATTAAATTTTGCACTTTCAATAAGAGGCATAAAAATGTGGTCTTTTTTGTCACTAATACAAATAAGTCCTTGAATAATGCCTAAATTATTGATTGTAGTTAGTTTATAAATTTCATTTTCAAGATTTTTAATTTCTTTACTCCAATCAAAAACCCATTCAGTTTTCTTTATTTGCGCTTTTTCTTTGAATAATATTTGCGTAATTTCTGTATCAAAAATTTCACCAGTTAATGAGTTCTCTATGGAGTTAGTTAACTTATCAATTTCAAAATCTAATTTTATCTAATTTTATAAATTGTGCATCTTTTACGTATACAAATATAGCTAAACTAAATCAAATCTCCAAAATAAACCATAAAATCCTTCATTATTTGAAAATAGAGAAGGATTTGGAGAAACTTCCCTTTTACCCCTCATTCAGTGCATCAAGCCACTTTTTATAGAATTTTCCTTTTTGCAAAAGTTCTTCATTTCCCAAAATAATGATTTGTTCTTTTGCCCTAGAAAGTGCTACATTAAACTTCTTATCAACGGTTTGTGTAGCATTAAAAGACTGTAAATTAGTGAGTTGTGAGCCATAATTCACTGCCATAGACATGATAATTATATCTCTTTCGCTTCCTTGATAACGCTCCACCGTATCCACCGTAATTATTTCTCTCATTTCTGGTGAAAGAAGGGCGTTTATCTCCGCAATTTGCGCTCTGTATGGCGTAATCACGCCTATACTTTGAGATGTAAGTTTTCCTTGTTTTTTGAGAGAATTTGTAATGACAGAAATAATCAAAGACACCAGCTGTGCCTCTTGTTTGTTATATTTTGCGGTTTTTTCTGTAGTAGTAGGCAAAAACAGGCATCTATTGCTTGCAAGCAATTTTTCCATATTATTTTTGGCATTTGCATCATAAAAATCCAGTTTTTCTTTTTGCCTTTCAGAACCAATGTAGAGTTTGTTATCATAAAATTCTCGTCCAAAAAATGCCAATACGTCCTCGTGTGTACGAAATTGCCTAGAAAGCATAGCAAATGCGCCGTTCCAGTTATTCTTTTGCGCATTGATAAGCAAACGCTCAAACATTGAAATACTCAAATCATTGATGCCAATTTCTTTAAGAGAATTATTGCTAACTTTCTGTAAATCAGTTGCTTGTGTTACGACAGCAGGCAGTTGTTTTTCATCTCCTACCAAAATAAAACGCTTAAATTTGGGCAAAATTCCGCACAAATGTGGCTCTAAAAGCTGTGAAGCCTCATCAATAATAATAGTGTCGTGTTTTGGTACAAGGTGCTGATTTTTGTAATAAGAACTCACCGTAGAAACAAAAACCCTACATTCAGCGAGTCTAGTGCGTACTTTCCGTAAATCTTCCTCATTCGTAAGACTAAATTCTGCCAAAGGATTATCTTTATTGACATAACCCAAACGAATAAAATTGATATGATTATTATTTTTATTTTGATTGATTTCTGTGTTTTCGTTGATTTCTGACGAATTTTCTAGTGTAATATTTTTTATTTTTTCGCAAATCTCATCTGTTGCACGGTTAGTAAAAGCAAGCAAAACAATGGTTTCATCTGTTTTTTCGTAGAGATATTTAACCATATTTTTGAGCATTGCAGAGGTTTTTCCTGTGCCAGGAGGACCTTGCAAAATGAAATAATCTTGCGCAGAAAGTGCTTGCGCTAATATTTCGTTTTGTTCTTCACTTAAACTTTCAATTTTATCAAATTTTGCAGAAAAATCTTTGTCAAATTGTGGCTCAATAAGCCCCAAAAGCAATTTTTTCTTCCTTTCATCAGCATCTAAAAACATAGAAAGAGAAGTTATTTGTGCCTCGTAGCCGCTTTCCATAAAATCCTGTTCAGTTGCCCAATAGTTGTATTTTTCAAAGAAAAAACTATCTACAAATTTATTTCTAAGCGAAATAACAACCGTTTCCGCTGATATTTCAGAGATTGTCCCACGCAAAATTTGTTGAGAAATAGGACTTTTTAAAGTTTCATTTTCTTGCTGATTTTCTTGATTTTCAATCAAATTTCCTTCTAAATTCTCCCTAGAAATGGGATAAACCACCACAATATCACCTTTGCGGAACGTGGTGGTTGCGCCTGCGCTCTTATCACGTGAGAAGGTGATTTTTGAGGTTTTATTATCAAAAGCCTTAATAACTAAGTTATTCAAAATCAAGAAGTTAGTCGCTTTTTCTTCACTACTATTTTTCCAAAGTCCAGCAAAACCTTCTCCTGTATTTTCGTTGCTTGTGCCACCAATTTTGGCAGTCATCAGTTCACGCATCACAAAAGCTAAAAATTCTACAAAATAATTTTTTTCTAACTCACTGACTTTGTTCCATTTAGCATTAAAATTATCTACTTCTTGCACTTTGAAAGGTGGTAAACCAGCATTTTGGGTGCTTTTTTGCAAAAGGTCAAAAATTTTCCTATTTCCTTTGGCAAGTTCAAAATCAAGGCTCACGAGCCTATTACGCATTAACATTACTTTTTGTTTCTCAAAATTGAGTTTTCCGCAATCTCTAAGCGGGTTTTGTGGGTCTTTTGAGTACAATATAGCACTTACGCCATTTCTATCTTCAAAAGCACTATCAATGAGCAAGTTATAACAAGCAACTTGCGTAGTTTCGTTGTCCCAAGCAAGCTGAAAAGGGTTATTAACGGGAAATTTACCAGATTTCAATTCTATAATGTCTTTTCTATTGCCTTTTTGAGTAGTATTTTGTTCGTTATTTTGTTCAGTATTTTCGTATTCCACAAGCAAATCCAAACGTCCTTGAAGTCCATAAATATTGGAAATAAAACTTGGTTCTGTGGTGAGTTTGTGCGCTTTGAAAGCCGTAATTTCTTTTTTTACGGTATCAAAATGTGCTTCCAGTTCTCCACAAATGCGTTTAAGGGTGTCGCTATCATAAACGGCACACTCAACGCTTTTTTCTTTAAAAGTCTGTTTCATAGCCTCTATAAACGGAATTTCAGGGTTTATCACGAGTCTATCTAGCAAATCATTGATAAGATTTCCTAATAAAGTTTTCTCATTTCCTGCAAAAAACTGCATTTTACTAAGTAAACTTACATACGGAGAGCTGCCACCTTGATAAAAACATTTGGCAATATTAGAGGCATCTACCAAATAATCTGGGCTAGCAATAATCAAAGTTGTATCAGTGGAAGCAAATAAATTAGCCTCAATACGTTCTAAATCAGTAAAATACGCAGACTGAAAATTTTGCAAATAACGTACATTATCCGTCATACGGTAAGTATAACTGCCACTATACACTACATCAGCAATATTTATCTTAATAATGCCCAAACCGTCAGTTTTGGCAGTTATTGTGGCAGTATTTTTACCATTTTCATCTTTTTCTACTGACGTTTTTTCTAAAATACTTACATACAACCGTTTGATTTTGTCTTGTGGTGTTTGTCGGCTAAAAATAACATTTTCATTGGTTTGGAGAATGCCAATTAGTTCTTTATTTTTTACGTTATCTAACTCAAAATCAGCAAATTGCAAAATAAGTTCTAACAAAATTTTGATACAAGCGTTCACCTGCTCTTGTGTAGGCGTAAAGTTATTTTGACTAGCATTTTTGCGGATAAAACGGCGCAAATTTTGGAGTTTTTCATCTATTTCATTGCCTAGATTATGCGCTTGCACTACAAAATTTATCTTAGAAAAGATGCCAACAAATATCTGTTTTTCATTTTCTGTAAGTGTTGCCAGCAAAGCTAAAAATTGCTTTGAAAGGTCAAAAATCTGTTTTTTAGGATTTTTTTGTTGTGTTATCTGAAACAAATTATCATAAAAATATTGCGTATTGATAGCAGAAAGAAGCATTTTTTGAGTTGTGAATTGTGATTTTTAGGTTGTGATTTTTAGCTGTTGTACCTGCAACAAATTTACTAAAAAAAACCTAAATTATGCTTAAAATATACGTTTTTTTTGTATATTTGGCATTATTTTATGTTAAATTCAACTGTTTCAAATGAAAAAAATTGCTTTAAAAACTGTTTTGTTTCTTGTGTTTTCTGTATGTATTTTTTGTGATGTTTTTGCACAAAAGAAACTTTCTAAGACAAACCTTACATTAGGAATTTCTATGCTTTTACCCAAAGATTTCGTGAAGATGAATGATGATTTGTTAGCAAAAAAATACTATACCTACCGCAAACCAACTGCCATTTATACAGATGCTAGCACGCTCATAGACATTGGCGTAAATATCACAAACACGTATTGGGACGCAAAAGACCTTAAAATTCTGAAAGATTTGTATAAAGGAAGTCTGCAAGCAAGTTACTCAAAAGTAGAATTTTTGCAGGATAAACTCGTTACCATTAAGAAAAGAGATTTTATAGTTTTTGAATTTATTGGCAAAATTGCAGAAGAAAATGATACAAAAAAAGCGGTTTCTGGCAAAAAAGGTACATTAGAAACCTATAATTATATGATGTATGCGGTTGTAGATAATAAAATCATTGTTTTTAACTTTAATTGTCCACTCAAAATCAGCCAAGAATGGAGAGAACCCACAAAAAAAATGATGGAATCTGTTAAAATCAAAAATTTGAAAGTAGCAGAAGAAAAGAAAAAGTAAGAATATTCTAGCGTAAAAGTTGCAGAATAATTATGACTTTTGCTTCCAAAAATTATTCCAAATAGCTTTCATAAAAGGCATAGTAGGCACTTTTGACATCAGTTTTATATCTTCCCAAAAGCTACTTTTCTCGTCTAAGAACCTAAAAAGCCCAGTAATTGGTAATTTCTCAAACAAAACAGTAAAAATTTTCTTCATAGAAAGGCTGTCATCATTGCTATTATTACCTTTATCATTTGCCATTACATTCAGAAGCGCACTATCATAAAGTTGGTATTTTTTGGTGCTATTTTCCTTATAAAAAGGCTTTCCAGTCAAAGAAAGTGCATTTGCAATATCTTTTGTACGTGCTTGTATGCGCAAAAAAGCGTAACCTGTACTTGCTTTGACCTGCCCGCCTGTCGTACCAATATTGATAATGCGGTTTCCTATTTGCTTTTTATGTACAAAATCATACATAGGAATCACGCCAAACTCTTCTTCAACTATCTTATAATCAGAGAGTTGAATGATATTTTCTATATAATTTTTGAGTTGTTTATCATATTCATTATTACTGTTAATATCATCATTATTTTGTTCTAATAAATTTTCAGAAAAAACCGTAAATTCAATGAGGGCTTTTTTAGCGGAAAAGGGCAAAATATAGCAAAATCTAGCTTCTTTGGGCATTTGTGGCACTCTGAAATCCATAAAATGTGCCGTTTTTTCATCAAAAAAATCCATTTTTGTTTCTACAAACCAACCCTTAAAATGTTGCAAAAAATAATGATAGCCTGCTTTTTTTTCTGTTTCATAAAATAAATTGGTGCTATTAAACACAAAATCAGTTTCATACGTTTGCGTACCAGTCTGCGTATTTGTGCGTACAAAAGCACAAGAATTTTCTTTTAAATCCGTTTCTCCTATCTCTTGTATTTCTTCATAAACTATCTCAATATCAGTATTTTGACTAATTATTTTTTTTGTAAAATTATAAAAATCAATAGCACGAATGGTATTATAATTGTAGGGAGAAATATTTATTTTATCAGAAAAATTTTCTCCAAAAAAATAAAGATTTTCCCATTTTTTATGGATAATTTCTTCAAATTCAAAAGGAATATTTTTGTCTTTCCAAAACGACCAGGTACGGTCATTTGTCGTTTTTTGGACTTTATCTATCAAAAGAATTTTCTTGTTTTTGAGGTTTTCAGCTTTTGAAATACTCATATAAAACGCCAGACTAAGCCCAGCACAGCCCGCACCAGCAATAATATAATCAAATTTTGACATTGTGAGTTATAAATTATAAGTTAAAGAAGACTTCACTTTGAGCGAAGTCTTCTTTAAACAACGCAGTAAACATTTCTCAAAAATACTATTTTTTTGACTGATTACGCTACTATTTTAAGAAAAAATACTACATTTACAAAAAATATCCTAAAAATCTTAATGAAAAATACAGTTTATCTAATAAGCATTCTCACTTTTATTATGTTTAATAGTTGTGATAAAATCATAGAAAAAAAGCCTTCAGAACCCATAGTGGAAGAACTCAAAATATTGCCTACGCCTGCATTCAATGCTGATTCTGCTTTTGTTTTCATAGAAAAACAACTTGCTTTTGGCGCACGCACGCCCAACAGCAAGGCGCACCAAGAATGTGCAGAATATCTGCTAAAAACCTTAGAAAAAATGGGCGCAAACATTGAAGTCCAAAATTTTGAAGCTGTTGCGTATGATAGCCTCAAAATGCAAGGCAAAAATATCATTGCATCACTTAATCCGACTGCGCAAAGGCGTATTCTGCTTGCCGCACATTGGGACACTCGCCGTTTTTCTGACAAAGATACAGACAAAAATAATCATAATAAGCCCTTAGATGGCGCAGATGATGGCGCAAGTGGTGTGGCGGTGCTTTTAGAAATAGTACGTGCTATTCAAGCAGACAAAAATAAGCCTAATGCAGGTATAGACGTGATTTTCTTTGATTTGGAAGATGACGGACACAAAGAAGGCACAAATAAAAACGACAAAGGAGAAAAGATTTTTTGGTGTCACGGCTCTCAATATTGGTCAAAAAACAAGCATAAGGCGGATTATTCTGCTTATTTTGGTATTTTGTTGGATATGGTTGGTGCAAAAAATGCTATTTTCAGAAAAGAATTTTATTCTGTGCAATATGCCTCAAATATTGTTAATCAAACGTGGCTGATTGGTCAGAAATTGGGTTATGGACACTTTTTTGTCAATAAAGAACTCAAATTTGGAGATGGCGGTATGCTTGATGACCATCTTTTTGTCAATGAATTTGGCAAAATCCCTATGATTGATATTATAAATTATGATAATGAGTTTGGCAAACATCATCATACACAAGAAGATAACATCAAAATAATTGATAAAAATACGCTTAAAGCAGTAGGAGAAACAGTTTTACAAATGATTTACCAAAATGCAATGCCCAAATAATTGTGAATTGTGAATTGTGAATTTTAAATTGTGAATGAATACAAAATGTTAATAGTCAAACAATTAAATATATTTGAATCAATACATAAACTGATTATAGGAAACAATTTAGAGTTATATAGATTTTATCTTTTATATTAAAAAGATAAAAAATAAAATAAGTGCCATTTCCATTCTAGAAAAAACATAAATAATAAAAAAACAAAAACTTTGATTATAAAAAAGATGAAAAATAAAGAAAGTATGCAATCCAAAATATTTATTTTTCTATTTATCAATTTGTTTTCTTTGCAATTTTCTTCTTTTATTTTTGCACAAAACATTGATATTGATATACTTAAAAGTACGAATATTAATAGAAATAAAAACTTAGATGCTGGATTTCATTTTTTGAGTGATGCAGATATTTTTGTAGTTATTGCTACTCCGACTGTGCTTACTGGCGTGGGACTTCTGAAAAAAGATAGCATTTTAACAAGAAAAGGATTATGTGTTTTTGCAAGTGTTGCCACTACTTTTGCCCTGACGACTGCCATAAAATATGCCGTACATAGGCAAAGACCCTACGTTACGTATCCGTTTTTGGATAATCAAAGCGTGGAAAGTGATTATTCTTTTCCTTCTGGGCATACGAGTAGTGCTTTTGGCGTGGCTACATCTGTGAGTTTAGCATTTCCAAAATGGTACGTCATTGCGCCTGCTTATACGTGGGCATCACTTACGGCATACTCACGGTTGCATTTGGGCGTACATTATCCCTCTGATGTGTTTGCGGGTGCGCTTGTTGGGGCAGGTTGTGCTATTCTTACGCATCATATAAATAAAAAAATATTTAAAAGATAGCTAAATTTTATTTTATTTTGATTAAATAGGAAAAATAGCTACTTTGCTCACTAAATATTAGTGCAAATATTTAATACTATTTTTATTGAAACCTTACATTAAAAATGGACATTCCAACGCTAAAAAAGTTAGTGCGACAAGGGGAAGGGCAGTATTTGGAATTTAAGCTCAAAGCCACTCACCCAGAAAAAATCTTGAAAGAATTTGTTGCTTTTGCCAATTCAGAAGGTGGTACTTTGCTGATTGGAGTGCGTGATGATTTGCTTATAGAAGGGCTGAAATTCCCTGATGAAGATGAATTTTTGCTTAGTAGAGCCGTAGAACGCTATTGTTTTCCGCCTATTCCTTACGAAATTGAACGTATTTGTTTAGAAGATTCTGAAAAAGAAATTTTGATTTTTACTATTCCAAAAAGTGATAATTCTCCACATTATGTACTCGCCAACGCAGAACTACCTGAAAATAAGGCTTTCGTACGTGTAGGCGACCGTTGTGTGCAGGCAAGCAAAGAAATGCGACAAATACTTAAAGAAAAAAAGAAAGAAAAAAAGAGTTTTTCCTTTCATTACGGAGAAAAAGAGAATATTTTATTAAAATACTTACATACAAATACGCAAATTACACTCAATAAATTTGCAGAAATAGCCAACATAAATAAAAATATTGCATCAAGAACACTTGTTTTACTTGTTTTGACAAATGTATTAAAAATTTATCCTGATGAAATGGAAGACGTTTTTAAGAATGTGTGATTGAGTTGTGAGTTTTAAGTTGTAAATTATGAGTTAAAATACATTGTTACCCGTTTCCGTAAGTACGGCTTACGGCTATGAATATTAAATCTTTCCAGGATTTTTAATACAAATGATAAAATACGGATACATTTTAGTAGTGTCGTTATGTAAATGAAATTTATTTTTCGTACTTCGTACTTCAAATTTCGTACCTCAAAAGACCTCTTACGCTCAAAAAAGTAACAAAAATAGCTACAAGCCCAAAACAAATATCCCAAACGGGTGTAAAACTAGACATTCCTGCGCCCATAAGCGCAACCAAATAGGATTTTTGCCAAAAATTTAGCTCATCTGACTTTCTAAAATCTGCTAATAAAACTGAAATATGAAAAAAATGAACAGGAATAAGCAAAAATAAAAATAATAAGTGCCTTTCAGTAATGTATGCCCAAGAAAAGGACAAGAAAAGGACAATTTGTAAAATAAAAATGATTTTTTTCATTGATAAAAATAGGTTATTTTAGTGCTTTTTGTATCTTTCACGCAAATTTACAACAAAAAACTACATAACAAGTTTAAATAACCTTAAATTACGGTTTCAATTATGGAGAATAATTCTTATAAACATTTATATAATGTGCCTCTATTAGCTGAATATGGCATAAAAGATATTAATATTATTGCTAAAGCGTGGCAAGAGTCGCACCGCTTTTATCATACAGAAAAACATTTGGCTGATTTGTTATTGCATATTGACGAATTAACTACTTATGATATTGTGCCACAAGAAGATAGAAATATTTTACAAATTGTGGCGTATTTTCACGACATTGTTTATGACCCAAAAGCAGCTGATAATGAAGAGAAATCAGCAGTTTTTTTTAGAAAATATGCCCCCAATCACCCAAATACGGAGCTTGTTGCACAAATAATTCTTGATACAAAATACCATACACCAAGCAACAAACTAAGTGAAGTTTTTTGTGATTTGGATATGAAAATAGTCAAAAATAGCACTATTTCGGAGCTTTTGGAATGGGAAAAAGCTATTTTTAAAGAGTATCAGTTTTATGATTATGCAATGTACAAAATGGGTAGAATTGCATTATTAGAGAATTTCAAAGAGAAATATCCAGAAAATAGCCAAAATTTGCAGTTTTTGATAGATTATTTGAAGGTTTTTAGACCTAAAATAGGCATTTATCCAGGCTCTTTTAATCCCTTTCACAATGGACATCTTAATATTTTGCAGAAAGCCTCACGCATTTTTGACAAAGTTATTATTGCAAAAGGTGTTAATCCTGAAAAAGAAAACCAGCCTGTCAATAATACAGAAACTATTGATAATGAAGTGCTTAAATACATACAAATTGATACTTTTAAAGGGCTTTTGGTGATGTATATGCAGGAAAAAGAAGAAACAGCAGACGTTACGCTTATAAGAGGTTTGCGGAATGGTGATGATTTGGACTACGAAATGAACCAATTACGCTTTATGCGAGATATGAAACCAGATTTGAAGACTATTTTTATCAACTGTGATATAGAATTTGAACATATTAGTTCCTCTGCCATTAGGAATTTAGAGAAAATTGGCAAAGGACTTGGACTTATGTATGTGCCAAGATAGCACAAAACCCTCTAAATTTTTTATGAAAGATTTAGAGGTTTTGTTAAATTTTAATTGTTCTGATAGTGATAAGCACATCTAAAATAAGCATTGCAAAGGCTGCCCAAAGGAAATAAAAATATTTGTTAGCACTCACAAAAACCTCCATATTCATCTGCAAAGAGCCTTTTGTATTGTCTATGTCGCTAATAAGTTGAGGCATATTGTTGATTTCTGTACTGATTTCAAAATATTTTCCGCCTGCTTCACGTGCTATGGTGCGAAGTTCTGTACTATTTAAGTGTGTTACAATGACTTCACCGCTATTATTTTTCTTCAAACTGCCATTTGCAGTAGGCATATTCCCGCCTTCTGTCGTACCTACACCTACCACAAACAAACGCACTCCCAAATCAGAAAGTAAACGGGTTGCTTTGCGGTAATTTCCTCCAAAATCTTCACCGTCAGTAAATAAAACCAATATTTTGGTAGAATTACGGCGTTTGTTTAGGACGTTTAGTTCATCTTGTTTCTTAAATTTTTCAGCTATCAAATCAAGCGCAGCAGCTATGTTTGTGCCACCAGAAGAAAGCATTTGTGTATTTAGAGAGCGTACAAAAATATCAAATAAAAGGCTTCTATCAGTCGTGAGAGGGCATTGAAGCACTGCATCAGCAGAAAAAACGGCGAGTCCCATACGGTAGCCAGCAAGTGCATCAATGGTATTTTTGATAGAAATTTTTGTTTTTTCTAACCGTGAAGGTTGCACATCCTTTGCGTCCATAGATTGAGACACATCAACGACAAAAAAAATATCTTTCCCACTTACTTTTACTTCCTCGTATTCACCACCAAAAACAGGACCCAACAACGCTAAAATAATTAGACCAAAATAAAAAAATCTTAAAGTAGGTTTTAGAATAACATAACGTAGTTTTTTACCTATTTTCTTAGCTTTGCGTCTGGCTATTATGAAATAAATTAGATAAAAAACAAAAAATAATAGTATAAAAATATATTCACGCAAGGCTATTTCAGAGAAGAAAAGCATATTTTTTTTAATTGTGAATTAGGAATTGTGAATTGTGAATTGAGAATAAAACACAAATGTTTAGCTTTTAAAACAAATGTATCTATCTATTTTGCTGCCGTACACAATTTTAAAAAGAGATTATGTCTGTACTGTAGAGCAACGAAGGTCTGACCATAATCTCTTTTTAAAATGAAATGACAGTTTTTATTGTTGGTCAGACCTCCGTTCCACTACGGTACGGACCAGCAATAAAAACTGTGTACGGTAGTAAATCTATCTACTCACAAAAATACGAAAAACAACTAATTTTAGCTTTATTTTTAGCTTTATTTTTATTTTATTTTTGATTATGTAAAAATTTTTAGAATTTTTTTATTGTTTTTTCAAAAACAAATGATACATTGTAATCATTATCAATTTAAAGTATTACTTACATTAAATCTCCGTTCTAATTTTTAATTATTTCTACTACTATGACAGATTTTCCTTGGCTAAAAAGCTATCCAAAAGGCATAGCGCACACTATTGACCCTGATAAATACACCTCTTTGGTAGCTATTTTAGAAGAAAGTTTCCAAAAATATGCCAACCTTCCTGCGTATGTTTTTATGGATAAAGTTCTCACCTACAAAGATATAGACAAAAAATCTCGTGATTTTGCGGCGTATCTTCAAAGCATTGGGCTAAAACAAGGTGATAAAGTTGGTTTGCAAATGCCTAACGTACTTCAGTATCCTGTGGCACTTTTTGGTGCTTTGCGTGCTGGTATGATTGTCGTAAACGTAAATCCGCAATATACGGTGCGTGAAATGGAACATCAATACAAAGATGCAGAAGTAAAAGCAACAGTAATTATTGCTAATTTTGCCTCCAACCTAGAGGCTGCACTGCCAAAAACGGACATCAAACACGTAATTGTTACGGAAGTTGGGGATATGTTGGGTTTTATCAAAGGAAAAATTGTTAATTATGTGGTCAAACATAAAAAGAAAATGGTGCCTGCTTTCAGTATTCCTGGTGCAGTTGGCTTTAATAAAGCCCTTAGCATTGGTGCATCAAGCACTTTCACTAAGCCCGAAATAAAAAGTTCTGATTTGGCACTTTTGCAGTACACTGGTGGCACAACGGGTGTTTCTAAGGGCGCAATGCTCACTCACCGTAATATGATTGCTAATATGCTGATGATACGTGAGTGGACGGGCACACGCCTAAAAGAAGGCGTTGAAACCGTTATTACGCCACTTCCTTTGTATCATGTGTTTGCGCTTACTGTAAACTGTTTTACAATGTTTAGTTTTGGAGCTAAAAACGTCCTCATTGCCAATCCTAGAGATATGCCTGCGTTTTTGGGTGAGATGATTAAGTATAAATTTACTGTTCTGACTGGTCTGAATACGCTATTTATTGGTATGATGAACCACAAAGATTTTGCAAAAGTTGATTTTAGTGGCGTGAAAACGGTCGTGGCAGGTGGAATGGCTATGCAAAAAGCGGTGGCTGAAAAATGGAAACAAATGACAGGAATTGCGGTTGCGGAAGGCTATGGACTCAGTGAAACTGCGCCTGTACTTACTGTAAACCCTATTGATGGAACAGACCAAGTAGGTACAATTGGTATTCCTGTACCTAGTGTGGAGATAAAATTGCTTGACGAGGACGAAAACGAAGTAGCAATGGGAGAGCCTGGTGAGATTGCTGCAAAAGGTCCTAATGTGATGTTAGGCTATTGGAAACGTCAAGATGAAACGGACAAAGTTTTTACCAAAGATGGCTTTTTCAAAACGGGAGATGTAGGCATAATGGCTGAAGATGGTTTCTTCAAAATTGTGGATAGAAAGAAAGATATGGTACTTGTTTCTGGTTTTAATGTTTATCCAAATGAAATAGAAGATGTGGTTTCTTCTCACCCAAAAGTGCTAGAAGTAGCTGCTATTGGTGTTCCTGACAAAAACGCAGGGGAAAGAGTACGCATTTATGTCATCAAAAAAGATGAAAGTTTGACAGAAAAAGAGCTTGCAGACCATTGCAAAGATAATCTGGCAGGCTACAAACAGCCAAGAGATGTAATTTTCCGTACGGAACTCCCAAAATCAAATGTGGGTAAAATTTTAAGGAAAATATTGAAAGATGAGGTAAAAGCAGAAGCCGCAACGGTGTAAGTACTACAATAATAAATAGACTTCCTGCGAAAGTAAATAATTAAGTAAATTCGTTGATTATCAAGATATTGTAATATTTTATTTTGATAATTAAGCATCATATTAAGTGAAATCA
>JAYVGJ010000329.1:0-4672 GCA_043772375.1 Raineyaceae bacterium | reverse complement strand
CTGCAGAAACTTTGAAACAGTTTTTGATGTAAAAATACGCTCTTATTGCATTTTGTAGGGTGCGACCCTTGTGGTCGCCCATATTTGCGAAAGCAACACGACAAAAAATACGTCAAATAAGATGCAAAATTAAGTTTAAACCTATTCAAACAGGGCGACCACAAGGGTCGCACCCTACATTTTAATCAAAATTATGATTATAAAAGTTTGTGGATTAAGAGAAAAAGCTAATATACTTGCAATAGATGCACTTTCTATTGATTTGATGGGAATGATTTTTTATGAAAAATCACCTCGTTTTGTGGAAGGAAACACAGAAATTATTGGAGATAATCCTATCACGAACACACCAAAAGTGGGCGTTTTTGTGAATAGTCCTTTGGAATATGTTTTGGAGAAAATAGAAAAATACAAACTCCAATATATCCAACTTCACGGCAACGAAAGTGTTGATTTTGTTTATAATCTTCACCTAGAAATGAAAGCAAAAAACATCAAAATTATTAAAGTATTTAGTATTGATAATCAAAAGGATAGCAAAATAGACAATGATTTTATGAGTGAGTATGCGCCTTTTTGTGACTATTTTTTATTTGATACAAAAGGCACAAATCACGGTGGAACTGGCGTTAAATTTAATTGGCAAATTTTGGAAAATTATCAGCTAAAAACACCGTTTCTATTAAGTGGAGGCATAACTGCTGATGATATTGCCGAAATAAAAAACATTCAACATCAACAATTTGTAGGGATAGATATCAATAGTAAATTTGAAATAAAAGCAGGTTTGAAAGACATAGAAATGATTAAAAACTTTATTGAAAATCTAAAAAAATGAAACTAGCATTAGACAGACCAAAACCCATAAATGGCTTATATGGCGCATTTGGAGGGGCTTTTATTCCAGAATTATTGTACCAAAACGTACAAGAATTGGAAGAAAATTATGAGCGCATCATTCAAGAGCCTGACTTTCAAGAAGAATTTCAGAAGTTGTTGAAAGATTATGTGGGTCGTCCTACGCCCTTATATTTCTCTGAAAACCTATCCAAAAAGCACAAAACAAGGATTTTCTTAAAGCGTGAAGACCTCACGCATACAGGCGCACACAAGATAAACAACGCAATAGGACAAGTTTTGTTAGCACAAAGATTAGGCAAAACCCGTATTATTGCGGAAACAGGCGCAGGACAACACGGAGTTGCAACGGCTACGGCTTGTGCTTTGCGAGGCTTAAAGTGCGTTATTTATATGGGTAGCGTGGATATTGAAAGGCAAGCTCCTAACGTACAACGTATGAAAATGTTGGGCGCAGAGATTGTGGCGGTAGAAAGTGGCTCAAAAACGCTCAAAGATGCCACCAATGAAGCCATACGAGATTGGATAAACAACCCAATTGATACACATTATATTATTGGCTCTGTGGTTGGACCGCACCCGTTCCCTGATTTGGTGTCTATTTTTCAGTCTGTGATAAGTGAAGAAATT
This sequence comes from Raineyaceae bacterium, assembly GCA_043772375.1. GTDB lineage: Bacteria > Bacteroidota > Bacteroidia > Cytophagales > Thermonemataceae > JANYGM01. The sequence goes on along the minus strand of JAYVGJ010000329.1, from coordinate 3,184 downwards.
AAAAAACAGCTTTTTGAGCAAATGGGCGTAGAAAATCCTACTCACGTGATAGCCTGCATTGGTGGGGGAAGCAATGCAGCTGGTGCTTTTTATCATTTTATCAATGAACTTGATGTGCAACTAATAGGCGTTGAGGCGGCTGGTTTGGGCATTGACTCTGGGAAAACTGCTGCTAGTCTTGCAAAAGGCACAAACGGTATTATTCACGGATTTATGACAAAATTGATGCAAACTTCTGACGGTCAGATAGTTGAGCCTCATTCTATTTCTGCTGGGTTAGATTATCCTGGTGTAGGACCTTTGCACGCACATTTATACACTTCAAAACGTGCTACTTTTTTGAGCGTAACAGACGACCAAGCACTAAAAGCAGGCTTTGATTTGGCTAAAACAGAAGGTATTTTACCTGCCTTAGAAACGGCTCACGCACTTGCAGCACTTGACCAAATGACGTTTTTGCCTACTGATATTGTCGTTATCAACCTTTCTGGGCGTGGTGATAAAGATTTGACAACGTATTTGAAATATATAAAATAATTTATTTGCTATAATCTAAAATAGTCGTTATTTGTGAAGACAAACAACGACTATTTTAATGTATATTTTATTCATTACTCACATATTCGCTAATAACATTCCTTACTATTAGGAAAATCTAAACCTTTGACATCTTTGATATAATTAGAAACGGCATCAGTCATAATTGTGTGTAAATCAGCGTATCTACGCAAAAAACGAGGGTGAAAATCTTTATTGATACCCAACATATCGTGAACGACAAGCACTTGTCCATCTACATCTGCACCTGCACCAATCCCAATAACAGGGATATTGATGGTTTCAGCCACTTTTTTAGCAAGTCCTGAAGGGATTTTTTCTAAAACAAGCGCAAAACAGCCTATTTCTTCCAAAAGCTTGGCATCTTCAATAAGTTTATTGGCTTCTGCTTCCTCTTTGGCACGTACATTATACGTCCCAAATTTGTAGATAGATTGCGGAGTAAGCCCTAAATGTCCCATTACAGGCACGCCAGCACTCAAAATGCGGATAACAGACTCTTTTATTTCTGCACCACCTTCTAGCTTGACAGCGTGTCCGCCGCTTTCTTTCATAATGCGTATGGCAGAGTGCAAAGCCTCTTTTGAGTTTCCTTGATACGACCCAAAAGGCATATCAACTACCACTAAACAGCGTTTAGCAGCCTTCACGACCCCGCAGGCATGATAAATCATTTGGTCTAACGTGATAGGGAGCGTGGTTTCGTGTCCTGCCATCACATTGGAGGCACTATCTCCCACCAAAATAATATCAATACCTGCGCCATCAACAATTTGCGCCATAGAATAGTCATAAGACGTAAGCATAGAGATTTTTTCTCCACGTTGTTTCATTTCCTGCAAAATATGCGTAGTAACACGCTTTACTTCTGAATGTATAGACATTATTTTTTTGTTTTTTAGAGAAATTTTCTTAATTTTGCAACAATTTACAAAAATATATCAAATTGTCTATTTTTTCTAAATTTTATCAAAGAAATTTATCAGAAATTTGTCAATGCAATAATATTTTTTAAATCATAATTAGTTGTTAATGAATTGCTTAACATTTTGTATTCATTCACAACTCACAATTTACAATTTACAATTCACAATTCACAATTCATAAAGCCGTTTTCAGTTGCAAGCACTAACCTGTAAGGCTTTTCACAGAGTAAATACTCACAAAACTTGCTTTTATGGTTCTCGTACACCGCAGAGAGCATTTTAATGCTGCTCACCGCCTTTTTAATCCTAATTGGACAAAAGAAAAAAATGAAGAAATCTTTGGCGTTTGTGCCAATGAATACTATCACGGACACAATTTTGAACTAATTGTGTCTGTTGCTGGCACGCCTGACACAGACACAGGATTTGTTATTGATATGAAAAAATTGGGTCTTCTTGTCAAAGAACATATTACCAGCAAATGCGACCACAAAAACCTGAATATTGAGGTAGAAATGTTTAAAGATAAAATACCTAGTTGTGAGGTGATGGTAATGGAATTTTGGCATATTCTTGCCCCAAAAATCCCAGAAATTGCTATGGCAAAAGATGCTCGTTTGCATACCATACGGCTATATGAAACTAATAATAATTTTGTAGAATATTTTGGCTAAGATAATTGCTAAAATAATTGTACAACACTTAAAAAAGCCTTTCCACAGTTTGAAAAGGCTTTTTTGATAATGACACAACAAACGCAAAAGTTTTTTGAAAATAGCATTTTTTTTAGAAAAAATATGCTTATTTTTGTGTGAAAATCAATAAAATCAACAAAAATGAGTTTGGAAATGCGTTTAAGATTACAATTTGACAACGAAAATATTGATTTTAATTTGATTGCAAAAATGCTACAGCAGGCTGGAATGGCAAATTATGCACCTGAAAAACACCAATTAGCTTTCAATAATAGTCAGACAGTTGTGTTTGTTTTTGATAATGATAATCAAAATGATAGTGATTTGCTTGTTGGCTTTGGCAGAGCTATTTCTGATGGTGCATACCAAGCCGCTATTTATGATGTAGTTGTGGCAGAAAATTATCAAGGAAAAGGTATTGGGAAGCTAATTATAGCATATATCACAGAGAAAAATGCGCATTGCAATATGATATTATACGCTTCTATTGGCAAAGAAAAATTCTACGAAAAAGAAAAATTTAGAAAAATGAAGACTGGAATGGCACTATTTAAAGATATTGAAAAAATGAAAAATAAAGGCTTTACAGAGTGAAAATACACTGAAAATCAAGCATTTACAAATAAATTAAATTACTATGAAATACCTCACTATTTATACAGAAAACAGTCATTATGACGAACTTTTGGAATATGCAAAAGATTTCAAATACATAGAAAAATTGGAAACAGGAGAAAAAGACTTGCAGGAAATGCAAGAAACAGAAGAAATAGACGAAGGCGACACTAGAGAGGAAATTATAGCCAATGTCAGGGCAGGTTATGAAGAAATGCTTTTGATAATGCAAGGCAAAGGCAATACAAGACCATTAGAGGATTTTTTAAGGGAATTAGAAGAGGAAAGCATTAGACCTCCTGCGAAAGTAAATAATTAAGTAAATTCGTTGATTATCAAGATATTGTAATATTTTATTTTGATAATTAAGCATCATATTAAGTGAAATCA
>JAYVGJ010000328.1:0-5175 GCA_043772375.1 Raineyaceae bacterium | reverse complement strand
GCGGAAAACCATAGTGGTTTTTTAGCGAAATTCTACTTGCTTGATAATCAAATAATAAAACTAAAAAGCCTTTCCAAAGTTTGGAAAGGCTTTTTTATAAAATAGAAATATAATGCGAAATAACTCAAAGACTTATTTGATAAACAATAATAAGTGGAGGCGCAAAAATCAGAAAATGATAAATAAATCTGGTTTGAAGATACACCTTAAACTCTATCCAATTTACTTTTAAAGCGGAAATATCATATACTTTTGCCTTCATTGTTCTGTATATTTGAAAATCAATTTCCTTATGATTTTCTTCATATTTGGCAATAATAGCGTCATAACGTGCCACTATTTCACGGATTTTCTCCTCAGAAACTTGTGTTGTAGGTTTTTCTGATGTCCTTTCTGAAACATCTACTTTTTCAATATCCACCATAAAACTAAGTTCGTTGTACAAAACGCCTAATTCCTTGCCGCAGTCGTGAAAACGGATAGCTTTTAGCTTAAACTGGTTAGATGAATCTAGTAAACTAAGTGCCATAATAAAAATAGAAAGCGACACATTGATAATATTTAAGTCGTTGGCATTGATATGTTTAAACGTCTGACTAAATGACAACAAGCTCAAAATCACTACATAAATAGACAAAAAAGTAATAGACAGATTTGACAAATGATTAAGCGTGTGGTAACGGTTGCTGGCTATAAAACGGATATTTTTTATCATATCTACTCGCTTATGCCACTTTTGTATTATTTTTTCCAAGATAATAGAAGATAATAAATGTAGTATTTTCGTTAAGCAAGTTAAGTAAATTTTTAGAAAATCAAAATTATATATGATGTATGATATAAAACATATTTTTCTATAACAAAGAAATACCTCAAAAAACTATTCTCCTACCATTACAAATGCGCCCCAAAAATATGGGTTTTTGTATTTTTTGTAAAGCGTTTCTTGTGCATCATCAAAGGCTTGACGTTTGGTTTTGCCTGCAACAAGATTATTATAAAAAAGTGTCATCACTTCTTGCGTAGCCACATCATCAACTTTCCAAAGGCTCATAAGGATTGTTTTTGCGCCTGCCTGCTGAAATGAACGCTGCAAACCATAAACACCTTCACCATTTTTTATCTCACCAAGACCAGTTTCACAAGCCGACATTACGACAAGTTCTGTATCATCAAGATTTAGATTTATTGCCTCCTGTGCCGTCAAAACGCCATCTTCTCCCTCCAAAATTTCCCCACGCAAACCTTTTTCAGCATCTTTAAGCAAAAGACCACTTCTCAAAAGCGGATTTTCTCTAAATTTATTTGCGTTATCTTTGTCAAAATTTTCTGTATCTCCCAAAAAGAACCCGTGAGTAGCAATATGCAGAATATCAGGGCTTTTGAGAGTTTTTATAGTGCCTTCTTCTGCCTGGTTTTCTAGATAATTGGTATTTTTTATATTTTTGTCTGTCAAAATTTTAGAAATATTATTAATTTCCGTTTTTGTTCCTTCCAAAATAGTGATAGTACCAGAGTTTGGATTAAAAAACCGCTGTGTAGTGTCCATTTTGGCAGAAAAAGACAAACTTCGTTCTTCTTTTGTAGTTGGTTTTTTCTCTCCTTTTTGTGCATAATTTGGATAACCAAACAAATGTATCTGGTAATCTTTGAAGTTTTTGCGTTGTTTTTTTGCATTTTCAGTATATTTTATCAAATCTTTGGAAGATGAAAGTAATTGTACCTGTATTTCACTCCTTACATACGCCTTTGTAGCAGGATTTTGGAGTGTAACAAGGTTTATTTGGTGATAAACGCCATCTGGCACAAAATAAACTTTCTTTGCTTTTCCTAATCTAGCTTTAATATCCTTCCAAAAAGCATTATAAGACGCTTTATCTTCTTTTTTAAACTTAATCTTGTTCTTATAATACGCTACAGCATCTGTTTCTAGCTCTTTTCCGTTAGGAAGTACAACCATTTCAGGCTGATTTTTCGTTTTGGGCGTAATGATAAGTGCCATATAAAGCGTAGAATCTGTCTGTTTTTTGTCAAAATATTGCGTTCTGATGATTTCTACAATGACTTCATCTTTTTTAAGTTGTTTTTGTACGTCTTGCCAAGTGTACCGAGTTTTGTCGTTTGCTTTTGCAAAAAGTTCAGACTTTTGCGAAAGTTGTTTTTCTAGTTCATTGGCTTCTGTTTGTAGTTTTTCAGTAGATATATTTTGTTTTTCACGTTCTTTTAGGCTCAATTGTAGGGCTTTTGAATAGGCTTTTTTCTTGTTTCTCCAATCATCATAAAGTTGTTTGAGCACAACATCATTAGAATTTTGTATTCTTTCTTTTATTTTTTGCGTACCACTAAAAAGTAACCCTTTCGTAACCAAAGAATTATTATACGCCCACATAGTTAGGTTAGGAATTTGTTTATTTGCCTTAATGGTGAAAGAATTATAACACTCAAAATTACCATAAAAAGTCTTTAAAAACTTTCCTTTTTCATTTTCAGAAAGATTAGAAAAATTATTTTCTATTTGAGAAATAAACACGTTGCCTGCCTGCTGATAATAACTATTGGCTTTTAGAAACTCATTCTGATATTCATATAAAATACCCAAACGGTTACAAATTTCAGCGTAACTAGGGTGTTCTTTGCCAAAAACTTTTTCATAAATGCTCTTAGCTTCCATAAATAAAGGCTCTGCTTTAGTATAAAAGCCCTGATCATAATATAACGCAGCTAAAGTATTACAAGAATTAGCATAAGAGGGGTGTTCTTTGCCCAAAAACTTTTCTTTAATATTTTTTGATTCTATATATAAAGGTATTGCTTTGATATACAAGCCCTGACTGTGATATAATATAGCCAAATTATTACAAGAAATAGCATAATGTGGATGCGCTTTACCCAATACTTTCTCTCTAGTATTTTTTGATTCTACAAGTAAAGGCTCTGCTTGTGCATATAAACGTTGCTGTACGTATAACGTACCTAAATTATTACAACAAACGGCGTACTCTGGGTGTTCTTTGCCAGAAACTTTTTCTCTAATACTTTTAGCTTCAATATATAGAGGTTCTGCTTTGGTATATAAACCTTGACTTGCATATAAACCACCCAAATTATTACAAGAATTAGCATACTCAGGGTGTTCTTTGCCCAAAACTTTCTCTTGTATATTTTTTGCTTCTATATAAAAAGGTTCTGCTTTGGTATATAAGCCTTGATCTCTATAAAATAGAGCTAAGCTGTTACAAGATAATGCATAATCTGGGTGTTCTTTACCCAAAACCTTCTCTTCTATGCTTTTGCCTTCAATATACAAAGGTTCTGCTTTAGTATATAAACCTTGAAATTGATATGAAGTGGCTAAATTACTACAAGAAGCAGCATAGTCTTTGTGCATCTTCCCAAATTCTTTTTCTGCTTGTATTTTTGCTTTCTCAAAAACTGCCGTAGCTTCCGCATATTTGCCTGCACCATACAGTTTTTCACCTTCTGCATTGAGCGTTTCCCAGCTTTGCGCTTGTATTTTTCCTATCAAAATGAAAGAAAAAATAAGATAAAGGATTGTTTTCATTGTAATTTTGGGTTATTTGATTGAAATTTGGAATTATTTACTCAAAGTCTTTTACTTTTTACTCTTTTTTTCACGCAAATAGGCTAAATTTTTCTCTACTTGAATGTAACTACCAGATGTTTTACCTAAGGTTTTCTGATAAATTGCCAAAGCTTTGAGATAATTTGTTTCTGCATCATTCAAATCACCCAAATTAAACTGTACAGATGCCAAATTAGAGCGTGTATCAGCACAATTTACGTGTTCTTTACCTAAATCTCTCTCTTGAATAGCAAGTATTTCAAGATATAATGCCTTTGCTTTATCAAATTGTTTGTTCATTTCGTATGCAAGAGCCAAATCATTAAGCACTTTTGCGTAATATTGGTGATTTTTGCCTACTTCTTTTTCTGTTTGTAATCTTACGGTTTCAAAAATAATGATAGCTTTATCATATTCTTTCTTTTTGAGGTACATTTTACCTTCTTCATAGCGTTCTCCCCACGTTTGATTAGGCTTTGCAGGCTTTTGTTTTGGTTTTCCGTTTTCGTATTCAATTTCTTTGGTGAGTTTTCCCGTTTCATCATACTCTTTTTCTACACCAATTTTCACGTTGTTTCGTATCATTATTTCTTTTCTTAGTTTTCCATTTGGGTGATAGTAGTACCAAATACCCTGACGCATTCCATTCGTAAAAATCCCTTGTGAATTTATTTGCCCATTGCTTTGATAAGCAGTTGATAACCCATTTTCCTGTCCATTTACAAAAGGCATTACCAGCATTTTTGTACCTTTTTTAGCCTCAAAAAAAGTCCAAGTGCCATTTTTTTGATTATCTTTCATTTCACCAACAGCATAATACATTATGCTATCTTTTTGAGTAGTAAGTTGCCACTCTACGTTATAAAAAGTAGTCCATTTGCCTTGTTTGAGGTTATTTTTATCTATTTTATTAGGATTTTGAGGGATATTTTGCGCTTGTGTTGTTGTCGCAAGCAACAAAAAGATTAAAAACAGAAGATTTTTCATTATGATTTTTTGATTTTTTTGGTTGATGTTTGTTACTTTGCCTATTTTTCTTGTTACTTTAGCTATCTTTTTTTATACTTTGCCTGTCTTTTCTATTACTTTGCCTTGCTAGCCTTTTACTTTTATTAAATTTTTTGTTACTGTAAAAGTTCCGTTGCAGATTTATAGAAATTATTTTGGATAATATAATCACTTGATTATCAATAATATAAATTAAAAAATGAATTTTATATGTATTTTTGTAGGATGCGACCCCTGTGGTCGCCCTGCTTGAATTGTGCTTAAAAACTGCTTTTTGCTCGTCGTGTTGCTTTCGCAAGTTTGGGCAACCACAAGGGTCGCACCCTACACTTTTTTGCAACAGAACTTTTACAGTAACAATTTTTTTATTTTATTTCCTTTAAAACTTCTATTTTTAGTATAAGTTGAGATTTAATAGTGCGTTCTATGATAATTTTTTGCCCTATTTCTGCGTTATAGAAACTTTGTGCATCTTCCGTTGGGATTTGCCCCCAGTAATGTTAATTTCTGATTTTAAAAAATGATTAATATTTTATTTATTGTATTAAAACCCTGAAAGGGTTTAATATTAATAGCCGTAGGTC
>JAYVGJ010000327.1:0-11448 GCA_043772375.1 Raineyaceae bacterium | reverse complement strand
CGAGATTTAACTCTCACAGGATTTTAAGTCCTGCGTGTCTACCAATTCCACCATCTCGGCAAAAACTACCAAAAATGGAAGTCATTTTTTATGAGAATTATAGGGACTTTAGTCATTTTCACTAAAAATGAAAAGTATATTTTTTCTATTTATGTGAGCGAAAGACGGGATTCGAACCCGCGACCTCGACCTTGGCAAGGTCGCGCTCTACCAACTGAGCTACTTTCGCTTATTACTTTTGATGTGAGTTTAGTCTTTATTTTTTTACTTTTAGACGTTTACTGTTTAAAGTGACACAAAGGTAAGAACTTTTTTTGGACTTACAAATTTTCTTTAGTTTTTTTTGATTTTTTTTCTAAAAAAATATTTAACAAATTGAAAATCAAAGAGAAAAATTTAAGATTTTGGCATTCTAACTAGAATTTTTTGCTTATGATTTCTTGGAGATGCGCTACTTCCGAATTTTCTTCTGCCCAATGATAATCACGGGTATAAACTTGTATGAGCTTTTGCGTTGCGCCAAAAGTCATACATTGTTCTAATTCTGTCAAAAACTGACTACACGCAGAATGGTTGCCCTCAAAAAGCGCACTGATTAGCCGTAAACGTATATTTAGGTCAATGGCATTACGGATACTATCTATTTTTTCTATTCTGTTATTTTCAACTAAAATATCTTGCTTATCTTCTTTATTTTCTTGCTTACTCTCTTGTTTATCTTCTTGTTTCAGTTTATTTTCTCCAAAAAAACTATCTTTAATGACATTTTGGGGAATATCATTTGTATTTTTTGCAAAAACATCTTCATTGGTAGTTCTAAGGTTTTCTCTAAGATTTTTTTCTGCAATAGTTTCCAGAATATTTGCTTTTGATTCATTATTCATAATGAATACTTGCAAATTGCAGGGATAAAAGTCGTTTAGCTGGGAAATATAAAGTTCTGTACTTGCTAATTGTTCACTTTTTTCTTCATATAAATCTTTAAACAGCGTAATTGCCTCAAAAAGCTCTATTTTACTATTTAAAGGTACTTTTTTAATTAAATCTTGTGCCAAATATTGGTGAATATTAACGTATTTAAAAGTTTCTTGTAGCTTCGTATGTGTGATGATTTGCCCTTTTAGTTGTTGTAATTCTTTCACAAAATAACTATAAGGATGCAAAATAAGAAGAAGTGTATCTGCGACTGCCTGCTTTAAAAGTGGTCTAAAGTCCTCTTTTTTAACTAAAATATGCTGTGAAAGTACATTAGCAAACTGTTTGGCTATATTTTCTACCTCTGGATTTTGATAATCAAAGTAAGGACTACGAGAATTTTCTATGGTTTTTTGCCAATTATCAAATAGCTGCTTGATAATCAGTAAATTTATTTGCTTAAAACTACAAAAACTCAAAATCTCTTTACCTGAAATACTACCTAAAACGGTACTTTTATCTGAAAAATAACGAAATAAACTGTTTTCTGTGCTCTCTTTGCTATAAATCTGTATAGCTGCTTGGTTAATAATCAGTTGCATTTTTAAGTAATTAGGTGTTCTTGGTCGTAAGTTAATACAAATTTTTTATTTTTTGTTAAAATTACTAAAAAAAAGTTGTAAAACCAAAGTTTAGATTTTCGTGATACTAAAATATGTTTTTAAATAGTATTTAGGAAGGACTATTCAAAGATTCATACAAAAAAAATTAAGTGTTTTTTGGAATAGCCTAGAAAATTTATAAATAAAGAAAATTTTGACAAACAAAATACCAATATCTTAAAAAAGCATTACATTTGTGCAATAAAGGTAGAAGTTTATCATTTTAAAACCTGTAAATGCAACCATCTAATTTACTCAATATAGAATCCTTATCAGATGGTTGGTGCGACAAAGATATAATAATACTTCACGCTTGTTTCCAGCTTCTAACGGATTGCATAGAAAAAGAAAATTTACTTACAGGACATGGTGATTGGAATCAAAATGATGAATACAAACAAGCACACAATGACATAGAAGAACTTTATAATTGGTGGCTGAAAAGACAAAAACTAGCATCTGTTGAAAAATTTAATGAGCTTGACGAAAAACAATATATAGAAGATAACGAGCAACTTATAAAACTTATTAAAATTAGAAAGTACCTTTGGACATAGTTATACATCAAATTTTTTCATAAAAATTATGTTATCTGCAAAAAATGTAATTATTGTTTTTGAAGGGAAAACATACAACGCACACGAAATGATGCGAGAATTCACAGAAAAATATGGACGGTTTCCTATCGTTTCAGAAAATGGCAAAAAATTAAAAGCAGCCTACGAAAACCGAAAAAAGAAACAAAATTTTGATATAAAAAATCCCTAAACTCAATTAAAACAACTCTTTACATATTAATTTTTAGCTTTTTGGTAGCTAGCTTTTTGCCCAACCGTGATGCAAACGAGATGAGCAAAATCCCTATGCTTGTGCATCATTTTGCAGAACATCAACAACAAAATCCACAAATAAGTGTTTTAGACTTTATTTCTTTGCATTTTCAAGACGAAAAACATCACGAAGAAGACCACGAAAAACATAATAAACTCCCTTTTCAACACGACTACAACGGCTCTGTAATGAATGTCGTTTGCACCTTTCCGCTCAAATTTGAGCTAAATTCTCCTCTTTTTGTGTTTTCTGATACAGATATTGCTGTTTCAGAAGAAAACCTGTTTTTTACTTCCCCTTCCTTTGATATTTGGCAACCGCCCAAAGTCCAGTATTTTCTTGCCTAAATTATATTGATTTTTTATCAGTTTCTGTAAAGTTTCTGAATGAAAAATCAATATGAAAACACTCCAATCTGCTAAATCTTGAAGGTTTTAGTGGGGTTATTGTGCTTTTTATAAATTTCACAAAAAATACTAAACTTAAAAAAATGTCAGACCACAACCACGACAAACACGACCACAAACAGCCTCACAAGCACGACCACGCAGATGTGAGCAACGTAAGTGAAACAAAACTAATTTTCGTTATTATCCTAAATCTTGTAATAACCATTGCAGAAATCATAGGAGGCATTCTTTCGGGCAGTTTGGCACTTATGTCTGATGCGCTACACAATTTTTCTGATAGCGTTTCTGTATTTATCTCGCTTATTGCGCTCAAAGTGAGCAAACGTCCAGCCAACGACCAAAAAACTTTTGGTTACAAACGCATAGAGATTTTAGCTGCTTTCTTCAATGCAGCGTCACTTGTAGGCATTTCTTTGTATCTTTTTGTAGAAGCCTACGACTCTTTTATGCACCCTACGGCTGTTGATACAAGTATTATGATACCAGTAGCCATTATTACCATTGTGGCAAACCTTATCTCTACACTATTATTGCAAAAAGCTGCAAAAGATAGCCTAAATATGCGTTCTGCTTACTTGCATATGCTTTCTGATGCGTTGGTTGCTTTTGCGGTGCTGACAAGTGCATTTGTGATGCAATATTACCAAATTTATTGGTTAGATGCCGTTATGACGGTTATTATTGGTGTTTTGGTCATCAAAGCCAGTTATGGAATTTTGAAAACTACAATCAATATACTGATGCAGGGCATTCCTGAAGGGCTTAATGTAGAAGAGGTCAAGAAAACAATGTATAATAATCCAAAAATATTAGATATTCATAAGCTACATATTTGGCAACTCAACGACAAAGAAATTCATTTGGATAGCCACATTCAAATCAAAGATAACATCAATATAGACGAAATAGACAACATCAGAACTGAAATAAATAAAATGCTGGAAGATAAATTTGGTATTCATAACACCGTTTTACAAATTGAATACACAAGTGATGAGAAAAAATAATATTCATAATTTCATCTAAAAAATCACACTACATCCTCAAAATAATGTTAGATAGTATAATCACGTTTTCAATAAAAAATAAACTCATTATTGGGATTTTTACGCTTGCGTTGGTGCTGTGGGGCAGTTATTCTGTTACACAGTTGCCTATTGATGCCGTACCAGACATTACCAATAACCAGGTACAAGTTATCACAAGTAGCCCTTCCCTTGCGCCACAAGAGGTAGAACGTCTTATTACGTTCCCTGTGGAGATTGGAATGGCTAATATTCCAAATTTAGTGGAAATAAGGTCTATTTCTCGTTTTGGTTTGTCTGTTGTTACCATTGTTTTTACAGATGAAACAGACATTTATTGGGCAAGAAACCAAGTATCAGAACGCCTCCTACAAGCACGTACACTCATACCTGCTGGTGTAGGTGAGCCTGCACTTGCACCCATTACAAGCGGTTTGGGAGAGATTTATCAGTATTCTATCCAACCTAAAAAGAGTTATGAAAAGAAATTTGCTGAAAAATATGCCAACAAACAAGGACTTGCAGAGCTCCGTTCTGTGCAAGATTGGATTATCCGCAGACAACTTTTAGGCACAAAAGGCGTTGCTGATGTAAGTAGTTTTGGCGGCTATCTCAAACAGTATGAAATTGCCTTAAATACGGACAAAATACGCAGTATGGGCATTTCTATTGATGAAATTTTTAAGGCATTAGAGAAAAATAACCAAAATACAGGTGGTGCATACATAGAGAAAAAGCCTAATGTGTATTTTATTAGAACGGAAGGACTTATCACGAGTTTGAAGGATATTGAGCAAATTGTTATCAAAAATACGCCTAGTGGTATTCCTGTACTGATTTCTAATGTTGCAACAGTACAATTTGGTAATGCTATTCGTTATGGTGCTATGACTAGAAATGATGTAGGAGAAACCGTAGGCGCAATAGTTTTAATGCTCAAAGGTGAAAATTCTTCCGCTGTTATCAAAAATATCAAAGAAAAAATCACCCAAATACAGAAAACACTTCCAGAAGGTTTGGAAATAGTGCCTTTTCTTGACCGTACAAAACTTGTAGATAAAGCAATAGGAACTGTTTTGACCAATTTGTTAGAAGGGGCACTGATTGTAATTTTTGTGTTGGTGTTATTTTTAGGAAATTTGCGTGCTGGGCTTGTAGTCGCATCTGTGATACCTTTGGCTATGTTTTTTGCTATTTCTCTGATGAATTTTTTTGGTGTTTCTGGTAATTTGATGTCGCTTGGAGCTATTGATTTTGGGCTTATTGTTGATGGTGCAGTGATTATTGTTGAGGCTACTTTACATCATATTTTGCTCCAAAAATACCCTCAAAACCTCACACAAGAAGATATGGATAAAGAAGTGCTGATTTCCGCAAAAAAAATTCGTAATTCTGCAGCTTTTGGTGAGATTATCATTTTGATTGTGTATTTGCCTTTGCTTGCACTGACTGGTGTAGAAGGCAAAATGTTCCGCCCTATGGCGCAAACCGTTGTTTTTGCTATTTTGGGAGCGTTTGTACTGTCGCTTACGTATGTGCCTATGATGTCTGCGTTGTGTTTGAGCAAAAAAAATATAACCCCTATCCCTAAATCCCTTTCCCCTGCCGGGAAAGGGACTTTAATACAAACGGATTTAAATCTCCCCTACGAGCAGCACGCTAGGGGGAGATTTAGAGGGGGTTTGAAACGGTTTTTGTCTATCTTCAAAGGTAATTTTTCAGATAGAATGATGGCATTTTTTGAGAGAATTTATTTACCAATTATCACGTTTTCTCTCAAAAAAACCAAAATCATTGTTTTGACTACTTTTATTGTGTTTTTGATGAGTTTGGGCGTGTTTTCTTTGCTTGGCGGAGAGTTTATTCCTGCACTTGATGAAGGAGATTTTGCCGTAGAAACTCGTATAAGTACAGGTAGTTCTTTGTCTGAAAGTGTTGATAATGCGCTTAAAGCCGCTAAAATTCTTAAAACGCAATTTCCAGAGGTGAAAGAAGTGATAGGTAAAATAGGTTCTAGTGAGATTCCCGTTGACCCAATGCCCATAGAAGCGTGTGATTTGATGATTATTTTGAAAGACAAATCAGAATGGACAAGCGCAACAACCACTGCAGAGCTTACGGAAAAAATGACTGATGCACTTTCCAATATTATTGGTGTAGAGTTTGGCTTCCAACAACCTATTCAAATGCGTTTTAACGAGTTGATGACAGGCGTTAGACAAGATGTAGCTATCAAAATTTTTGGAGAAGATTTGGAGATTTTGGCACAACAAGCGGCTAAAATAGGCAAATTGGTAGAGAAAACTGAAGGTGCAAAAGACCTTTATATAGAGCAGGTGGGCGGTTTGCCCCAAATTATGGTTACTTTTAATAGAGAAAAAATAGCACAGTTAGGGCTTTCTATTGAAGAGGCTAATAGGGCAATTAGTACGGCTTTTGCAGGCGCAAGTGCAGGTATTGTGTATGAGGGTGAAAAACGCTTTGATATGGTCGTAAGGCTAGAAAAAGACAGTCGTCAGGATATTGAAAACGTCAGAAACCTATTTTTGACAAATTCAAAAAATCAGCAAATACCACTCTCACAGATTGCAAACGTAGATTTCAAGATAGGCGCAAACCAAATCCAGAGAGAAGATGCCAAACGCCGCATTACTATTGGTTTTAATGTGCGTGGGCGTGATGTAGAGAGTATTGTCAATGAGCTTAAAACCAAAATAGATGCAGAAATAAAAATGCCTGCAGGTTATTATCCTACTTTTGGCGGACAATTTCAGAATTTGCAAGAGGCAAAATCTCGTTTGATGATTGCCGTTCCTGTTGCGCTAGGGCTGATTTTTATGCTTTTGTTCTTTACTTTTCATTCTGTAAAACAGAGTATTTTGATATTTACGGCTATTCCGTTGTCGGCTATTGGTGGTATTTTGGCACTTTTTGTACGAGATATGCCATTTAGTATCTCTGCTGGTGTGGGTTTTATTGCACTTTTTGGCGTGGCAGTGCTAAATGGCATTGTTTTGATAGGTGAATTTAATTATCTCAAAAAAGAAAAAGAAAATCAGCAAAATCAAGACGAAAATAATGGTTTAGGTGATGTAGATAGCATTATTTTGGAGGGAACAAAAACACGTTTGCGCCCTGTTTTGCTTACGGCACTTGTGGCAAGTTTAGGATTTTTGCCTATGGCGTTATCATCTGGGGCAGGTGCGGAAGTTCAAAAACCGCTTGCAACGGTGGTTATTGGCGGTTTGTTGTCGGCTACGTTGCTTACGCTTGTGGTTTTGCCTTGCTTGTATAAATTGACAGAAAGGAAAAAGGAAATTTCTAAATTAGACTAAATTATGAAGTTTTGGCAAATATTAGCTTGTTTATCACAACAAAAAAATATTATTGATAAATATTTTCCTGATTATGAATTGGGAAGAGGAAATGATGATATAGATGAGAAAACGCTTGTAGCAGCATTAAAGGAAAGCAAAGAATTGTATTATTTAATTGATTTTAATGGTCAAATATTATTGCGTTTAATGCCTATTCGTAAAGATATTTTGGAGGGCGAAATTAGTATTTTAGAGAAAGAAATACCTATTATTCAAGCATATTTAAGGTTTGGAGGAGATGCAATTACTGAAGTAGTTGATTATGGTTCAGCAGAAATCAATAAACTATAATTTATGGTGTCAGAAGTTTTTTCTGACACCAATACTAATCTCGTATTTCTTTTATAAAATAAATAATTATGTTTACAACACTTAAAGAAGCTTTAGAAGAAAATAAACGCACCAAAAACCCTTATCTTGATTTAGGAGATTTGGGATTAAACGGTAGTGAAATTGAACTACAAGAATTAGAAAAATTTTATTGGATAACTACCATTTTATTCAGTAAAGAAGGAATTATTTATGATAATTTAACTGATAAGCTGGATTATAAGAGAACTGATAACTATGGGACAGATAATTTTATTAGTTTCCCTTTGCTTTACTTGCCAAAACAGTTAAATGCACTTATGTTATGTGGTACACTAAGGAATTCTAATTTACAGAATATGTCTTTTTTAGAAAATCACCATTTATTAGAGAGTTTAGACGTTAGTTATAATCAAAATCTTGATATTTCAGTTTTAAGAAATCTGAAAAATCTAAGAATGTTACGTCTGGAAAGAAACCAAAAAATAGTCAACATTGATATAATTCAGCACTTTACTGAGCTGAAATTTTTACACATTAATAGCTGTCAAATTGATTTTCTGAATTTTCTGCAAAACCTAGAAAACTTAATGGATTTGAGAATAAGTACTTGTGATAATATTTTTTTAGATACAAAAAACATCTCAACACTGACTAGTTTACAGAAACTAACAGAATTAACTATTGTAAATGATTATTCTATTTTAGAGGTGAAACTTCCTGCTTTGACAGATATTTCTTTTCTATCTAATTTAGGTCGTTTACGTTGTTTTTCTTTGTTTTATGGCAAAGTAACTGATTTTACACCTTTGCAAAATCTTATAAATCTTGAAGAAATTAATATAGCTTTAAAAAGTAATAATTGTAATACCTATCAAAAAATAATACTTCCATTACAAGAATTAAAAAATATTAAATCATTAATTATTGCAATAGATTATCCCACAACACTAGATATTTCTTTCATAAAGAATATGAAGCATCTTATAACATTAGATATTACAGGTGCTGGTATTTTAGATATTTCTGTATTGGAAAATTGTGATGAATTGACTTTTATAAATTTACGGAATAATCAAATTTCAGATATTTCTGTCCTTAAAAGTTTGAAAAAACTTGTCAACTTAAACTTATCAGAAAATAAAATCACAAATATACAAGCACTTGAAAATCTCACAAAATTAGAAGAGTTAATATTATATAGGAATCAGATTGCAGATATAAGACCAATTAAAATGCTTGAAAAAATACAACATTCAAACGTTTCTTACAATCCATTTATCCCACCTATTTGGATTATAAAGCAACATTATACTGGGCAATTTGCTAATTATATTCATTTAGAAGAACCAGTTTTTTCAACACAAATTTGTCAATTACTTGCTACTAAATATATAGATAATGTAAAATTAGCGCAACAACTTGCAAAAAGTCAAAATTGGAAAGATGAAGATTTTGAAGATTATGTGCAATACTATCAAGTTTCTCATTTTCTTAATCAATAAACTGCTTTTAAATTCTTGATTATTAAGAAGTCTCGTATTTCTTTTATAAAAACTCAAGATTATACAAAAACAAAAAATAACCTAAACAATGAAATACACAATAAAAAAATACTTTTTTCTGCTTTTTCTATTTTTATTTTCTCTTGAGATAAAAGCGCAAAATATGCCTTTAACGCTTGCAAACGCTATAAAAATTGCGACAGGAAATAGCTTAAACCTAAAAGCAGCAAATCTTAACATAGAATATCAAAAACAACTACAAAAAACCGCTGTAGATATTCCTAAAACAGATTTCACGCTGACTTACGGGCAATATAATAGTGCCGTTTTGGATAATGGTTTGGCGTTTTCACAGAAAATTCCTTATTTTGGTACGTTTTCTAAGCAACGGAAATTAGCAGAAGCAAATACACAAAATGCTGATTTTCAACAGAAAATAACAAAAAACGAACTTGTTTATCAAGTCAAAATGGCTTATAATTTTGCACTCTTCACGAAAGCACAAAATAGCCTTTTTTTGTATCAGGACACCATTATTAACAATTTTTTGAAAATGTCGGAACTGCGTTTTAAGACTGGAGAAACCAATTCTTTGGAAAAAAACATAGCCAAATCTCAAAGTTTGGAAGTTAAAAACCTTCTTTTAATCAATGAAAACGACCAAAAAACTGCAAAGATAAAACTGCAAACTTTGCTAAACACTAACTTGAGTATTAACGACAATTTAGAACTGGCTGAAAAACTTACAAAACGAGATTTTACGGCAAATTTTGATACAACAAAAATCAATGAAAACCCTGTTTTAAAGGCTTTTAAATACCAAATTGAAATTTCTAAACTTACGCAATCTGTAGAAAAATCTCGTCTTTTGCCAGATTTTAGTATTGGTGCTTTTAGTCAGACTCTTACAGGTTATCAGCAAAAAGAAGACAAAACAGAAACCTATTATGGCACAAATACACGCTTTCACGGTGTTGTGGTGGGTATTTCTGTACCTATTTTTGCAAAAGCACAAAAAGCACGTTTTAGGGCAACAAAAGTGCAGCAACAACTCGCACAGGCAAATTATGAGTATCAAAAACGCCTTTTTCAGGGGCAATACGCACAAACGGTGCAGGAATTTGTTAAATTTCAGTCAAATTTGAATTATTATGAGCAAACCGCCCTGCCAATGTCGGCTGAAATCATTAAAACCTCTGAAAAACTGTTTAAAAGTGGTTCTATTGGTTATTTGGAGTATTTAGCAGGTTTTAATAATGCTATTTCTATTCAAAAAAACTACCTTGATGCACTTCATCAGTACAATCAGCAGATTTTTTTGATAGAATTTTTATTGAGTGAGTAATTTTATACCCCACAAAAAAAATGAAAAACATACAAAAAAACATCATCAAAACCATTATTCTATTTCTTGGAATAATGCAATTTTCTTGTGCTGATAAAGCTATAGAAAACAAAGGAAATTCTACGGAAAAACCTTCAGAAACAAGCAAACAAATTGCGCAAAAAGAGAAAGAAATCCCACATTTGGTGGAAATATCTGAAAAGCAATTTCAAACAAGCAATACCACGCTTGGGACAACGCAAATGCGTAATATGAGTAGCACACTCAAAGTAAACGGTATGTTGGACGTTCCACCCCAAAATATTGTAAGTGTGTCGGCTATTATGGGCGGATTTGTACGCAAAACAGACCTTTTACAAGGTATGAAAGTTGGGCGTGGGCAACTTTTGGCACTTATAGAAAACCCTGATTTTATCCAAATTCAGCAAGATTATTTAGAAGGAAAAGCAAAAATTGAGTATCTTTTGCAAGAATACAAACGCCAAAATGAACTTTCTAAGGAAAATACAGGTGCTTTGAAGGTTTTTCAGCAGGTGGCATCAGAACTAAAAATGCTTCAAGCACGTCAAAATGGCTTAGAAATGCGTATGCAAACTATTGGTATCAATAAATATCAAGTTGATGCAGGCAAAATAACCAGCACTATTGGCATTTATTCACCTATTTCTGGGTACGTTACTACTATCAATGTGAATGTTGGAAAGTACGTAAATATGTCTGATGTTTTGTTTGAAATAGTTGATACGGAGCATCTACACGCAGAATTAACGGTTTTTGAGAAGGATTTTCATAAGGTAAAAGAAGGGCAAAAAATCCGTTTTGTACTCAGTAATGAAACAGAGGAACGCACCGCAAAAGTGTATCTTATCAACCGTAAAATCAATGAAGACCGTACTGTACGTGTTCACGCTCATATAGATATAGAAGATACAAAACTGCTCCCAAACACTTATTTAAAGGCTTTTATTGAACTTGGCGAGGCAAATGTGCCTACTCTTCCAGAGGAAAGTATTGTTACAGATGAAGAAAAAACGTATATTTTTATCTCAAAAGGGAAAAAACAAGAAAA
>JAYVGJ010000326.1:0-6597 GCA_043772375.1 Raineyaceae bacterium | reverse complement strand
TCAATAAATTCAATAAAACACTATTTTCCTTCTTGTTGATTATCAATGAATTAGAATAGTTTAATCTTAAATTAAAACAGTGTACGGTAGCAAAAATTTACCCCTCATACTTTTAGAAAAAAAAGTATTTCGGTGCAAATTTACCCTCATTCCTTTGTAAATTTGATTTACACCGACAGCCAAGAAATACATTAAATTCATTTGGGGAGTACGTCATTCGGTTAAATTTGCCCCTCATACTTTTGAAAAAAAAGTATTTCGGTGCAAATTTACCCTCATTCCTTTGTAAATTTGGTTTGCACCGACAGCCAAGAATACCCCCCCAATACGCCCATTTTTAGCACTAAACATAGTATTAGCAACAAGACAATTAGCGTTTCGCTAGCTATTCCCAATTCTAATTACAGGGCATTGAAAAGGCTGAAAAATACATAAAAGTTCATTCTTTTGTGTGCGTGGTGCTAGTGCTTACGTCCTTCATTCGCCTTGGCTAACGCCCAAAGGCTCATTCAGTCCGTAGCACCAGCACCACACCACAAAAAAAGTTATACATAGAAATACATACTAGTTCTTTCTTTTGTGTGCGTGTTGGTAGTGCTTACGTCCTTCATTTCGCTAAAACGCTCATTCAGTCCGTAGCACTACCAACACACCACACAAAAAGTTATACATTAGCTCGCTGGAAAGTTGGTAAGGTTGCGCAGGGAGAACGGCTTTTGACACGTCTAACATTGTTCCGCCCTGCGCCGCACCGACAAGCCCTAGCAACTCCTCGCTGGAAAGTTAGTAAGATTGCGCAGGGAGGACTTAAAGAGCCAAGTCTAATATTATTCCGCCCTGCGCCCCCAATCCCCCAAGCCACCGCACCGACAAGCCCTAGCAACTCCTCGCTGGAAAGTTGGTAAGGTTGCGCAGGGAGAACTTAAAGAGCCACGTCTAATATTATTCCGCCCTGCACCCCCGCCCCAACTATTACGACTTCACCCCACCCCAAAAATGGTTTTTAATTATAGCGTTTCGCTAGTGTTTCCGCTCATTTTTTGCAGTCAGGAGTATTTTTAAAATTTTAGAAAGTCGCTAGAAAGTTGGTAGGCAGCATCTTAGTTGGTGAGCCAGCGACTTTCTAAAATTTTAAAAGTTGATTTTTTCCAACCCCAAAAGCAAGGAGGCGCAGGAGCGCAGGCAGGAAAAAAAGAGAAACCCAAAGGCAAACCCCACACATCTATTATGATTCTTAATAGCTTCTATCACTTACTATAGTTTAGCTGATGCACTATTTAGAACGAATATAAATATAAGTAAAATACTCAAATATAGGTATTTATCCGCTAAAAATACCTATATTTGAGTATAGAAAGAAACAGAAAAACAAATTATTCACAAATAACACAATATCAATATGTTTCCAAACATCAAAAGCCCAGACGAACTAACAGTATTTTCAGGCAGTACAGAAATACGACTACAAAGCCCAATCAAAGAAGACCCGTTTTTAGATAATTCGGAGCTTGAAAACAAGAAAAGGGGAGTAATGATTAACCCTGCATATCTTCAAATGAAAGTAGGAGAAGAAATTTGTGCCTATTATCGTGGAATTGTGATGATTAACTTGACAGACCGACAGACAGGAAAACCCAGACCAGAAAGAGCAATTTTGTTGCAGCCTGATAAAGGTACATTCGTTTGTAGTTCTTTTATGTTAGTGGAGTTATTTCAGAAAGAATGCACCAACGGAGAAGCCTATTTTATAGTTTTTACAGGCGAAAAAGAAACCAAGCGAGGTAATACAATGAAAACATTTGATGTTTTCCCAGCCATTTAATCCAAAAAAAATGAATAATCAACCAAAAACACCAACAGAAGCACCACTAAACAAAATTCAAGAAATTGAAAGAATACTAAAAGAAGTCCAAGAAGAAGAGGATTTTTATTTGCAGACAGACGAAACAACTTATTTTTAACCCTCATAGGTGCAGTAATGCAACATTATTGCACCTATACAAACCAATAACAAGATGAAAACAATAGAAATAAAAAACCTCCTTGATGAAGTAGAGGTATTGCAGGCATCTATACGTACATCATTGAAAAGCGTAGAAGATGATGAAGACGACAACGAAAAAGAAGTAAGAGAATTGAAGGAAAAAGTTGAGGAGTTGGAGGAGGAAACAGAGTATCTACGTGAAGAAGTAGAAGAAATGAAAGAAACAGAAAAAGAGTACACAAAAGAGGCAGAAGAAAATACAACCCAGTTATTTCTGTTTGCGGAGTTTCTAAGATGTTCAGACCAAGAATTAATTTTTGCCAAGTTTGTAGCAGACCTTGAAGAGTTTGGAGATGTTGCGCTCAATTTCACTATTAAGGCTGATAGCTTTGATATGCCAGATAGTTTTTCAGAGGTAGCATAAAAGTTTTATAGTAGCAGTTACTAGTTTCACACAGGGCGTATTATTAGCAGTTGCTAGATACGCCCACAAACCCCAAAAACAATGAATAACACAGAAGAGGAAAAAAAAATAGTAATTGAATTTTTGTCAGATGTTTCAGTTGATAACGGCTACACAAACAAGTATTTAGGAAAATTCAAGTCTACAATGGAGTTGTACGACATAGAATTAGAAGAAGGGAAAAAAGGAAAAGAAGGAAGTGCCAGCATTGAATGGATAGTTGAACAGGAAGACGAGGATATGGTAGAACATATCAACGTATATTTTGAAAAAGGAAAAGTAACAGACTTTGATGGAGTTTTTGATTTGCCAAGACAAGCAAAAAAGTTGCTAAAACTCATCAATATTACCATTCCCAACAACATATTTTAAATTATTTCACACAGGGCGTATTACTAGCAGTTGCTAGATACGCCCACAAACCCAAAACACAATGAAAATAGAAAAGTTTTGCAAAGAAATTGAGGAAATCCTAAGGGAAAACACAACAGTAAGGCTAAGTTTCCACGTCAATTATGATGTATACGAATTTAACAACTATGAAAGATTATTGACTGTTCTTATTTTGGCAGATGCAAAAACAGGCATAAAGGACGAAAGAACAAAAGACTTTTTTAGTAGAAAATTCAAAAACGAAAAACAAGTATTAAAAGCATTGAAAGAATGTTTTGTGCCAGTCCAAGAGCAAGAAAAAGCATTTGAAATTATCTAATTTTTTAAACCACCTGCAAACCTAAAATATAAGGTTTGCAGGCACAAATCCCACCTAATAATATGACAAGCCTTAGCAGCCTCAAAAGAGGTACACAAATTCAAACTTCTTTCATCAAGGAAGAGGAAACAAACCAAGTAGAAGAACAATTTTCTACAATTCTACCAAAAAGAATAACCGTAGAAATGGTAAAAACGGTGCAAATGATACAGAAACTAGCAGTTGCTAGCACCGCCACAATGAAAAAGTACACGCAGGAATTGGCAGAAAGTAAGGACAGTTTAAGATATTTCGTGCAAAATGTGGATAATTTGCGTTATTCTATGGAAGAATTGGCAGAAGAATGTAACGAGGGCAGGGCAGGGCAGAAATTTTAACCTATTTTCGCAACGTCAGAGATTTAGAAGCAATTTGTAAAAGTGCCATTGATGCCATTGCAGAAAACGCCATTTCCAATGCACACAGGGCAGGAGAAAGTATTAAATCTATGTACGGTCTTGAAATTGGATATAGTGCTGAATACCTAAATTACGAGCAAGACCCAGAATATAACACCCTCAAAAAGCAGCTAAAAATAAGGGAAGAAGCACTAAAAAACGCCTACAAAGAACTATTACCAACCATTGACAAAGAAACAGGCGAGATAATACCAAGAGTAAAAATAAAAACACTCTCAAAAGCATATCTAAAAAGAACTAGATAATGTTTTTGTCAGAAACCTAATATTAGTTTTAGTATTAGGTTTTTTGTCTTTTGAGGCTTAACTAGTTCTTTCTTGTGGGTGGTGTGGGTGCTTATGTCATTACACTACATTCCGTAGCACCCACACATCAAATCATTCTCCTACCATTACGAATGCCCCCCAAAAATACGGGTTTTTGTACTTTTTGTAGAGCGTTTCTTGTGCATCATCAAAGGCTTGGCGTTTTGTTTTGCCTGCAACAAGATTATTATAAAAAAGTGTCATCACTTCTTGTGTGGCAGTATCATCAACTTTCCAAAGGCTCATAAGAATGGTTTTTGCGCCTGCCTGCTGAAATGAACGCTGCAAACCATAAACGCCTTCTCCGTTTTTTATCTCTCCAAGACCAGTTTCACAAGCCGACATTACCACAAGTTCAGTATCATCAAGATTTAGATTTATCGCCTCCTGTGCAGTCAAAACGCCATCTTCTCCTTCCAAAATCTCGCCACGCATTCCTTTTTCAGCATCTTTTAGCAAAAGTCCACTTCTCAAAAGCGGATTTTCTCTAAATTTATCAGCGTTATCTTTGTCAAAACTTTCAGTATCTCCCAAAAAGAAGCCGTGAGTAGCAATATGTAGTATATCAGCGTTTTTCAAACCTTTTACTGTGTTTTCATCTGCCTTATTTTCAAGGTAAACAGTATTTGTTATTTTCTTATCAGTCAAAATTTTAGAAATATTATTAACTTCTACTTTCGTACCTTCCAAAACAGTAATTATCCCAGAATTTGGGTCAAAAAACCGTTGTGTTGTATCCATTTTGGCAGAAAATGACAAACTTCTTTCTTCTTTTTTGGTAGAACTCTTATCATTTTTTTGTGCATACGCAGGATAACCAAAAAGATGAACTTGATAATCTTTGAAGTTTTTGCGTTGTTTTTTGCTGTTTTCAGCATATTTTATCAAATCTTTGGAAGAAGAAAGTAATTGTACAGATATTTCACTTCTCAAATACGCTTTTGTAGCAGGGTTTTGGAGCGTAACGAGGTTTATTTGGTGATAAACGCCATCTGGCACAAAATAAACTTTCTTTGCATTCCCTAATTTAGCTTTGATTTGCGCCCAAAAAGCATTATAAGATATTTTATCCTCTTTTTTGAATTTGATATTATTCTTATAATAAGAAATGCCTTCTTTTTCCATCTCGTTGCCATTGGGAAGCACGACCATTTCAGGCTGATTTTGCGTGGTGGGCGTGATGATAAGTGCCATATAAAGCGTTGAATCTGTCTGTTTTTTGTCGGAATATTGCGTTCTGATGATTTCTACAATGACTTCATCTTTTTTAAGATTTTTTTGTACATCTTGCCACGTATAACGAGTTTTATCGTTTGCTTTTGGAAAAAGTTCTGACTTTTTGGAAAGTTGTTTTTCTAGCTCATTGGCTTCTGTTTGCAGTTTTTCCGTAGAAATATTTTGTTTTTCACGCTCTTTTAGGCTTAATTGCAGGGCTTTTGAATAGGCTGTTCTCTTGTTTCTCCAATCTTCATAAAGTTGTTTGAGAGGAATATCACCAGAATTTAAAATGCGTTCTCTCATCTTTTGGGTACTACTAAAAAGTAAACCTTTTGTAACCAAAGAATTATTAAATGCCTGCGCTGTGAGGTTTGGAATTTGCCTATTTGCCTTGATAGTGAAAGCGTTATAACGCTCAAAATGAATATAAAAAGTATTTAAAAACTTTGCTTTTTCATTTTCAGAAAGAGTAGAAAAATTATTTTCAATTTGAGAAATAAGTGCTTGACTTGCTAGTTGGTAATAGTTGCTTGCTTTTAAAAATTCGTTTTGATTTTCATAAAAATCAGCCAAGTTATTACAAGAATTAGCATAATCTTTGTGATTTTTACCCAGTACTTTCTCATAAATACTTTTTGCTTCAATATATAAAAGCTCTGCTTTTGAATATAAGCCTTGATGATTATATAGTCCCCCCAAATTACTACAAGAATTTGCATAATCTGGATGTTCTTTGCCTAATACCTTCTCTCTAATATTTTTAGATTCTATAATTAAAGGCTCTACTTTGGTATATAAACCTTGCTTTTCGTATAAAACAGCTAGATTATTACAAGAATTGGCATAATCTGGGTGTTCTTTTCCCAACACTTTCTCATAAATACTTTTTGCTTCTATCATTAAAGGTTCTGCCTTAGCATAAAAGCCTTGATTTTTGTATAGTTCAGCCAAATTATTACAAAAGGTAGCATAATTTGGGTGTTCTTTTCCCAATACTTTCTCATAAATACTTTTTCCTTCTATCATTAAAGGCTCTGCCTTAGCATATAAGCCTTGACTATAATATAATGCTGCCAAACTACCACAAGAACCAGCATACTCTGGATGTTTTTCCCCCAATACTTTCTCTCTAATACTTTTTGCTTCTATATATAAAGGCTCTGCCTTAGTATATAAGCCTTGACTTATGTATAGTTCTGCCAAATTATTACAAGAGGTAGCATAATCTGGGTGTTCTTTTCCCAATACTTTCTCTATAATACTTTTTGCTTCTATCATTAAAGGCTCTACTTTTGCATATAACCCTTGACTTTTGTATAGTTCAGCCACATTATTACAAGACCTAGCATACTCTGGGTGGGTAGTGCTATACTTGTAATGATTTGATATTTATAAATATTTATATAAAAATGCCGTTGTTTGTGCCTTCACAAACAACAATGAGGTAGTACAATAGC
>JAYVGJ010000325.1:0-7132 GCA_043772375.1 Raineyaceae bacterium | reverse complement strand
TCAATAAATTCAATAAAACACTATTTTCCTTCTTGTTGATTATCAATGAATTAGAATAGTTTAATCTTAAATTAAAACAGTGTACGGTAGCAAAAATTTTGCAAACCTAATTACATATTTTTCTGTTTAGAGGTAGCTCGTAACAATTATTATAGAATCATTATCTTACAATTATCCTAAAAAATAAATGAAAAAAATAACATTACTATTAGCAATGCTTGCTGGCACGTATGCCAATGCGCAAGACATAAAGCCTGCGGAGGTGGCAAAAACGCCTGTCCAAATCATTGAAGATAGTACAACCGTAGATGTTGAAATCTCTAAACTTAATGCGAAACTAAAACTTACAGCAATACAAAAACTTGCCTCGCAGCAACTACAAGGCGCACGCCTAACTGAAGCAAAGCATAATCTTGCCAGAAAACACTATCAAATCAGTTGGATTAAGGGGAATTTTGGCGGAAGAATACATTTTGACGAAACTAGCCCAAACGTGTTTACTTATGTGCAAAACGCCACGGAAGTAGCGGAAAACGAAATTCCTTTGATTATTCCTGCTGATGTGCGTGGGCTTTTGAAAAAAATTATTCCAAAAGTTGTTACTTATCAATGGTTGCGTAGAAACCTCGCCAACGGAAACAAAAATTATTCAACGGACTTTTTGATAGATGGCGTTGATTTTCACTTTGGTTACAACGTGGCTGGAATAGAGAAAAACATCACAATCAAGGCAAAAAATAACTCTTTAATTGAGTTTATTGAAGACGAAACTTTTACAAAAATCTTGATTTTGACAACGCCAACGGCGGTTATCAATGCCAGCGACAAAGTAGATGCCTACATCAAAGCGCAAAATTATGACGCAACGAAAGTAATGTATGTTGTTCACGCTCAAATTGCTAAAAAACCAACTTCTAAACTCAATGATGAGAAATACGGAGGAATAAACCTTAATGTAACCGCTGATGTGAAAGGAAAAGGAAGACTTGTATTTCATTACAAACAAGCTACACCAGAAACCATCACAGAAACAAAAGCCACTGAATAATTAGAAATTGTTAATAAAACAATTTCTTGATAATTTTTCTGAAAAATGTACTAAAGTCCAATGGAATGGCATATTTATTTATTAAGATGTAGGAAAATATACTAGAATGTATTAAAGTCCAAATTCTAGCAAAATAGCTTAGTTATAAATATATCGTTTCTCTGAAACCAAATACAAAATTGATTTTCCGAAAGATTCCCATTTTTTAGCAGAACTCATTAAAACAACAAAAACTCCAAAGTATTCGCAGTTTTTTTATTTGTGTGAATTATGTAAGTAATTATGGGAATTATGTAAAGATTTTAATGTTAAGTGCCTTACCTTTGTGCCGTAGTAGAAGTCTTATTACAAAACACAAAATTCACAATTTTCCACAATTTTTTAAATATTATCCAAAAATCAAAATGAAAAAAATTACTTCAATTTTGGTGTTTATCCTAAGTATCACTTTGGTACAAACACAACAAACACAAGCACAAACTGCAACAGGACAAACTAGTACTGTCCCAAGTATTCCTGGCGACCCTGAAAAAAAAGTAACGGTAGCAATTGCTGACCTCAACCAAAAGCTCAAAAAAGCAGCAATGAGAAAAGTACCTGGCGCAGAGCTTATAGATGCAACCAATAACGTAACTGCAGGAAGTTATGACATAGGTTGGAAAAAAGGAAAAATTGGTGGAAGACTTACCTTCAACGAAATCAGAGAAGGCAAATATGAATTTGTTAGAAACGGAACAGAAGTAGCAGAAAAGGAAATCCCAATGATTATTCCTGCAAATGTAACCAATTTGCTTACTAGCATCATTCCAAAAGCAAAAGCACTTGTTTGGATTAGCAGAGAGTTTGCTGATGGTCGTATGGAATATGAAACATATTTTACATTGGACGAGAAAGCTTTTTTCTTTAAATATGATGTTTTGAGAAAAGAAAGAAACATCATAATTACGTCAAAAACAGGTTCTATTGTAGAATATCTTGATGATGCAGCTTTTACAAATCTTTTGAATTTGCCTTCTCCAAATTCCGTAAATACTGCTACTGACAAGATAAATAATTATATCAAAAATCAGAATTATGAGGTGAACAGAACATTGTTTGCTATCACTGCGCAATTACCGGAAAGACGTTCTTCTAAAGTAAATAGTGTGAGACAAGGCAGATTGGATATGGAAATCACCGCAGATTTGGTAGTAAAAGATACGGAAAAAGGAAAAAGATTGCTTTTTGGTTACCAACAATCTAACCCAGACAAGATTTCAGAAAAAGCTATTGTCGTTGTAGCAACCAAATAACAAACAAAATAGTAAACAATAATTGAATACATCTATGCAAAAAAATCCCTCAATAGTTTAGACTATTTGAGGGATTTTTTTTAATTTAGATTTTCCAAATCTTGAAGATTTGGAAAATCTATGCAAAAACCATAAAAATAAAATTAGTTTTACGTATATTTGTGGAAAATATACTCAAAAAATAATGAAAAAACTCCTATCTATTTGTTTTCTTTGGTGCCTTATAAGCACTTATACAAATGCTCAAAGCACTTTTGCGCCTATCAATACAGATATTTCTCACCTTGTAGAACGTTACGAAATCAAATCTGGTGCGCTTTTCAACAAACAACACACACACATAAAACCTTATCAGCGCAAAGCATTGGCACTTATGGCAGATACACTCCATAAAGACAGCCTTGTTTTGCTTTCTAAAACGGATAAATTTAACCTTCAATATCTCCAAAATGATAATTGGGAATGGTCTGATACTGCTAACAGTGCAAACAGTGATAGCAAAAAGCCTTTTTTGAAGAAATTATACAAGAAAAAGAGTGATTTTTTTCAGTTTCAGAATGATGTTTTTGATATTCACGTAAGCCCTGTGGCGCAACTTTCAATAGGGAAAGATAGCAAATATGGCAGTTTTACGTACCTCAATACTCGTGGCATAGAACTTCGTGGAATGATAGACAAAAAAATTGGTTTTTATACTTTCATCACAGACAATCAGGCACGTTTTCCGTTGTATGTTCAACAGCAAATAACGGCTATTGATGCTGTTCCCAATGAAGGTTATTACAAAGATGGCGACCGCCCAACGCCTGATAATGTGGATTTTATCACCGCCAGAGGCTATATCACGTTTAATGCGACAAAGCATATTCAGGCGCAATTTGGTCACGACAGGAATTTTATAGGAAATGGGCAGCGTTCTATGATTTTGTCGGATTTTTCTAGTCCGTACTTGTTTTTGAAAGTGAATACCAATGTTTGGAAACTGAATTATCAAAATATATTTGCCCAGATGACCGCAGACGTGCTTAATGCTGATGGTTTGCGTCCTAAAAAATATTTTGCTTTTCATCATTTGAGTGCAAATATTACCAAAAATTTTAATATTGGTTTGTTTGAATCTGTTGTTTTTGGACGTGGAGATAGCCTTTCTGGTGGTAGTTTTGACTTTAATTACCTAAATCCATTGATTTTTTACCGTTCTGTTGAGCAAAATCTGGGTAGCCCAGATAACGCTATTGTTGGGCTGGATTTTAAATGGAATTTTAAGAGAAGTTTCTCGTTTTATGGGCAACTCGTTTTAGACGAATTTCGTATAAAAGACGTAATTGCAGGCAATGGCTGGTGGGGAAACAAACAAGCGTGGCAACTTGGGTTCAAATATATTGATGTTTTTGGACTGAAAAACCTTGATTTTCAGTTGGAAATGAACACTGCACGCCCTTATACGTACACACAAGACACAAAACTAAAATCTTATACCAATTATAATCAAGCACTTGCACACCCTTTGGGCGCAAATTTCAGAGAATTTATAGGTGTGTTGAGGTATCAGCCAATCCCACGCTTGACTATTGTAGGGAAAATAATTTATGCAAAAACGGGTGCAGATACACCAAAAATAGTAAGAACAACGACTACCACAACAAATTGGGGAACAAATTTGTTACTTTCTAATAAAAATATTGAACAAGAATATGGCAACACAATAGGGCAAGGCGTGGCGCAAAAGCTACTTTTTGCTGATTTGACGCTTTCTTATCAACTAAAACATAATCTTTTTGTTGATTTCAAACAGGTTTTTAGGCGCATAGAAAGTGATTTGGAGGCAAATAAAACAACTATTTCCTTTACACAACTAAGCGTGAGGCTCAATATTGCGTCACGTGTACACGAGTTTTAAAAGGTGTTTTTGGTTATCTTTGAGCATAAAATTTTACATTTAAAAAAGCCTTTCCAAAGTTTGGAAAGGCTTTTTTGTATTTAGTTATGATGGATTTTGAAAAGGAATAATTACCATTATGCTTGTCGTTTTGTGAAGGCTTTATCCAAAATTTCTTCAAAATTTTCTGGATATTTTTCATTAAATTCGTTGGTTTCTATCAAATCAATGGAAAATTGTATCATCTCAAAACCTGCATAATCAATGCTATTATGCATGAAAAGCGTTCCAGAATCAGTATTATAACACCAAAAATCAAAGATAATTTCTTTTGTATCTTCATCAATGACGTGATAAAAATGTGCCTCAAACCAGCGTTCTTCTTCCTCACTAAAAAGATTTTCCATATTATTCATATCTATTTCTGCGGCTTCTTCTTCTCCAAAATAGAGGTCAGCGCAATAAATAAGCTGTTGTTTTTGGATAGCCGACAGAGTAGAAAGATTGTTGCTTTCTTTGCTAAAAACGTCTATCATCTTAAAAGTGATATTTCCCATAATTGGTTTACAAAGATTTAAACGTAATTGATAATTGATAATTCGTAATTGAATTATTTAGTCCAAAATCTTAAAAATTTTCTCTTCAAGGCTATTTTTCTCGTTGAGGTCGTAGTTTTTGGTGTATTTTTCATCTTTTTTATCAAAAATAATGACTTTTCCGCAAGTTTTCTCACCAATAATCAGCGTGATTTGCTCTTCACCTTTCGTAAAAACAAGCGCATATTTTGCTACAAATGGACAAGATTTGAAAGTTTTGGTTTCGTAGTTTTTAACTTCCAAACACGTTTCTTGTAGATGTTTTTTGTGTTTTTTAGAAATATCAATTTTCTTTTTTATTTGGTAATCAGCCACATATTGTTTCTTTTTGTCTTGGCTATCCAGTTTTGTAGCATAGCTTTCTACTTCAAAAAGTGCTACATCAGCATGATTTTGAATGACAAAAACCTTATGCCCAAAAATTGGGTGGTCTTTTTCTTGTGCATTGGCGCACCCAAACGTAAGGCTCAAAAACGCACTTAAAGCAATTATTAGTATATTTTTCATATCTTATAGTTTTTGAAATGAGGGAAATAATTAGGAATTAGAGATTGTGAATTAAATACTATGATATTTTAAATAATATATTTAATAATATATTCAAAAATTTGATTATCAACACTTTGTATTTTAATTTCTAATTCACAATTTCTAATTAAAAAAGATTATTCGTAAGAAATTTTTGCAGACTTGATAGGATTTTGAGGTTTGCTACCTGCCTTGCTTTTCGTGTATTTTACTGTGTTTGAGATAAGTCCGTCCCAATCTGCAGCATCAGTTTTCAAATAACTAATCTCCTCGTGCAATGCCTGCAAAAAACTCGTCAAGAAAAATCCACCTGTATTATTGCAATAAGAATACTCGCCAGGACTTGCACCAGCAAGAATTATGTTGCCTCTTGACTTGATAAAAAGTTTCTCTAATTTTTCTTTTTTCAACGAAATATTAGAACGTGCAGAAAGAGAATTAGACTCAACAAACTGATTTACGCCAATGTCGGAGTTGCAACAATCACCAAAAACAAGGTTTAATCTTGCGCCCTTTTTCACCAATTTATTGTAAACTTCCGACAAGCCCATTGAGGTTTCGTTAGAAAGTTTTTGATAATTATTGTACGTAAGTGCCATATAAGGGTATTTATCTGTCTGATTAGACCAACGGAAACCGTGACCCGAATACGCAAAAATTACAATATCATTGCTACCAGGATTGATGTTGTCAATGGTATTGTTGATATTTTGTTTTGTGAAATTTTTATCATTTATCAAATATTTTTCCAATTTGATGCCCAAAGTTTCAGCAATACCATCAAATTCATTTACCATCACCCTAGAATCAGCCGCACAACTTTCACCAATATCACCAATTAAGCTATTAGAAACCATAATAACGTGAAGTTTTACGTCCTTGTTACCTGCATTTGTGTTGGTATTAGTATTCGTTTGTGTGTCTGTCCAAATTTGTTTTAGGAGCTTGTACTGCGGTTCGTCAGTCCTAAAAAACTGCTTCAAATACACATCATTGAGTTGTTCTGCTTTTACTTCTGTGTAGCTATCCACTTTTCTGAAACTCTCGGGCTTAAACTCTGGGTCGTCACTAGTGTAAGGCAAACCATCTTCATCTTTATGCTCATCATTATCCTTTTCCGTAAACGCCCAAATGAAGGTGTCGGGGTTGTAGGCATCTTTTTCGTTAATTTTTTTGGTGATAAAAGTAGGATTTGAGCCTGTCATAATAAAGTAGTTTACTTTATCCTCTGTCGCATTGCTTGATTGGTACTCAACATTGACCACACTATACTTTTTGTCTTGCGTGTAGGCAATACGCATATAACATTCTTTTTCGTTGAAATAAACCATAAAACCTTTATAGGTGTTTTTGTCGGCATCTGTGAATTTGATTTCATAGAGATTTTGGGCGGTGGATTTGAGCGAAAAAATGCCCAAAAAGACCAATAGGAAAATTTTGATTTTCATAACTGTTTTAGATTAGATTTTGAAAGATTGTTGAAAGAGATTTTTTGTGAACATTGATACTAAAATAATGCTTTGCAAATATAGTGCTTAATTTATTTTTTTTGTAATTTTTCTATAATTTTTGCTAATATATACATTTGCTACCGTACACTCTTTTTATTATTGGTCTGACCTCCATTCCTACGGTACAGACCAAATAATAAAAAGTGATTAAGGTCTGTACCGTAGGCAGCCGTAGGTCAGACCTAGGTTGCTCAAAAAATACAAAAAAATCCTTTATCTTTGTGGGTATGAAACAACAAGTGATAAAGGATTTAGAAGTTGTTATTAAGCAACTCTCC
>JAYVGJ010000324.1:0-4649 GCA_043772375.1 Raineyaceae bacterium | reverse complement strand
AATAATACATTGCTCTATGTTCCGTAGGTACGACCTACGGCTATTAATATTAAACCCTTTCAGGGTTTTAATACAATAAATAAAATATTAATCATTTTTAAAATCAGAAATTAACATTACTGCCCCTAACCCCTCCTTAGGAAGTAGGGGGACTTTTCAAAGACATTTTTGAGTTATTCATAAACTCTATTATTTGAGGTAAAAATATCATAGCTTATTTAGAATAAAAAACCAACTGCATACCAGTAGTAAAAATTACTTTTGCCCAAATAAAAATATATTCGTATCTTTGCAAAAAAATATACATTCATCAAGAAATAAGCATAAAAGATAAAAATAATATGGATTTATTTGAGAAAATACAAGCTAACAGAGGTCCGCTGGGGCAACATTCAAAAGAAGCACACGGTTATTTTACTTTCCCAAAACTAGAAGGTGAAATAGGTGCACATATGAAATTTAGAGGAAAAGATGTCCTTACGTGGAGTTTAAACAACTATTTGGGGCTTGCCAACCACCCAGAAGTGCGCAAAGCAGACACAGACGCAACGGCGCAATACGGTATGGCGTACCCAATGGGCGCACGTATGATGACAGGAAACTCTAATCATCACGAAGATTTGGAAGCTCGTCTTGCCAAATTTGTAGAAAAAGAAGATTGCGTTTTGCTAAATTATGGTTATCAAGGAATTATGTCAGCTATTGATTGCCTAGTTGACCGCCACGATGTGATTGTTTATGACTCTCTTTCTCACGCCTGCATCATTGATGGTGTGCGCTTGCATATGGGTAAGCGTTTTGTGTTCCCTCACAACGACATTGCTAATTTAGAAAAACAGCTACAACGTGCTGAAAGGCTCACGGCAGAAACAGGTGGCGCAATAATGGTAATTACGGAAGGCGTTTTTGGTATGTCTGGCACAACAGGAAAGCTCAACGAAATCATTGCGTTGAAAGATAAATACAGTTTTCGTTTGATGGTTGATGATGCACACGGTTTTGGCACAATGGGAACAACTGGCGCAGGAACGGGTGAGTTTTTGGGTTGTCAAAGTGGTATTGATTTGTATTTTTCTACGTTTGCAAAATCCTTGGCAAGTATTGGCGCATTTATAGCTGCTGATGCGCAGGTTTGTGATTATATTCGTTATAATATCCGTTCTCAAATATTTGCAAAATCTTTGCCTATGCCTATTGTCATTGGTGCTTTGAAACGCTTAGAACTACTTCAAACCAAACCAGAACTTAAAGAAAATCTTTGGAAAATTGTGAACGCTCTGCAAGAAGGTTTTAGAAAACGTGGCTTTAATATTGGTAGCACCAATTCACCCGTTACCCCTGTTTATTTCGCTGGTGGAAAAGGAGAAGCGACCAAAATTGCTGTTGATTTGAGAGAGAATTATGGCATTTTCTGCTCTGTGGTGGCGTATCCTGTCGTTCCGAAAGATGTTATTATTTTGCGTATTATACCAACTGCGGTGCATACACTTGCAGACGTAGAGCGCACTCTTGATGCTTTCGTGGAAATTGGTGAAAAACTAAAACAAGGCGTTTATAAAGGTGCTGAAGTGGTTGCGCCTGTGCTTTCTTAAAGCCTAAACTAGGATTTAAAAATTATAGAATTTTAGGATAATACAAAAAAAATCAGGTGTTTTCACCATAGCCGTCAAGTTTAGGCACTCAAATATCTCTGCACCGTCAGCTAAAGCAGACGGCAAAGAAAATAAAAAAACAGAAATGTATTTTTCAAGTGCTTTTAAGTTTAT
This sequence comes from Raineyaceae bacterium, assembly GCA_043772375.1. Classification (GTDB taxonomy): domain Bacteria; phylum Bacteroidota; class Bacteroidia; order Cytophagales; family Thermonemataceae; genus JANYGM01. Next base: position 2,883 of record JAYVGJ010000324.1, on the reverse strand, counting down.
TTTGCCGTCTGCTTCAGCTGACGGTGCAAAGAACTTCAAGTGCCTAAACGAAAGTAAATAAACTAACTTGATGGCTATAGTGTTTCCACCTGACTTCAATAAATATTTAATTATTATTATTAAAAAATCTCCAAAAAGTGAATAAAATTTATCTAGCGGCTATTGCCCTTACATTTAGTCTTGCTGCTTGTCAGCCTGCAACAGACAAAAAAGATACTTCAAAAACATCAGAAACAAAAACAGATAATAAATCTGACAAAAAAGTTGAGGCAGAAATTGTTTATGTCAATTCTGATAGCCTTATCAAAAACTATGAATTTTTTAAGAAAGCCGACAAAGAAATGGCTGCACGAAAATCTTCAGCAATGGCTGATTTGGAAACTCGTGGAATGGCTATCAAAAATGAGGAAACTGTGCTTATTCAACGTGCTAATGGTATGACTGTGGGTGATTTGGAAGTTGCCAAACGTAATTTGCAAGCAAAAGCGCAAAATTTTACACAATATGAAGAGTCTGTAAGTAAGCAAGTAGGAGAAGAAGAACGCCAATTAGCAGAAAAAATGTCCAAAAATTTGGAGGATTTTATGAAACGCTACGCAGGAACAAACGGCTATAAAATGATTTTGAGTTACAAACAAGGTGCTACAATGTGGTACGCAGACCCAAAATTAGATATTACAGCAGCCGCAATTAAAGCTATCAATGAAGAATATAACAAACAATCTACTGCACCAGCAACTACGCCAGCAGTAAAATAAGGTACGAAGTTTGAAGTACGAAATACGAAAACAGAATGAAAAACATATTTCGTATTTCAAACTTTGTACCTCATACTTCATAACTCATACTTCATAACCCATACTTCATAACTCAAAAAATGAAATACTCGCTTGAATGGCTTAAAAACGAAATAAAAGAAGGAAAAGCCTTTGATTATATTTATTTTTGGGGACACAAAAGACCCGCAGACAATGCTGTCACGAAAACGTATTTTAGTCAGTGGTTTCCTATTGGCTTTTCTGAAAATGATGTACACTACAAGACTGCAGAGCATTATATGATGGCAAAAAAAGCTACTTTATTTGGTGATACAGAAACTCTAGCAAAAATACTAGCAGCAGAAACGCCTGATATTGCCAAAACATTGGGCAGAAAAGTGCGCAATTTTGATGCAAATCTTTGGGAAGAAAATGCCTTTGCTTACGTTACACAAGGTAATTTTTTGAAGTTTTCGCAACACGAAAAACTAAAAGAATTTTTGATTTCCACAGGTAGTAGCGTGATTGTGGAGGCAAGCCCTAATGATAATATTTGGGGCATTGGACTTTCAGAAAATACTACAGAATCTCGTAATCCTGCTACTTGGAAAGGCACTAATTTACTGGGTTTTGCTATTATGGAAGCAAGAGATTTGATTTTGAAAATGTAAATTTTTTAACACTTAGACAAGGACATTGATAAATTGTACTTAGCCCCAGCGGGGCGAAATATTTATAGAAAAATAATTGTATTTTGTATTTAGCCCCAGCGGGGCGACACTAGCAGGAGCTAATCTTATAACAATGATTTAGTTTTACGGTAATTTGATTTTCTACTTAGCAATGATTGTTTTATAAATATGTCGTCCCTCTGGGACTAACTACATCTTTTTTGTGATTTATTTTCTATAAATATGCCGTCCCGCTGGGACTGAATACAAACTAACAATATCCCTATATAACTTAGAACAAACAGAAAGTACAAGTAAGCAATAAGAAATACAAAAATAAATTTTATCATAATAACTAAAATATGACACAATTTAATTGGCAAACTATCAAAGAATTTAAAGAAATTAAGTTTGATTTTTTTGAAGGAATTGGTAAAATAACCATCAACAGACCTCGCTACCGCAATGCCTTTACGCCCCTGACCGTTATGGAAATGATGGAAGCAATGGATATGGCTCGCTACGACAATAATATAAATGTTGTAGTTTTTACGGGTGAAGGTGATAAGGCTTTTTGTAGTGGCGGCGACCAAAACGTCAAAGGAACTGGCGGATACATTGGAGAAGATGGCGTACCACGCCTGAATGTCCTTGATTTGCAGAAAAAAATCCGTTCTTTGCCAAAGCCCGTTGTGGCTATGGTCAATGGGTACGCTATTGGTGGCGGACACGTTTTGCACGTAGTTTGCGACCTTTCTATTGCCTCTGAAAACGCTATTTTTGGGCAAACTGGTCCAAGAGTAGGGAGTTTTGATGCTGGTTTTGGGTCTTCTTTTTTGGCACGTATTGTAGGACAAAAGAAAGCTAGAGAAATCTGGTTTTTGTGTCGTCAGTATTCTGCGCAAGAAGCACTAGATATGGGACTTGTGAATAAAGTTGTGCCTTTTGACGAACTAGAAGCAGAAGTAGTCCAATGGTGCAGAGAAATGCAAGCACTTAGCCCCATTGCCTTGCGTATGATAAAAGTAGGTATGAACGCAGAACTTGACGGACAAGCAGGCATACAAGAACTTGCAGGAAACGCAACACTTTTATACTACCTCACAGAAGAGGCACAAGAAGGCAAAAAAGCCTTTTTGGAGAAAAGAAAGCCTAATTTTCAGCAATATCCTAAATTTCCTTAGAATTTCTTACAAATCCTTTGAAAAGATAAAACGCACTCAAAAGTGCGTTTTATCTTTTCAAAGGGATTTTTGTCCTAAAATAACTTTGGCATAGTTCACCTCTAAGAGTGTGAACAGCAGACAACCAAAAAATAAAAACGCTAATATTTTAAAAATTTTTTTTGTAAGACCCAACTTTTGCTACCGTACACTGTTTTAATTTAAGATTAAACTATTCTAATTCATTGATAATCAACAAGAAGGAAAATAGTGTTTTATTGAATTTATTGA
>JAYVGJ010000323.1:0-20339 GCA_043772375.1 Raineyaceae bacterium | reverse complement strand
TCAATAAATTCAATAAAACACTATTTTCCTTCTTGTTGATTATCAATGAATTAGAATAGTTTAATCTTAAATTAAAACAGTGTACGGTAGCAAATTCCTAATTCACAATTCCTAATTAAAAAACATCTTGGATTGGTTTATAAACTGGTTTAACTCACCTTATTATCATATTTTATATAAAAGTAGAGATACCAAAGAGGCAGAGATTTTTATGGATAATTTGAGCGAAAAACTTGCTTTTTCGCCACAACAACAAATCTTAGATTTAGCTTGTGGAAAAGGCAGGCACGCCATTTATCTCAATAAAAAAGGCTTTAATATCACGGGTACAGACCTTTCCACTGAAAGCATCAAATACGCACAAAAGTACGCTCGTATATACGCAAACAACTCCGTAAGTGAGCGTTTGCGCTTTGCTGTACAAGATATGCGTGAGGTTTTTAGGGCTGATTATTTTGATGTGGTGCTGAATTTGTTTACAAGTTTTGGCTATTTTGACACAAAACAGGAAAATCAACAAGCTATTACGGCAATGTCGGCTAATCTTAAAGAAAATGGTGTGCTCGTTATTGATTTTTTTAATACGAAAAAAATCCTCAAAAATCTTGTTCCAATTGCCCAAAAGACAGAAAATAATGTTACTTTCAATATAGAAAAAACTTACGAAAATGGCTATATTATCAAGAAAATAAAGTTTTCGGATAAAAATGAGGACTTCTTTTTTCAGGAAAAAGTAGAAGCTATTTCTTATGAGGATTTTTTAGTTTATTTTAAAAAGGCAGGACTTTCTGTAAAAAATATTTATGGAAATTATGCCCTAGATGCGTGGAATGAAGATACCTCTGATAGAATGATTTTTGTTTTGACACGTTAGAAGTTGTTTATTCCATTTTTATGTTACCTTTGCAGAAGTATTTTAAATTATCTGTTACTGTAAATTATTCGTTGCAGTTTTTGGGGAAAACGTTTGGTGGGGACACCAAACGTGGGTTATAACATTGTTTGGTGGGGACACCAAACGTGGGTTATAACATTGTTTGGTGTCCCCACCAAACAACAAGACACTATTTTGCAACGAAACTTTTACAGCAACAATTATCTCATTTCATAACCAAAAAACCAAATCAGTATGAAAAAATCTCTTCAATCCCTTGTTTTTGCCCTTTTGTTGGGTGTTGTTTTTGTTTCTTGCAAAAAATCTGAAACAGTTGTCCCTTGTTTTGATGAAGCATTCAAAGGTATTACTTACACAAATGATGCTAATACAAAAAGCTTCAAAATAGAAAATGTAGCCTGCAAAACCGTTACATTGAAAGAAACTAGCTTTGGTCTGAATGGTAGCACGAGCTTCACTTATGATGTTACAGTAACTGCTGGTGGTTCAGGTGCATATACACTTGGCACTCCTGGTGGTGATGTTAGTATGGCTATTACGACTACTACCCTAAATATGGGTGGTGCAATAGTGTTTGTAGGAACAAAAAAATAGTTATCACAAAAATAGTTATCACACCCGAAATCACTCTGAAATTAGGAAATTATAATTGCCACAGATACACAGATAAAACACCTATTTATCTGGTATCTGTGGCAATTATAATTTATTCTTGTCATTACTTGTTTTTATCAAAAAAAATGTATTTTTGCTAATCCAAATAACTTAAAACTCACCATCTAAAACTCCAATATGTCTGTTGTTATCTCACATCTTAGCAAAGTTTTTGGCACGCAAAAAGCCGTTAATGATATTTCTTTTGAAGCAAAAGAAGGAGAAATCATTGGATTTTTAGGTCCAAACGGCGCAGGTAAAAGTACCACAATGAAAATTACTACTTGCTTTTTACCTCCCACAAGCGGAAAAGTAGAAGTTTGTGGCTATGATGTAGTCAATTTTAGCAAAGAAGTCCGTCAAAATATTGGTTATTTACCAGAACATAATCCATTATATTTGGAAATGTATGTGAAAGAATATTTGGAATTTATTGGGCATATTCACGAAATAAAAGGAAATTCACTACAAAAACGCATCAATGAAATGATAGCTTTGTGCGGACTAGGACTAGAACAACACAAGAAAATAGGCGCACTCTCAAAAGGCTACCGCCAGCGTGTAGGGCTTGCACAAGCTATGATGCATAACCCAAAAGTGCTTATTTTGGACGAACCAACCACAGGGCTAGACCCCAATCAAATAGTAGAAATCCGACAAGTCATCAAAGATAGCGCAGAAAATAAAACCATTATCTTTTCTACACATATAATGCAAGAAGTGCAGGCTATTTGTTCTCGTGCCATTATTATCAATTTGGGGCAAATAGTGGCTGATAGCCCTGTGAGTGAGCTAAAAAATATCCAGCAAGCAGAAACAATTATATTTTTAGAAACTGCACAAGCCATAGATATCAGCCTTTTACAGGCATTGGAAGGGGTATTGGCAGTAAAAAATATCTCTGAAAATCATTATGAAATCAAATCTGCCTTTCAAACGGATTTAAGGCGTGCTATTTCTAAACTTTCTGTGGAGCAAGATTGGCTAATTGTGGGTTTGAAGCAAGAAGAACGCACATTGGAGAATATTTTCCAGCAACTAACGAAATAAGAAATAGAACTTATTAAATGAAAGAACATAGGGCTTATTATTTTTGGTAAGATTTTTGTTGCTTTGAAAAAGATTTATTATCTTGTAAAAAATCAATTTTCTTTCTTGTTTATTTACATTTTAATTCCTAAAAAAATGAAAAAAGTATCTTTTAAATTATCCTTCATTCTCTTGACTTTGGTCATTTTGAGCGCACATTCTTGCGGAATGCGTGACAAAGACAGGCGTGGTGGCGGTTGCCACAACCCAAAACCAGAAGTAAATAACTTGGTGGTTGGTACGTGGAAACTTCAAAATATCTCTTGTAATGCAGGTACGACAGAAGCCGCTACAAAAAGCGTTATTCTGACCATTGACGCTAATAATAATTATTCTTTCGTGACTGATGGCGTGAAAACCTCACAAGGAACGTATAATTTCAGTGAAAAAACTTCACAAGTTTACGGAACTGCAAAACAATTTTTGGATTTTTCTAATGACAATAGCTTTATTTTGGACGTTAATAGTAGCAGACTTGGACTTGGACAAGATGTCGCTAACGGAAAAAACTATTCTTATGTGAGATAAATAAAACAAACCTTCAAGGTTTTAATCAAATAAAACCTTGAAAGTTTGTTTTATCTTCTCCAATAAGATTTTCTCCAAATACGCCACTTCCAAAATTTCCACCATTTGGGTTTGCTACAATACATAGGACCTCCTGCCAAATAGATATCTGCATCTTCATTTAAAACAATATTTAAAATTGTTTTATTGCCAATAATAACCTCCAAATCTTCCCAAAGAGATGCCATAAAAACTAATATAATACCTTCATTATTAGGGATTTCAAGGCTATAATTTCCGTTATCGTCAGTTACTGTTGCTATTTTTTGATTACCTTTCATAACTATGCTTGCACCTGGTATAGGCTCCCCTTTTTTATCAACAACTTTCCCTTTTATCATTCTTGGAAGAGTATCATTTATACATTTTTCAGACTTTTCAGGCGTTTGGGTAGCTATTTTTGTATCTTCAAAAGTAGTGCTAGTTTCTGTTTTGGGCTTTGTTTTGTCGTTTGCGTGGGCATTTTGTGCGGCTGTGATAGCCAAAAAACCTGCTAATATTTTATGAAATAACGAAGATTTTGCAGGCTGCTTTACCTCCAAAGCTCGGTTAAGTTGTTGTTTGGTAGCACGTACACAAGGTATTTCTTTTGATTTTTGTTTAGATTTTTCAAAAAATTGATAATTTCCATATCACTCATTTTACTAAAATCAGTTACGTTTTTAGCACATAATGAGCAAAATTTGCCGTTTTCTGCGTTGGTCATTGAAGACCACTTTTGCGCACAAGGACTTTCTATTGTCAGTATGTATTTCTCATTTTTCATAGTTTAGTTTAATACAGTTATTAGGTATTTTTCATATCAAGCCATAGCTTCACGAAAGTCTGCGACTGTTCGTGAAGTTGTACACAGAAAGACATAAAAAGTTATATATACTTTTATTTTTTTGGCAAAAAATGGTCAAAAGTATCTCCACGAAGTCCCAGACGTATTGTTTCTAGCGGTATCATTTCATTTGGGGCAATATTTCCTAAATTCACGTTTGCGCCCACAAGTTTGATAAAATACACTTGCTGTGCCTTTTGAGGAGCTTCCCAAATAATTTTTTCAGCAGGAACAGAGTGAATAATTTCCATTACGAGCCCTTCACGTACCTCACCTGTAGCACGGAAAAGTCCCACATTGCCCGCCTCACGGGATTCTCCTATTACTTTCCACGCTCCTGCTTGTAGTTCTGCTTGCATTAGTTCTATCCATTGATAAGGTGCAAGGATTTTGGTAGCATCTTTTGAACCAACTTCTGACAAAACAGTCATTCCTTCTTGTTTTGAAAGAGTTTCAATAAATTTGCATTTTTGGTCGTGTGGCAAATCAATAGAGCCATCAGAAACCTCCACGTAGGTCATTTTGTATTTTTCAAGGACTTTTCTATATTCGTCAAACTGATTTCTAATAACAAAAGCCTCAAACAAAGTGCCACCAAAATACGCAGGAATACCTGCATTGCGGTAAATATCCAGCTTTTGTGCTAGTGTAGGCGTGACGAAAGAGGTTGCCCAACCAAGTTTTGCCACATCAATATAATCTCCAGAAGTTTCTATCATATCTTCTACTTCTCTGCGGCTAAGTCCCTTGTCCATCATCATTGTAAGCCCTGATTGGCGAGGTTTTGCGCTACGTTCTGGAATAAAATCTAAATTATAATTCATTTTTTGAGTTGTGAATTTTAAATGGTGAATGGTAAATTTTAAATTGTTCTATTTCTTGTATTAAAGTCCCCTTTGGGGATTTAGGGGCTGTTTTTTCAATTTTTAAAATAAAGATGAAAAGTAGTTCCTTGATTAGGTACGCTTTCTACTGTAATACGCCCTCCAAGTGCTTCTAACTGTGTTTTGCAAAGATACAAACCAATTCCTTTTCCTTCTTTGTGCAAGTGAAACCGCTGATAAAGTCCAAATAGTTTGTTTTGATGCTTGTCCAAATCAATTCCTAAACCGTTATCCGCAATAGAAAGTACCACAAAACTGCCTTCTTTGCGTGTTTTAATCATTATTTCTGGGTTTCTATCTGGGTGTGCATACTTAATGCCATTAGAAATAAAATTATACAGAATACTTTTCATATAAACATCAACAAATAATACCTTATGTGCTTGCGCAAAATTAGTAGTAATAACGGCATCACTATGTATAATATCATTTTCTAGCACACCAGATACGTTTTTAAACACTACGTGCAGGTCAATAAGTTCCATATTTTGGTTAATTCCCTTTCTTATTTCCAGAATAATATTCAAATCCTTTATCACTTCATCTAACCTAATAGAAGCGGCACGCAAACGAGGGATAATTTCTGCGTTGGTTGGGTCGTTGATATTTTTTAGGTTAAAAATGCTTGTAAGCCCAATTAGGTGCGCCACAGGTGAACGCAAATTGTGTGCCGTAATAAATCCAAATTGCTCTAATTGGTTATTTTGGCTGACAAGTGTTTGGTTTGCCTCTGAAAGTTGCAAAGTGCGTTCATTGATTTTTTTCTCTAAGAAAGCACTTGTAATGTTTAATTCTGCATTTTTTTCTTCAATAAGTTTATTTTGCTCCGAGAGTTGGTTGGCACTAGCTTCTAGCTCTTCTTGCTGTTGGCGCAGTTCTTCATTTTGTACTTCTATTTCTGTTTGTTTTGCTTGTAGTTCTTGTGTGCGTTCTTGGACTTTATGCTCAAGATTTTCGTTGTTTTCTCGTTGAAGTTTAATTATTTTTTCTTGTGCTACTGTTTTTTGTTTGATGTTATTTTTTTGAATGATGCGGTATTTGTCGCTAAGTGCCATAGAAAAAAGTAGTATTTCTAAGATGGAAGAGATTTCGCCCAGATGTGCCGTAACAAGCGTTCTAGGCACTATTCCTACCACGCTAAGTGCCAGCAAAGTTGTCCCTATAATATAAAAAAGCCACGCAATAGCCACATACTTTGCATACGTGTTGCCTCGCAACCAACATACCCAACAGGCTATCAAAATCACCAAATTACCTGTATTTCCACCAATAACAACGAGATAAACGTAATCAATATAATCTATGAAAAATGCCGCAAAACCTATCAAAACACCATAAATAGCATAAAAACCTAAAAGTTTTGACATCAGAGGAAAGTAACGTGTTGTATACAAAAAGGAACGAGTAAAAAATGCCGCACCAGCAGACCAACAGCCCATTCCAAGTCCTAGAAACAGTTTTCCTGCCATATAATTCTCTTTCCAGACGTACAGTAGCAAATGCCCGCTTAATGAAAGATAAAAAATAGACGACCCAAACACAAAAACGAAATAATAAAAATACTCTTTATCTTTGAAAGAAATAGCACTAAAAAGACTACTAAACATCATAAGAAGCATTATTCCTGCAAAAATACCGTATAAAAGTTCTAGAATATGACTTTTTTGAGAAAAATTAAAACCTCGCTCCAAATAAATAGGCACTTGCATAGCGGATTTTGTCCTTATTTTGAGGTAATAAGTACGAGTAACGGTATCACGGTCATTGAAAACAAAAGTAGGGAAACGGTGGTTTAGCGTGCGTTTTGTAGGGTCAGAGTTGATGCCATTTTCTTGAATAATCCACTTTCCTTTACTATTTTTGTGGTACAAATCAATTTTATCTACAAAGCCATTAGCACAATAAAGTAGCCAATTTTGCATATTAGAAGTGTTTTTTATTCTGAGACGCAACCACAAAGTAGCGTCAGTCAGCCCCATACTCACACATTCTTCCTTGAAAAGCTGAAAATTATTCTGCAATTTGCTCACCATAGGAATGTTTCCCTCGTGTATTTGGTCTGCAGTAAGCTGGTGGGTTTCATCTAAAATATAAGCAAGATTTTTCCCAATGGTATAGCTTTCCTCTGGATTTTTTATTTCTGTAATTATTTCTCCATTTAGCTTATTTGTCAGCAAATTTTGCCCTAAAACCCGTTTCACTACGCTAATTTCACATAAAATCATCAAAAACAATAGAATAAAATAGCGCATAAAGTTAGTATAATAGTTAGTATTTGTCGTTGTCGCAATATACGCATCAATATAAATATAAAACAGTATAATACAATAAAAACCATAAAAAATAAAAAAAATATTTTGCATTTTCTTTATTGGATAGAAAATTGTTTTTGTACTATTCTAAGATTTTTTTATAAGAAATCTTTTAGAAAATTTGTTTTTTTATAAAAAAAGTTTAATTTTGTAAAATTTATTTTTGCTACCGTACACAATTTATTATTAGCAAAACCTCCTTGGTTTGGTGTCCCCACAAACCAACAATTACGACAAAAAATATATTTCCTATCATAAGAAATGGGTGGTTGTACTACCTCATTTTGGTTTGTGGGGACACAAACCAGGGCGGTTTTAAACTGTGTACGGTAGCGAAAAATTTATTTTACTCAAAAGTATTATTCAAAAGTAATGAAAAGTGAAAAAAATACAAAAATTATTTCTTTTGAATATTTTGAAGAATACGGAAAAACACAACTCATTACCATTTCAAAGCACTTTAATAAACTTGAAAGTATCAGTTTAAGTGAGGAGAATTTTGATTTTTATTTGTCTAGTGCAGTCGTTTTTTCATCTATGATTGAAGGAAATAATATTGATTTTGATAGCTATCTAAAATACGCCACTTCTGGTATGAATACTACTGGAAAGCCATTTTTGGAAATAGAAGACCTTAAAAAAGCCTATCATTTTGCCAAAAAAAGCACTATTTCAATGGATAATTTTTTGGTGGCGCACAAAATAGCTACAAAAACATTGATTTTAGAAGAGAAATATAGCGGAAATTTAAGAGATAAACCAGTTTTTGTATTTCAAGGTGGTGAGAAAATCTATACAGGTGCATCTGTGGCAATTCTTTTGCAAGAAATGACTCACTTTTTTGATGATATTTCACTACTTTTAGCAACTGAAATGACTATTGAAGAGATTTTTTATATTGCGGCAATGCTTCATTTAAAATTTGTACATATACACCCATTTGCAGATGGAAACGGCAGAATGGCAAGATTATTAGAGAAATGGTTTTTAGCGCAAAAACTAGGAGAAACCGCTTGGTTTGTGCAATCAGAAAGGTTTTATCAGCAAAAAATCAAAAATTATTATCAAAATATCAATTTAGGAAAGGATTATTTGAGCATAAAATATGAATACGCAATGCCGTTTTTGGTGATGCTTCCAATGGCACTTAGAATGAAAAGGTAATACAAAAACATTAAAAATACAATTATGACAAAAAAAATCCTGTTTTCCGTTGCTTTATGCCTGTTTTGTTGCGTAGGTGTACCTGTGCGTACTTATGCCCAAACAGATAGGGAATTATTGCTGGAACTTGTCAAACAACAAGTAGAAACCAATAAACAAATAACTGAACTAGCTAAACAACAAGCTATTACGGCTGCAAAAGTAGATGGAATGGATAAGCGTCTGGAGGGAATGGACAAGCGTCTAGATGGAATGGATAAGCGTCTGGACGGAATGGACAAGCGTTTGGATTTTATGCAAAACCTGATGTTAATCATTATTCCTTTGATAATAGCGAGCATAGGTACACTTATTGGTTTTATTCTTTGGGATAGAAAAACTACTATGAAGCCCATTGAAGACGAAATGAAAAAAGAAATAACCAAACTCCAAGAAAGAGAGCAAAAGTTAGAAGATGCTATCAAGAAAATAATACAAATAGAACCTCGTTTTAGTGGCGTTATTTAGGCAAAGTAGCCTCTAAATCCCAAAAGACTTTAACACAAAAAATCAAATACAAATTGAAAAACATTAAAAATATAATTATGACAAAAAAAAACCTGTTTTCTGTTGCTTTATGCCTGTTTTGTTGCATAGGCACGCACACATACACACACGCACAAGTGAAAACGAAACCATCAGAAAAAATAGCAGATAAATTCACGAAAGAGGAAATAACAATGTTTAGTAAAACGCTGTTATTCATCAAAAAAACCCCTTTTGATGTAGAAACGTCTTTCAAAAAAGCCGTAGCAAACTCTGATTTGCCAGAAAAACGCTTTTCTGAAATATTTAATGCTAATTTTGCAGGAACTGACCCAAAAATAACTCCAAAAGAACAAGTGTCTTTGGACAATTTTAAGATAAGTACTGAAAAAGATAAGGCAGAATATGACAAAAAAACGAGAGATTTTGTTGAAAAACAATCATTTTCTTGGACTACCTACGAGAAAATGCTCAGAGAATACAGCATTAACACCAGTTTTCAACGTGTGATAGCAAACAAAATGCAGGAAATAAGCTATAAAAAATAATCAAATTAAATAATTCAACTTAAAACAATTGCAACAATGAACAAAAAAATTTCTCTTTTTTTGTGCTTTATGCTACTCTCTTGTATGAGTATGTGGGCGCAAGTACTCCCAGACCGCTACAGAACGAGTGTTTTCACAAATGTTGCTGTAACTAATAATGTGGTTTTCAGCACCAATATAATTGGACCTAAACCCAAAGGATGGCTTTTTATTACGTTGCCAATTGCAGTAGATGAAACGGATACTCAGAACTATACCTTGAGGATGGATATTTACAAACCCGTTGGAGATACTAACACAAGAAGACCTGTAATTATTTTGTGTTTTGGTGGTGGTTTCGTTCAAGGTACTCGCAATATGCCAGATATGGTGCAACTTGCGCAAGAATATGCAAAAAGAGGTTTTGTAGCGGCTTGTATTGATTATAGGCTTGGTATGAACGTTTTCAATGAAAATGATTGCTATCGTGCCGTTTATAGAGGTTTGCAAGATGGACGTTCTGCAGTACGCTTTTTTAGAAACAACGCTAATACACAAGGTGTAGACCCTAATCAAATTTATATTAGTGGGCATAGTGCTGGGGGCTTTGTTGCTATGCAAAATGCTTACTTAGACAAAGAATCAGAAAGACCAGCCTCTACTTTTGGTGGTGCAGGCTTTAATGGAGCAAATCAAGGTACATTAGATAGTGTTGGAGATAATAAAACTGATGGACTTGGCAACCTAGTAAGTGGCAAAGCAAATGCAGCAGTAACTTTTGCAGGTGCAATTGGATTTCTTAGCCACGTAGAAGGAATCAATGATGTTGCTGTTAATATGTTTCATAGTGACCCTGACGGTACTGTACCTTTTACATCTGGAACACCGTTTGGTTTTATTGGCTCACTTCCAGGGATAAATTTACCTACAGTGCAAGGAAGTAGTAATGTACATACAAGAGCGAATGCAGTATCTGCTCCACACTTTTTTGAGGCATATAACACAAGTATTCCCCTTACTGCTAATATGCTGAAAAATACAGGTGATAGAAATCACGGAGTTCATTTTGATGGAACAAATATTTATACAGATATCATTCCAAAATCATCTATGTTTTTGTACAATAGAAGACTCACTCCTGCTGTGCAAACCATTTTGGGAAGTACAATAATTTGCGACCAAAACCTTACCCAAACGTACACACTAAGTAATAATTTTAATTTTTATTATGATTGGAGTATAATAGGCGGCGTAATTAACACACCCAGCATACTTCCAATTGGTGGCTACGACCCAACAAAAAGGCAATACCTAAATGCAATAAGTGTAACGTGGAATGCAGGTGCAGGTCCTCGTTCTCTTTCTGTAACGCCTTATCAGCGTAATTTGGCACGTAATCCAAGCGTAATCACTAACACATACAGTTTAAACAACGCTCCAGTAGCTGCTACCGCAGTTCCTACCCAAAATATCCAAATTGGTGGAGGTGCGCAAACTGTTAATATTGCTACGGCTTTTACAGATGCAAATAGCAATCCAATGACTTATACCGCTACTTCTAGCAATCCTGCTAATTTGACTGTTTCTGTTACTGGTAATATTGTAACGCTTACGCCTATTACGTCAGGTACGGGAGGCGCAATTACGGTTACATTGATAGCCAACGACAATATTGGTGGAGGTTGTGCGAGTGCGCCTGTTACTTTTGTGGTAAATATCAACAGACCACCAACCGCAACAGTAATTCCAAACCAAATTTTACAATTAGGTGGCGCAAATGGAACTTTGAATATTGCGCCTTTCTTTACTGATGCAGACGGAAATACTTTGACTTTCACAAGCGCAAATGCCACGCCTACAGTCGCTACGGCTACACTTGTGGCGAGCACATTTACACTTGCGCCACTTGTAGCAGGTACGACAGTTATCACAGTAACAGCAAATGATGGCAATGGTGGCACAGTTTCACAAACTTTTACGGTTTTGGTAAACAGAGCACCAACTGCTGTAGGAACAGTTACAACGCAAACAGTACAAATTGGGGGAACTGGTACAGTAAATCTTATGCCTTTCTTTGCTGATGCAGACGGAAATACACTTACTTATACGGCTACATTCTCTCCAACAGGTATAGCAACTGCAACGGTTGCAGGTGGCACTTTGACACTTTCAGGTGTTGCAGGTGGCACAACAACAGTAACAATAACTGCAAATGATGGCAACGGTGGCATAATCACACAAACATTTACTATTATTGTAAACAGACCACCAGTAGCAACAGTTATTCCAAACCAAACTTTGCAGTTAGGTGGAGCAAACGGAACGCTAAATATTGCTTCTTATTTTACTGATGCAGACGGAAATACTTTGACTTTCACAAGCGCAAATGCTACGCCTAGCATTGCTACGGCAGTTTTGGCTGGAAGTACATTTACACTTGCACCTATTGCGGGTGGCTCAACAATCATAACAGTAACGGCAAATGATGGCAATGGCGGCACAGTTTTACAAACATTTACAGTTTTTGTAAACAGAGCACCAGTAGCAACAGCTATTCCAAATCAAACTTTGCAGTTAGGTGGCGCAAATGGCACTTTGAATATTGCGCCTTTCTTTACTGATGCAGACGGAAATACTTTGACTTTCACAAGCGCAAATGCTACGCCTACAGTCGCTACGGCTACACTTGGGGCGAGCACATTTACACTTGCACCACTTGTAGCAGGTACGACAGTTATCACAGTAACGGCAAATGATGGCAATGGTGGCACAGTTTTACAAACATTTACAGTTTTAGTGAACAGAGCACCAGTAGCAACAGTCATTCCAAATCAAGCAATTCAATTAGGTGCAGCAAGCTCTACCTTTAATATTGCTTCTTATTTTACTGATGCAGACGGAAACACTTTGACTTTCACAAGCGCAAATGCCACGCCTAGCATTGCTACGGCAGTTTTGGCAGGAAGTACATTTACTAGGACTTCTGTGGCACTAGGTAGCACAATCATAACAGTAACGGCAAATGATGGCAATGGTGGCACAGTTTCACAAACATTTACAATCACTGTAACAACACTTCCAACCGCAATAGGCACTATCCCAAATCAACTACTGCAAATGGGTGGCGCAAATGTAGTTTTAAACCTTGTTCCTTACTTTTCTAGTGCGAGTGCACTTACTTATACAGTCGCAAGCGTGCCTACAAACATAGCAGGGACAGTTGTTGCAGGTGCAAATTTGACACTTTCCCCTGTGGCTGGTGGCTCAACTGTCGTAACAGTAACGGCAGATAATGGCACTGGAACGGTCACACAAACATTTACGGTATTGGTGAATAGAATGCCAACGGCAAGCGTTATTCCAACGCAAAATCTACGTCTGGGCGACCCTGCAACGGTGCTTGCTTTGGGAACGTATTTTGCTGATGCAGATGCAAATACACTCTCTTACACGTCTAGTGTGGTTGATATTACAAAAGCAACTGCAACTGTTAGTGTAGCTAATTTGAGCCTTTTGAGTGTGGCAGTTGGCACGACAAACGTAACAGTAACGGCAAATGATGGCAATGGTGGCACAGTTTCACAAACTTTTGCGGTGAATGTTATCACTTGCGTAAATGTGGGTGTGCCTACTATCACAAAAGTAGGTTTGGTGCTTACTTCTAGCAGCGCAAACAATAATCAATGGAATAAAAACGGTGTAGCTATTGCAGGTGCAACAAATAATACTTTGAGTGTTACAGAAGCAGGAGGTTATACGGTTTCTTTGGTGGGCGTGGCTAATGCCTGCGCTACAGTTACCTCTCTTGCGAGTGTGATTGGTGCTGGAGATGTGGCTACAAGTTTGGATAAGCAATTAGAGAATGTAAGTTTGTCGCCAAATCCTACAAAAGGAACTTTTCAAATTAGTATGAACAATGATTTGCGTGGAAATTATGAAGTAATGATTTATGATGCGTTAGGCAGAATTCAAAGTAGCAAAAAACTGAATAAAAGCGGTTTGCAGGTTACAGAACAGTTTTCTATTGAAAACCTTGCGGCTGGCATTTACTACGTGAAAATCATTAGCAAAGATGGCGTAATCACTAAGAAAGTGGTTTTGAGTGAATAGTTTATAATCACCAATAAACAAGAAAAATCCCTAAAATTAAGTTTTTAGGGATTTTTTGTTTTTTACTTTTTAAAATATATTGGTAAATAAAACTCTAATTCTGTATTTCTTAGTGCCTACTTAGTGTGTATTTCTTAATGAACTTAGTGTTAAAAATTCTGCATCAAAATCAATGCTCCCAAATAAAAACCCACTTCCGTAACTTGTTGTATTGCGCCCAAACAGTCGCCTGTATAGCCTCCAATCCATTTTTTGAAGTATGCCGACATCAAAATTTTTATCAAATAAAGCAAAGGAACAACTACAAAAAACACTAATAGAAAGAATTTTAAATCAATTATTACAAGAAAAAAAACAGGCACAAGCCCCAAAAAAATGGTTATTAGAAGGTTTTGGAGAGAGATTTTTTTTGCAAGAGGTTTTGCCTTAGCATCTTCATTTTCACGTACATACGAATGTGTATAAAGTGTAGTAGCAGCCAACATACGACTTACAGAATGTGTAGAAATTATAAAAATAGTAATTTCTAACAACCAAAAATCTGTATTGAAAAAGTTGAGTAAATTGCGCAAAAGCTCAAATTTGAAAGCAAGCATAAACAAAATACCAACCGTTCCGTAAGTGCCTAAACGTGAATCTTTCATTATTTCTAAGATTTTGGGTGCAGTCCAGCCACCACCAAACCCATCACAAACATCTGCAAAACCGTCTTCGTGAAATGCGCCAGTTAGCAAAATATTCATCAGCATAAAACCCAAAAGAGCCACAGAAACAGGCAAAATCAGCATCAAAGCAACCAAAACAACAGACGAAAGTCCGCCCACAATCCAGCCCACCACAGGAAAATAACGAGTTGCCTCATTGAGATATTCAGGTTTGTGTTCTAGCCATTTTGGGCAAGGCAAACGTGAGTAAAACATCAAAGCAACAAAAAAAATATTAATTTCGTGTTTGAAATTTTTTAGCATTTTAACATAAAATAGGAAGTAAAAAACACTATTTTTTATACCAATCAAGCCATTTTCGTAGTTCCACAACGAGTAAATGCACTTTGGTACTCGGATTGGCATCTATTGGATTTTTATTTTGTTGTGCGAGCAATAATTTTTCTGCTTTTTTAATAGCTTGCTCCTCATTTCCTATTTGAGTGATGATTTTAAGTATTTGGGCTTTATCTTTCTGGTGATTATAGAGGTAGTTTTGATACAAATCACCACTGTTTTGTACCGCACCTTGCAACATTTGGTAAATTTCTTTTCTTGGAATAGGTTTTGTAGCACATACATTTGTCAAATGCAAAAGTAACCATAATTCAAAAACCTCATTACTGTAAGCTATTTGTATATTTTCTTGTTTTGCAAGTGTAAAAGCAGCTTCAAAATTTTTGATTTTTGTGACGTTTTGGTCTGCATCATCTTTGTCAAAAACTGCCCAAACAAAATCAATTTCTTTGTTGTTTTGCTGTTTTAAATCATTTCTTTCTTTGATAGTTTGCTCTATTACGCCTTTTTGGTCTTTTCCAGTTCCTACGACTTCAAAAAACATAGTTTCTGGCGAAATTTTATCAAATTCCTCTTTGAATTGTTTAAAATATGCGGGTTCTGTTGCTTCATCTTCACAAACAACCAAAAAAAACTGTTTGTACTTTCTCGTTCTTAAGGGTCTTTTTTCTTCTTCTTTGGCAGATTTTTTAGTGGACTTATGCTGAATTTCACCTCTTTTCATATTTTATTTTTCATTATTTTGAGTATCAATTTGCTTGTCAATTTATGAAGAAATATCACGTTTGAATTTCTTTGAAAAATCACTCAAAATAGGTATAGCACTATATCTGCCTTCCATATATCTTCTCTCCTTGTCTGTGTCAATGCGTTCTTTTTCATTAAAATACTTAAAATCTGACAATGAATAGACTTCTGTTGCTTCCCATTCATTTTTCTCAACAAAATTTATTTGGTCTCTACGCAAGTCTGTGTAAGTGAGTAAATTAGTGTCGTGAGTGGTGAAAATAATTTGTGCATTTTTAGGGTTTGTTTCTTTATTGAGAAACAAATTTAGGGTATTGATAGTCATTATTGGGTGCATTTTTGCCTCAATTCCATCAATAATCAGTATTCCTCCTTCAAAAAGCATATTGACAACGACATAAGCACTTAACTGAAAAGCTCTTTGTGTACCTTCTGATTCATTTTCAAAATCCCACGAAATAGTTTTTTTAGTTTTATTGTTGTTCTCATCATAAAGATGGTGTTTAGCCACAATGTCATAAGGCATAATATTCACCATAAAACGGTCTTTTGTTTTTTTGACCTTTACATCACTAAAACCCAAATTTAGCAGTAATAAATATTCTTTCATTTTTTCTCTATATACTGGATTTTCATTCCAAGCATGTGCGCTTGTTTGGTCTAGAGCGTGCATGTTACCATCAACAAAATTTACATTCATAAACCATTGAAACAAATTTTTCGCTTCTTCCACATTGAGCGCATCACAAGCAGAGAGAAACAAAGAATTATCTCGTGTGGCTTCTATGACAGCATCAATCACTTTTTCGGAACTTTTAAAACCGTCAGAAACGTTTATAATACCATTTTCTCTTGCAAAAAGCACCACTTCTCTACCCAAATTTTTGCGGTAAAGGTATTCAGCAACAATTTTGATGCGGTTATATTCAATAATATACCTGTAACGGTTTTCATTTAATATAAAAGTAATCTCCAATTTTGTAGGCAAATTTTTGTAACTTTCTTTCAACAAAAAAGGCTGGTACGGAAGTTTTGCAGTAGAATTTGGCTGTACAGACGTGGCTAATAACGTACGTAACAAATCCATAGCTTTCAAAATATTGCTTTTCCCGCTTGCGTTTGCGCCATACAAGGCAATAGCATTAAGGCTTTTGTACTTACCAGACGTAATAATATTATCTGGATAGTCTTTTTGGTTGCTTGCAGGCACAAAACTAATAATTTGTTCTTCTGCAATAGAGCGGTAGTTGGAAACTTTAAATTCTATCAACATATATTTTTTTGAGATATTTATGCAAAAATAGATAAGTTCAAAGGTTTTTCCTAATTATTTTGAGATATTCTCATCAAACAATTATTTTCATTTTTTGTTTTTCTTCTTCCAAAAAATGCTCCAAATCCATATTAAGCCAATTTAAGCCGTTTAAACCTAGTAACTTATCTTTGGTTTGTGTAGAAATATCCGCCATATCTTCAATGATTTTGCCCATTTCCATATCCCCAAGCGGAAACGGATAATCTGTGCCAAGTGCCACTTTGTCTTCTCCTACAGTTTTAATGAGATAGCGCAGCGCCTCTGTGTCGTGGACGAGAGAATCTACATAAAACTTGCCCAAATACTCTCGTGGGTGGACATTATTATCAATAGCGCACAAATCAGGGCGCACCTCAAAGCCGTGAGAAATGCGCCCAATAGTATGCGCAAATGAGCCTCCACCGTGTGCAAACGCCACACGCAAACGTGGCAAACGCTGGAAAATTCCTCCAAAAATCATAGAACAAATAGCCAAAGAACTCTCTGCAGGCATTCCTACGAGCCAAGGAAGCCAATATTTAGTCATTTTGTCTTTGCCCATCATATCCCAAGGATGCACAAAAATAGCTGCGCCCAACTGCTCTGCCGCCTGAAAAAACGGAAAAAGATTTTCGTCAGACAAATTCCAATCATTAATGTGTGAGCCAATCTGAACGCCTTTTAAGCCAATTTTCATACAACGCTCAAGCTCTTTTATAGCCAAATCTGGTGCTTGCAGCGGCACAGTGCCAAGCCCTACAAAGCGTTTGGGGTATCTCTGGACTATTTCTGCAATATGGTCATTCAAAAAAACTGCCGTATCTAGTGCATCAAGTGGTTTTGCCCAATAATGAAAAAGCACAGGAATAGTAGAAATTACTTGCACATCTACTTTAAACGCTTCTATTTCTTTCAAACGAACATCAGCGTCCCAACAATTATCCTGAATTTCTCTGAAAAACTT
This sequence comes from Raineyaceae bacterium, assembly GCA_043772375.1. Classification (GTDB taxonomy): domain Bacteria; phylum Bacteroidota; class Bacteroidia; order Cytophagales; family Thermonemataceae; genus JANYGM01. Next base: position 2,780 of record JAYVGJ010000323.1, on the reverse strand, counting down.
GCCATCAACCATCATTCTGGCACGACAAGGGCGGTGATGGTCAAGGTTGATAAAACCGCCATACCCAAATTTTTCTTTATAAGAAGGGAATTTTTCAGGGATAATATGCGTGTGAATGTCTATTTTAAGGCACATTTTTTTATTATTGAATGTTTAGGCAGAATTTTCAGCAAGATAGGTTTTTTATCAATAAAAATCAAAAAAATGTATTTCTATGTCTTCTATATGCCTATGTGATTAAAAACAAAATTTTTATTGCAGATATTTTTGTATTTTTGCAAAATTTTTATCTGTTTTTAGTTGTATTCATTCACAACTCACAACTTACAATTCACAACTCAATGAAGCGTATTCGTTATTTTATTTTTTTGAGAGATGTTTTGATGATAGCTTGTACAGCTTTTGGAGGTCCGCAGGCACATTTTGCTATTTTTTTGAAAGAATTTGTTGAGAAAAGGGCTTATATTACTCACGAGCAACTCACAGAACTTACAGCACTTTGTACGCTTTTGCCTGGTCCTACTTCTACACAAACCATTACCGCTATTGGCTACAAAGTCGGTGGTGCGCCTTTGGCTTATCTGACACTTTTGGTCTGGATTTTCCCGAGTGTGTGCATTATGACGTTTGCAGGCGTGGGCGTGAATTATTTGCTAGAAAACAATATTTCTCTTGCTTTTGCTCGTTATATGCAACCTATTGCAGTTGGTTTTGTGGCGTATGCAAGCCTGCAATTTGTTCAAAAAGTCATCAAAACGAAAACTGCTTTTTTGCTGATGATTATTGCGGCTTGTGTGGCGTTTATTTTTCATAAACCTTGGGTTTTTCCTATTATTATTGTGGTTGGAGGAGCTATTACGACATTGAAATTTAGAAAATATCCAAGACAAAAAGATAAAAATATCCAAATAAAATGGCGAAATTTGACTTACTTTATTTTAGTTTTTGTCATTGTCGGTGTGCTTAGTGAAGTTACAAGGCAGTTTTCATTTGGTTTACCTTTCCGTTTGGCAGAAAATTTTTACCGTACTGGCACACTGATTTTTGGCGGCGGTCAGGTGCTTATTCCTTTGATGCTCACAGAGTTTGTGCAGGTCAAAAAGTTAGTTTCTATTGAAGAGTTTTCGTCTGGATACGCTTTTAGTCAGCTTGTACCAGGTCCTACATTTTCTTTTGCAGTTTTTATTGGTGCTTTGTGTATGCGTGAATACGGCATTGGGGGCGAGATTTTGGGTGGTTTGATTGCTGCTTTTGGTGTTTTTTTGCCAGGAACTTTGCTGATTTTCTTTGTAATACAATTTTGGGACGAACTGAAAAAATACCGTATTGTACGAGCATCACTAGAAGGCATCAATGCAGCAAGTGCAGGGCTTGTGCTGGTGGGTTTTGCGCTGATGGTTTTGGCAAGTTATCAAAGTATTTTACCAATAAATATGCTATTTTTAAATATAGGAATTATTATTACTACTTTTTTGTTATTACAGTTCACCAAAATACCGCCTCCTGTACTTATTTTGATTGGTTTTTTGATAGGTATTATTTTTTGATTTTTATTTATAAGAAATCAAAAATTAAATCAAATAACAAAAAAATAGCGTATAAATATTGAAATTACTAAATAAAGTGTAAATTTGCACATTTTAAAGTGTGTTTTAGATAGTTGTGAGTTGTAAATTATAAATGGTGAGTTAAACGAAAAATGTTGATAACAAATAAGTATCTTACGTTTTTAAATCTCAAATTTATGTAACAAATTGATTGTTAATATTTTACAACTCATAACTCATAACTCACAACTTACAACTCACAACTACTTAGATTATTGAATGAAATTTGTAGATATACACCCAGACGCAAAAATAGGTAACAATGTGACAATAGGCTCGTTTAGCAGCATTGCACAAGATGTAGAAATTGGGGATAATACTTGGATAGCTCCTAATGTAACCATTATGGACGGCGCACGCATTGGCAAAAACTGCCGCATCTTCTCTGGTGCAGTTATTTCTGCCATTCCGCAAGATTTGAAGTTTGAAGGAGAAAAAACCTACGCAGAAATAGGCGACAATACCACCATAAGAGAGTGCGTAACAATCAATAGAGGTACAAAAGACCGCTGGAAAACCTCTGTGGGTAATAATTGCCTAATTATGGCTTACGTACACGTTGCCCACGACTGCGTGATTGGCAATAATTGTATCTTAGTCAATAGCGTGCAACTTGCGGGACACGTAGAAATTGGTGAATTTGCTATTTTAGGCGGACTCTCTGCCGCACATCAATTTACCAAAATTGGCGCACACGCTATGATTTCTGGCGGTTCGCTTATCAGAAAAGACGTGCCACCGTTTGTAAAAGCAGCTCACAATCCTATTGCGTATGTTGGTGTCAATAATTTGGGTCTGCGCAGGCGTGGCTTCACAAGCACGCAAATAGCTAATATTCAAGAAATTTATAGGGTTTTGTTTTTGAAAGGCTATAATTTTACTAATGCCGTAGAAATTATTACCAATGATTTTGAGGCTAGCCCAGAAAAAGAAGTTATTATTGATTTCCTGAAAATTGCCAAACGTGGTGTCATTAAGGGAATATCCAAAAAAGGTACAAACGCAACAGAAGAGGAGTTTTCTTTATAACAATACAATCAATTTATCTTAAAGAAATGCCACCTAATCAAGATAGGGTAGTGCTATACTTGTAATGTTTTCAAATGGTGGCAGAAACTGCTGTTGTTTGTGAAGACACGAACAACGCCACTTTTATATAAATATTTATAAATA
>JAYVGJ010000322.1:0-13011 GCA_043772375.1 Raineyaceae bacterium | reverse complement strand
TCAATAAATTCAATAAAACACTATTTTCCTTCTTGTTGATTATCAATGAATTAGAATAGTTTAATCTTAAATTAAAACAGTGTACGGTAGCAAATTCCTGTATTAAAAATAATCTTTTCCATACAAAGTATCAATACTCTGTTCATTGCAACAGTTCCTACTTGTTCTTTTCCGCTATTATCAGTAAAAGTAACAGGAATATTTATCAATGTAAAATCAAATTCTGGTATTTTGTTGTTATTTGATGCGTTCACGTTTGCAGGCGTAACAACCACAGGCGCAACCACAACCACGGGGTCTGCTTCAGGCTCTTCATTTTGTTTTTTCCAACTAAGGGCAAAATGGCGGTATTTTGTTTTATTTGCGTCTTGAATTATTTTTGCTTCTTGACATTTTTTGAGAAGTTTTTTTCCGTCATCATCATCATATTTATTGTCAATAACTTTCTGTGAGAGCTTAATAGCCTCATCAAAATTATCTAGCACATAATTAAGCAATGCCGCATTATACCAACCCGCATAACGTATTTTGCGGTGTTGTTTGTCATCTAATGTATATTTTGCAGGCATTGCCTCCAAATAAGCAAGGATAGGTTTAGCCTCTTCTCTTACTGCGTCCATATTAGTCTGTTCTATATTGCATTTTGCAACAATAGCACTTAATTTTGCAAACTCTTTATTGAATTGTGCATTTTCTGGATGCTTTTCAGAATCCATAGCGTAAAATTTATGTTCTTCTTCTGCTTTTATATAACCTATTTTTGGACTTAGTTCTGAATTACACTCTAATATAAATTTTTGAATATAGCTTTTTACAACGACTTCTTGCGTAGCACCATTTAATTCATTCTGTGCTGCACTACGGTTGTCGTGGCTGGCTGTTCTATGGTTGTAGTCTGTATAAGTAGTGCCATTGAGCTTTGTGGTGATTGTTTTCATACCTTTGGTGTCAATGACTGTGCAAGTGAATACTGCCTTAAATCTTATTTGGGCAACATATGATACTATATTCGCCATAGATATCGTATTTACCTTGCGCTCCGTTTCATTGAACTCCGTAAGCCTTAGTTCTACTAAAATCCGTCCGTCTTTATTCACTCTGTTTAAACCATCTATTTCTACTAATTTGGTGATGGATTGTGAAGTCATAAACCTAGAAACATTGGGGTCAATAGTTACTATTTTGACAGAAAAAGTATGCTCATTATCTGCTAAATCTACTATTGGGTCTGTTGGCATATTGTAGTACGAATGCTTCAGTTTTTTACTGTCCAAATCTACTTTTTGGGCAAAAATTAGTGTTACTTGAAGCAACAAACAAAAGATGATGATTATTTTTTTATTCATTTGGGGTTTGATTTGAATATTTAGAATTTTATTATGCTACAAAATTACATAAAAATAAGTGAAAAACAATACATAACCTCAAGAATAGTTATCCAATTTTTTTCTTTCATACTTCTATTTGAAGTGATTTTGCAATTTTTTCATAAAAATTACTTGATTTTATTAAATCCAATCAAAAAAATTTCTAAATTTGGAAAATAATTGTGCTGTCAGAAAATCACATCACAATATCAAATATTATACATTAAATATTCCATATCAAAATGAACGCATACATTGTAGCAGGCTACCGCAGTGCGGTAGGAAAATCTAAAAAAGGCGGTTTCCGCTTCACACGTCCAGATGATTTGGCAGCAGACGTAATCAAACACTTGCTTGCAGCTGTGCCAAACCTTGACCCAACCCGCATAGACGACCTTTTTGTAGGAAATGCCGTTCCTGAAGCAGAACAAGGTATGCAAATGGGACGTATGATTTCGTTGCTTTCTTTGCCAATGAACGTACCAGGACTGATTATGAACCGTTATTGTGGCTCTGGTATTGAAACAATAGCAACGGCTTGCGCTCGCATAAGCGCAGGAATGGCTGATTGTATTATTGCAGGCGGGACAGAATCTATGTCGCTTGTGCCTACAATGGGCTACAAAACGGCTTTAAACTGGAAAATAGCAGACAAAACTCCTGAATATTATCTAGGAATGGGCGGAACTGCAGAGCAAGTAGCCAACGACTTCAAAATCTCTCGTGAAAAACAAGATGAATTTGCTTTTTATTCTCACCAAAAAGCCATCAAAGCTATCACAGAAGGCAAATTTAAAGATGAAATTGTGCCTATTAATGTAACAGAAACTTATGTAGAGAATGGACAAAAGAAAGAAAAATCTTTTGTGGTAAGTGTTGATGAAGGACCTCGTTTGGATACCACTATTGAAGGTTTATCTAAATTAAAACCTGTTTTTGCTGCAAATGGTAGCGTTACGGCAGGTAATTCTTCTCAAACATCAGACGGAGCAGCTTTTGTGTTAGTAATGTCTGAAAAAATGGTGAATGAACTAGGTTTAAAGCCTATTGCACGTATGCTTGCGTATGCGGCAGAGGGCGTAAACCCACGTATTATGGGTATAGGACCTGTAGCGGCTATTCCAAAAGCACTCAAACAAGCAGGGCTTACTTTGGCTGATATTCATCAAATTGAGCTAAATGAAGCATTTGCAGCACAATCTTTGGCAGTTATTCAGGAGCTAAACCTTGACCCTTCTATTATCAATGTCAATGGTGGAGCTATTGCGCTTGGGCATCCGCTAGGCTGTTCTGGAGCGAAACTTTCTGTGCAACTTTTCAATGAAATGCGCCGCAGAGGGCAGAAATATGGTATGGTAAGTGCTTGTGTAGGCGGTGGGCAAGGTATTGCAGGGATTTATGAGCTTTTGTAGGTAATAGATTTTCTGAACATTTTATCATTAAATTAAAATCATTAAGCACGCAATTTTTGCGTGCTTAATGATTTAGCACCTATCCAAAATGAAAATAATAGGACACCACACTTGCAGTAGTAATGGAATTATCCAAGAAATAGAACAAAAAGGAGCATTTTTATCTACTCATCTTGAAGAAAACTTGAATCAACATAAATTTTTAGGTTCTGGTTATTATTTTTGGGATAATAATTTGAGTATGGCACATGATTATGGGCAAAAAAATTATAAAAGAAAATACTACATATTTGAAGCGGAATTAGATTTAATTGATGATTATTTTTTAGATTTGGCAGGAAATAGAATAGATATGCTTCGTTTTCAAGAGATTATGAGTAAGTTGCAGGAAATAGACGAAAGTACAAAAAATTGGACTTTGGTACAATTTATAGAATTTCTAAAATCTAAAAATGAATTCCCCTACCGTGCTATAAGGGCAGTAAATACAGTTACTAATCCAAAAAAAATAATGAAATTTGTTCAAGGACGAGATGAGTTTATAAACCTAAATCCAATTTTCATTGTTTGTATTTTAGATAAGAAAAATGATATTGTTACTTCGTTCAAACATATTAAAACCTTCCCTCCAAATGGATAACAAGGCACAAGTACATCAAAATATTATGGCGTTTTTGGATAATTATCTACAACAAACGCCCGAAAGTATTATTAAAGAAGAAATACAAGCAATTAGTAAAATGAATGCTGAAGGTGTTTCTGCGGAAGAATATTTCTTGAATTTTGACAAATATTATTTAGGTTTGAAAGTACCTGTTAAAAAATGTAAACTTCAATGGCAAAACATTTTTGGCAAGCATCTAATTTATTGCGAATATAATCAGCCAGATACTGGATTTTGTAACATAAAAATTGGTGTTGATATTACCTCTACACAACTTGCAAATACATAAATCTTGTAACTCTACAATACAATTGTAAAAGCTACTCTACGGTTTTTGGTACGTCCTTCTTCTGTTGTATTGGGTGCGACTGGCATAGCTTTTCCTGCGCCTTGCGTTTCTAACCTTTTTTCATTTATTCCCTTAGAAATCAAGTATTTACGCACTGCATCAGCTCGTCCTTTTGAGAGAATAATATTGTTGGCATCTGTTCCCACATTGTCGGTATGACCAATAATTTTTATTTTGATAGCAGGCGTTTGTGTCATAATTTGCACCAGCAAATTAAGTTCTACAAATGAGGCATCTTTAAGAATAGTCTTAGCAAAATCAAAAAAAATATGATTTAAAACAATGGTTTTGCCTGCTTTGAGTGGTGTAAGTTTTGCATTAAAAGTATTGTTTTTGAGTTTGTTTGTTTCTATTTGTTCTATAATAGGATAAAAACCATCAGCCGTAATAATCAGGTCATAAACCTTGTTTTTAAGAAGTTCCAAGCGTATTTCTCCCTCTTTGAAAGTCATTTCTTGTAGGTTTTCACCTGTTTTGTAGGTGATTTTTCCGTTAATATTTTTCTTTGTATCTTCATCAGTAATTTTATTGATGTATGTAATGGTGGTGGGTTCTTTTGGGGCATAAGGGTCATAAACTTCCTCCACAAAGACATCATCAATGTAATAATAAGCAGAAGAATCTGTACTTGCAGGCTCTCTTTCCAGTGTTGTAGATTTATTATCAAACATATTCCCAAGCAAAAACTTAGTATAATTGTCGTCTGCAATGAAAGTTCCTTGTACTTGTGTCCAATTTTTTTGGTACAAAACACGGTCGTGTTTGATGTGTGCTTTGTTTGCTTTTGTATCTTTTTCAGGATTATGGGTAAACAAAATACCCATATTATTGGTAGAAAAACCAGAATATTTTTCTGATAGGCTTGCCTTGAAGCCAGCTCTGTATCTTTTGCCTTTTTGAAGAGGTGCAGTAAGTTCTCCGCCAATAATTTCGTTGGGTGCGGTGCGGTGAAAAGTGGTTATTCCTGCGTATGCTCCGCCTGTGGGAGCGGTTTGTGAGCCAAAAAAATTGTAAGGAACGCCTGTCGTACCATTTTTACAGCAACTGTGCATTAGCTCGGGTGTGCCTTGATATCTTTTCCAAAACTTAGCTTTTTCCAACTCATCAAAATCCGTAGGACAAGAGGTTATTTGCTCAAAGCTATGATTTTTTACAAGATTTTCAGGTTTTGGTGTGTTTTCAACGTTTGTTTGGGCAAAAATATTACCAGTCATTAGCAAAAATATCAATAAAAATATAGAAAAAAATATATGTTTCATTTTTGTAGATTTATGAGATTTATTCAAAACAAAATCATCATAAAAACATCAATAAGACAAAAAAGGTTTACTTGCGTGGCTGTTATGTAATGCAAACCAAATTCAAAAACCTGACAAAATAGCAGGCTTTTCATAAAAACCTGACAAAAAGCACTTATAAATAGCATTGGCATAAAAAATGTAAAGAAATTGTCATTATAGTATTTTGTTATGAATGGATTGTTATAATTTAGTTTATATTTTGATACGACCAAAATAGTAGATAACATTGATTATCAGTATATTATCAGTATATTATCAGCATTTTGTATTCATTCATAATTCACAATTCACAATTAAAAATTCACAATTACTTATCTAAAATTTCTAAAAAAATGGCTAAAAAGCTCAATATTACGCCACTCTCCGACAGAGTGCTTGTAGAGGCTGCTGTGGCAGAAACTAAAACCGCATCAGGCATTATTATCCCTGATACTGCAAAAGAAAAACCTCAAAAAGGAACTGTTGTGGCAGTTGGTGCAGGTAAAAAAGATGAAAAAATGACCGTCAAAGTAGGTGATAGCGTACTTTATGGAAAATATTCTGGCACAGAAATTACTGTTGATGGCAAAGAATACCTCATTATGCGTGAGTCTGATATTCTTGCAGTTGTATAAATAGTTTTGAGTTGTGAATTATGAGTTGTGAGTTAATGCAATAGCTTAATAATCAACATCTAAACACTCATTTTTCCGCTCAATAATACTAGATATTTTAAAAAATCAAACCAAAAAATCACAATCATTTTTATGTCTAAGAAAATATATTTTGACGCAGAAGCAAGAGAAAAACTCAAAAGAGGGGTTGATGCACTCGCTAACGCAGTAAAAGTAACATTAGGTCCAAAAGGAAGAAATGTTATCATTGATAAAAAATTTGGCGCACCTGCTATCACCAAAGATGGTGTAACAGTTGCTAAAGAAATTGAACTAAAAGACCCTATTGAGAATATGGGCGCACAACTTGTCAAAGAAGTCGCTTCAAAAACGGCTGATATGGCAGGTGATGGTACTACAACAGCAACCGTTTTGGCACAAGCTATCTACAATGCTGGTTCTAAAAATGTGGCTGCAGGTGCAAATCCAATGGATTTGAAACGTGGCATTGAAAAAGCCGTTGTAGCCGTTGTAGAACACCTTAGAAAGCAATCTAAAACAGTAAAAGATAGCAAAGAAATTGCACAAGTAGCTACTATCTCTGCTAATAGCGACGAAGAAATTGGTAAAATGATTGCCAATGCAATGGAAAAAGTTGGTAAAGAAGGCGTTATCACTGTTGAAGAAGCAAAAGGTACTGAAACTGAAGTAAAAACGGTAGAAGGAATGCAATTTGATAGAGGTTTCCTTTCTCCTTATTTCGTTACTGATACAGAGAAAATGGAAGTTATGATGGAAAAACCTTTCATTTTGGTTACAGAAAAGAAAATCTCTTCTATGAAAGAAATTTTGCCTGTTTTGGAACAATGTGCTCAAACTGGTCGTCCTCTTTTGATTATTGCGGAAGATGTTGATGGTGAAGCACTTACAACACTTGTAGTAAATAAAATTCGTGGTGCGCTGAAAATTGCTGCTGTAAAAGCTCCAGGTTTTGGTGACCGTAGAAAAGCTATGCTTGAAGACATTGCCATTTTGACAGGTGCAGAGGTTATTTCTGAAGAAAAAGGTTACTTGCTTGAAAACGCCGCAGAATATCTCGGAACAGCAGACAAAATCATTGTGGACAAAGATAACACAACTATTGTAAACGGAAAAGGTGATAAAGATGCCATTAAAGGACGTGTAAACGTGATTAAATCTCAAATGGAATCTACAACATCTGATTATGACCGTGAGAAATTACAAGAACGTCTTGCAAAACTTTCTGGTGGTGTGGCTATTCTGTACATTGGTGCAGCCACAGAGGTAGAAATGAAAGAGAAAAAAGATAGAGTTGATGATGCTTTGCACGCTACACGTGCAGCCGTAGCAGAGGGTATTGTACCTGGTGGCGGTGTGGCTTTGATACGTGCTATTGAGGCACTAGACAAAATCAAAGTAGAAAATGAAGACCAAATGACAGGCGTAAATATCATTCGTATTGCCCTAGAATCACCTTTGCGTACCATTATTGCCAACGCAGGTGGAGAAGGTTCTGTGATTGTCAATAGAGTGAAAGAAGGCAAAAAAGACTTTGGTTATAATGCTAGACTAGATAAATTTGAAAATATGTTTGAAGCAGGTATCATTGACCCCACAAAAGTAACACGTTTGGCACTAGAAAACGCTGCCTCTATTGCAGGACTTCTTTTGACTACTGAATGTGTGATTGCTGATGATCCAGAAGATGACAAAGGAAACCCAATGGGTGGAATGGGTGGCGGAGGAATGGGCGGAATGATGTAATATTGCGCTTTTTCTTAGCTTTTTGCTAATAATTTTTACAGATAATCTCCTCCAAAAGAGGAGATTATTTTATTCATATAATATGTTATTCCACTGGTTTTCGTTAAGTTTAGTGATTACTTAAAAAAATTAGCAATAATATTTGTATCAGGATTCCAACCACCACAAAGATTACCATTGCTATGAAATACCATTTTGTGGACAATACCTGTTTGGTTAGCACTCTCCAAGGCAGCATAACTACTGGTTTCTAAAATAACTTCTAACTTATTTTGGTATAAAAAATGTTCGTTGTAGTAATAATAACCAACAGTGCTGTACAAATACTTCCAATCTACACGAACTTCAGAGTAGGAAGGTGCTATTTCTTGCAACAGAGGTTCAATAGGTACTCTGTTTTCTTCTACCCATTTAAGAGTAGGATTGGGCATATATGAATCATCTAACCTACTCAATTCACGCAAAACCACTTCTGTAATGCCCAAATCTATTGCCCAAAGCAGATAAGCCTCTATATCTTCTATGGTTTGTGTACCTTTTTTAGTAAGTATGCAAGAATTTTTAATAAATAATTTTCCTTGCAAATTTTTAATAAGTGTTTCATAATGAGTATTTTGCCAAATAGCTTCATTACGGTTGAAATACATAATGCTTTGGTTAATGGTTTGGTCAGGGTGGCAACGAGATAACTCTATGCGGTCAAAACCAACAGCTTGCAAAGCAGGTATCAACTTTGGATATTTTAAAAGTCCACTACCATTGGTATAAAGCACTTTTTCATCAAATTGGAAAACTGGTTGTATTTTTTTTAATATCTCCAAAAAACGTAACAACCAAATGGGTTCAGCAGTTGCCTCCAAACCTGACAAACTCAATCCTATATGCAAATTTTTTACTGCTAAAATAGCCTGCTCAAGTGCCGTAAAATATTGCTCATAATCCGTAATATAGTGTAGGGCTGTTGGTTGGTGGTTTTCTTTTTGTTGCAATTCTTCAGAACAAAAACGACAATGTGCATTACAAGGAACTGCATTGGCAAAAGGCGTGAACGTAAGCCCTTCTCTAAACTTGAAAGGTTGCCCTTTTATTAGCACAGTAACAGGTTGAGACGAGTTATAAATCTCCCATTTTTGACTTCGCAAAGTTGCAAGTTCTATGTTTGTTTGGGGAGTTAAGCGTATATTACGCATTAAATGAAGTGTTTCCATAAAAAGAAGTTGATTTTCTTTTAACTGCAAAGGTTAAACATAAAATTCATCATAAATGGATTTTCCTATCAAAAACCAGCCAATAAGCAAAAAAACACCACCTATAGGCGCAACTGCACCTAGCAAGCCTACACCTGTAAGCGCAAGCGCATAAAGCGCACCACAAAAAAATAAAAGTCCATAAAATATAGCACAAGAAGCATAAGAAAGCCATTTTGTCTTAATATTAAACTGCAAAATACCAATCAAAAGCAACAAAAAGCTATGGTAAAAATGATATTTTGATGCAGTTTCAAAAACTTCTGCTTTTCCTATCAAAAGTAAGTGTGCTTTCAAAGCGTGTGCGCCAAAAGCACCAATAGCAACCGCCAAAAAACCTGAAATTGAAGCTATCAACAAGGTTTTTTTCTGTGAGAAAAGCATTTTTTCAAACGGCGTTTTCACCATATTTTTGTCAGAATTTTGGAGAAATTACTTAATATTTTTTCTTAAATTTGAACGTGTCATCATCATCATTTCTTTTACGTGGGATGTTTTTGATAACTTTTCTAGCAGTAGAAGCCTTATAAACATCTTTTCCAGTAGATTTTATTTCTACTTTTGGGTCAGATTTGCTCACTTCAAGTTCTCTACCTTCCAAATCAGAGCCATTAAGGGCTTTGATTGCGGCAAGTGCCTGCTCATCATTGGGCATTGTTACGAAACCAAAGCCTTTGTTTTGCCTCGTAATTTTATGAATAATAATTTTTACGGATTCAACTTCTCCGTAAGGCTCAAATAATTCTTTAAGCTGATTTTCTTTTAGTTTGAAAGGCAAACTACCTACGTATATATCCATTTTTTTTAATATTTTTATGCTCTATTCCCAGATAGAATATTTTTGTATATGAAATCTTCTTAAAATAAAACCAATCCAAGCCAAAACAACAAAAACAATTAGCAACAAATAAGGCAAAAGATTTATTCCAGAAATGCCTGCAAGGTCGTTTATTTTATATATTTTGAATAAAATCAAACAAATAAGTGCATTGAAAACTGCCATTAGACTATATGCCCAACTTTGTATTACATAAAAAAAAGCTAAACGGCTTTCTTCATTTTCTAGCCAAAAATCACTTTTTGGCACCTTAAATTTCTGTATGGGGATTGCATTGAAATATTTTACAAATATAGTCAAAAATAAATTTATAAGTATTACAAAAGCCGCCATAGCATAAAAAAAGTGAGATTTATCCATTTTTCCAATGGCATCAATACCAAAAGCAACATCTTCTGGCACAGAATTATATACGCCTAACACGAAAACTACAAAAACCAATATTGAAAAATTTTTCAAAAAAGTTATCATTAAATCCATAAAATATCTCTAAAATTTTGTTTGTTATTACTTTAATGCAAATATAACAGTTTTTTTGAAATTCTGTTTAACTTTTCACCACATAGACACAAAGAAGACATAGAAATACAATTAATAGACTTCTTTCTCAAAAAATTTGGTAAAATCTTTTTTGGTTTTCTCATTAACCATAGCCAAAAAATCAGCCGTTGTGATGATTTTCTTACGGAATTTTACCTGAAAACTCTTTAAAATATCAAAAAATATTTTATCATCATTGATTTTAGTACGGAGTTTGTCCAAAAAACTTGCGCCACCCATGTAGATATTGTTATTTTCAAACATATTGACATTGACATTTTTTTTGCCTACAAGTGTGAAAAACAAGGGAGTTTGGGCATTCATTGTTTCTATTGTGCGCTTATAAGCCGTTTTTCCTAAAATACGTTCTATAAAAAGTGCTTCAGAATAGGTAGCAAAGCCTTCGTGCATCCACACATCAGCCATATCACCCACAGAAACAGAGTTTCCCCACCATTCGTGGGCTATCTCGTGAATAAGTACACAATCATAATTCACATTTATGGTATAATACCAATTATATTTTCTTAGAGGCGAACCAATGGCTAAACAACTCTGATGCTCCATTCCAGAGTAATTAGATTTTAAAACAGCAAATTTATCATTCCAAAAAGGATATTCTCCATAAATCTCTTCAAAAAAAGCTAAAAATTGCTTTGTAAATGCAAAATAATCTACTGCTTTTTCAAGTGTTTCATCATAATAATAATAGCTTATTTTATGTTTTTTTCCTGTAACGACACTTGAATACTCATCTACAATCTCTTTATAATCACCTAAATAAACTGTAACATTATAATTATTGATAGGATTTTTGATAAGCCAATTATGGGTCAAATAACCAACTTCTTTTGTTGATTTGGTGATATTTTCCAAAACGCCATTAGAAATACATTGCAAATTATCAGGAACAGTCCAATGTACACGCATAGAATCTGGCTCATCTGTAAGGTGGTCTTTATTAGGATACCAAAGGCTTGCACCATCATACTCGCAAGAAACACCTACAAGATGCTTGCCATTGAGTGTTTGCGCCCAATTAAATCCGTGACGTTGGAAGTTTTCAATATCAGCACTTTTAGGCTTTCCTTCATAATAAACATCTATAAAAAAAGTGCCATTTTTGATGAGTTGCGTAGGAAAATAAACCCAAACAGCATCATACTCACGCACAAACTTAATTGGCTGACCTCTAAAAATAATCTTTGACAACGCCAAATTCTCATATAAATCTATCTGGATTTTGCTTGTGGTATCAGTGGTTGTAAAATGGATTTTATTATGCCCACTGATGTACTTTTTATCAGGATTTATTTTGAGAAAAAGGTTATAATAAAAAACATCAAAGCAGGTTCTTTCTGTACGTAATGCTCCTCTAAGTGCGCTAGACCGCTTATTTTTGTTAGATTGCGCATTTGCATCAAAGCAAGAAAAACACAAAAAAAGCAAGATTATTGTTATTTTTTTCATTGATATTACCTAATAATGGTTTGTTCTCTATCTGGTCCAACAGAAATAAGTTTGATAGGGGTTTGCAAGTTTTTCTCCAAAAAATCAATATAATCCGCAAATTCTGTGGGAATTTCATTGATGTTTTTGAGTGCCGTAAGTGGCGTATTCCAACCTTTGAAAGTTTTATAAATTGGAGTAATAGTTGTATTTTGAAGACTGTGAGGCATTTTTTCTGTAATTGTGCCATCTTCTAGCTGATAATGCGTACAAACTTTTATCTCTTCAAAATCATCAAGAACATCTGCTTTCATCATAAAAAGTTGCGTTACGCCATTGAGCATAATGGCATATTTTAAGGCAGGCAAATCCAGCCAACCGCAACGCCTTTGCCTGCCTGTTGTGGCACCCACTTCTCTTCCAATAGTGCGTATTTTCTCACCTGTGGCATCTTCTAGTTCTGTTGGGAACGCTCCTGCGCCTACACGAGTGCAATATGCCTTAAAAATTCCAAAAACATCTTTGATTTTGTTGGGTGCAATTCCTAAACCCGTACAAGCACCTGCGGCAGTCGTGCTAGAACTTGTAACGAATGGATATGAACCAAAATCAATATCTAATAAAGTGCCTTGTGCGCCTTCTGCAAGAATATTTTTGCCTTCCGTGAGTGCATCATTGAGCATATACTCGCTATCCACCAAATTAAAAGTTTTCAAAAATGCTACAGCTTGCCAAAATTCTGCTTCTAATGCCACCAAATCATAGTTTTTAGTGTAATCATACGCCAAAAAACTTATCATTGAAAGATGTTTTTGTTTAAGATTTTCGTATTTTTCAGAAAAATTATTTTCCAAAATATCTGCCACACGCAAGCCATTGCGGGCTATTTTGTCTGTATAAGTCGGACTGATGCCTTTGAGTGTTGAGCCAATTTTGTCTTTTCCTTTTGCGTTTTCTTGCGCAGCATCTAAAAGTCGGTGTGTTGGCAAAATAAGTTGTGCTTTTTTAGAGATAAACAAGTTTTGGGAGAAATTGATGTTATATTTCTGTAGATTTTCAATTTCTTTTTTGAAGATAATGGCATCTAAAACAACACCGTTTCCTATAATATTTTGCACATCATTTCTGAAAATCCCAGAAGGAATTTGATGTAAAACGTGTTTATTTCCTTCAAATTCTAGCGTATGCCCAGCATTTGGTCCGCCTTGAAAGCGTGCAACTACTTGATAATGATTAGCCAAAAAATCAACAACTTTGCCTTTTCCCTCATCTCCCCATTGCAAGCCTAATAATACATCAATATTTTTCATAAATAATTGTAAATTGTGAATTGTAAATTGTAAATTGTAAATTGTGAATGAATATACTGCAAACGGGAAGAATTTCGGAAAATAAATTTTGTATTAGTTCCGCTGGAACTAAATACATTTTTTGCAGATTTTTCTATAAATATGCCAGTCCGCTGG
>JAYVGJ010000321.1:0-3852 GCA_043772375.1 Raineyaceae bacterium | reverse complement strand
ATGTATTTCATATCATAAGAGCTGAGTGATTGTACTACCTCATTCTGGTTTGTGGGACACAAACCAGAGCGGTTTTTAAACTGTGTACGGTAGCAAAATAATGGAATAACTTGTTATTCTCTCACTATTTTCTTAAAAATATTTCCTTTTTCTGTGCTGATTTGAAGCAGGTAAATACCATTTGCCACATTTCTCAAAGAAATAGCCATTTGATTATTTCCATTATTGACATTATTTTCAGAAATAAAAACTTGTTTGCCTTGCGCATTATGCACACGTACAACAGATTTAGCCATATTTACCCCTCCAAAATCAACTACAAAATCCCCAGAAGAAGGATTTGGAGAAATTTTTATTAGTTTATCAATATCATTGCTCAAAGAAGTAGCAGGATTATTGATACTATTTACAAAAATACTCACAGGGCTACTCCAAAGAGAGTTTTGTGCAGGCGTTGCGCCCATTGCCCTGACGCTATAATAGGTGATTACATCATACTCAATATTATTATTCACAAATTCAATAATTGCAGGATTTCCAGCAGGCGTAATCACCTCGTTGACAGGAGTTTTCCAAACAATATCATTGCCAGTAACCGTTCCTAAACGTACTTGGTATTTTGTTGCACCAACGGATTGCCAAGAAAAAGTAACCTTATTAGAGGCATTATTAATTGTAATAGGCACAAACCTAATATCTGTTTTGGGAATTTCAAGCGGAAGACCTACCTCAAATAACGCAAAAGTAGTTTCAGTTGGTATAGCAATAGGATTTACACTTGTATAAGCCACTGGAATGCTAGTAAAAAAAGTAGTTGGTTCTTGCGCCCACGTGCTTGTAGTCGTAAGTCGTTGTATCTTTACATTAGATGCCGTAGCTGCATTAGTAAAAGCTACTGTTGCATCATTTGTACTACTAAGTTTCCACGTACCAGCAAACACATTGATAGCGTTAGCTGGTGCGTTGGCGGGTGCGCCTGCCACAAAACCAGCCGTAGCTATACTTGTAGCGACAGTAGAGGACATCTGCACCAAGCGCAAATTATTATTATCTCCAATAGGAAAATCCGTTGGAGTAACTCCTATTATTCTGCTTAATTTGCCTCCACCACTTGTGTCTATCCAGCCGTTGGTATAAGTAAGCGTTCCAGTACTAGTGGAAGTGATAATATTAGCATTTGTTATTAGTTTTCCGTTTGCGAGCGTGAGCGCACCTGCTACAGAAATATCAGAAGTTGTACCTGCTAATGTTACATTTGCAGAGTTATTTATTTCAAGATTATTAAAAGTTGTGTTCCCAGTGATGGTTTGGATATTTGTACCATTAAATATTACACGCCCTACTGGTCTTAGCATACCACCTAAATTGGTGAAATTTCCGCCAAGTACAATATCATAAGCGGTAACATTAGGATTAAGGATAGCCCCAGAGCTAATAGTTAAATTTCCTTTAACAATAGTAGTGGCGGTAAGCTCTTTATCACCACTACCAGAAATGATAAGGTTTTGGTAAATTGGTGGTATACTAGAACCAAAACCTTGCTGAACAGCCATAGTAGTAGTAGTAGTACCAGTATATTCTATAGTTGTGCCTGCTGTGCCTGCAAACAAGTTGTTAGCCCCATTAGCAATATTACCTAAAAAACCATTAAATATTATCCTTCCTTTTTCTCCTAATGTAGCTGGTATTGCAGAAACACCTGTACTTTTTATCTTATCTACTGACATTGCATTAGAAACATTAAACCTCAAAACACCCCCACCTTGTACATCTACATCAGCACCTGTAACAATATCATTTGAATTTTGTACGGTTATGGTATGTCCATCTTGTATACGGATATCTGTAGTTGCAGGAAATATACTTGCCGTAGGCACAGTAGTTAGTACAAATGACGTTGGAGAACTTGACCAACTGCCTGGCGCATTCCAATTACCGCCAGAAGTAACAGGATTAGAATAAAATATAGTAGCAGGGGTGAAAATACCAAACTGTACCTCAACACCAGCAGTTGAAGGAAAAGCATAATTAGGGGTTGTATAATTTCCTGCACTAAAAGCTGTTCCTCCAGGTGAGGGTATCCAAACGCTAGTAACAGTATTATAAGTAGCTATTAGAGATAACGCTGTTAATGTTCCACCTTGTGGGTTATTCAGCGTAATAGTTGAAGTGGCACTAGGACTTAAGATGCGCCAAGAACCCACTCCAACAAGCCCAGAAGATGGACCTCCAAACCTCACACCAGCAGATGTAGTGATGTTTCCTATTGTAATAGGTTGATAATTTGCCGCATCTCCCACTGGAAAAATAAAAGAAGTTGGGGCTATAGTTGCTTTTATTAGCGCACCAGTACTGCCCGTAACTATGTATTTGTTTACATCAGCCCCTGTAATACTTCCTAAATTTCCAATAGTGAGATTATTCGCCCCTAAATTCATTTTCCCACTTGTTAGTATAAGTGTGCCTGCTAGTGTAATATTAGAAGGTGTAACTCCTAATGTTACACCTGCAGGGTTAAGCATCTCAAGATTATTAAAAGTTGTGTTTCCTGTGATAGTTTGCGCACCTGTGCCATTAAATACAACTGTAGCCACTCCTGGGGAACTATTGAAAGTACCACCATTATTTCTCCAGTTTCCTTTGATATTGATATTATTAGTTCCTGCTGCCAGCACAGCACTTGTATTAATAGTAAGGTTTCTATCTATAATGATATTTCCAACCAACGCATTAGTCCCCTCAAAAACAACATCATTATAAATAGGAGCCGCCATTACATCACTAACATTGACAAACTTAACTAAATTACTTAGTCCACTAAAATCATAAATAGGCTCATTATTTAAACAAGAACTTGGACATCCAGTTGTACCTGCAGCACCTCTTATCTCTACTATTCCCTTATTGATAAAAGTAGCTCCAGTACCTCCGCTATTTCTTGGAGAAGCAATAAGCCGCTTACCTGCAGGTGTGCCACTCGTACCCAAATCATTAGTAAGTCTCTTGTTTGCTTGAATAGTAATATTACCACTACCACCAGGAATACCGTTGCCATGTAACTCTATATTACCTGCACCTGCATTAGTAGGATTAGCTATAATAACATCTCCTGCAATAAGTCCAGAGCCATTCAGCAATCTGGAGAAATACATCACACTACTACTTTCATTGGTTACTGTAATAGTAGAAGTAGCATTGCCCAATTGCCAGATACTACTGGTAGCAGGAGGCGTAGCATCTAAATCAAAAGTACCAAAATTAGTAATATTACCCAAAAATCTAAATTGATTACTACCACCATTACCAGCCGTAAAACTGCCTCCAGAAGCTACAGTTACTGTTCCATTAAAAGTATTTACACCACCACTTACTGTATCTGTGAAAGTGCCTCCATTAGCAATGGTAGTAGCTCCTGTAACAATAAGAGAATTACTACTTGTATTAAGCGTACCACCTGCATTGATAGTAAGGCTACCTATTGTGGTAGTTCCAGTAATGTCAAGTGTTACCGTTCCGTTAATAATAACATTATCACCAGCAACAGGAATGCTAGGACTCCAAGCACCAGTACTCCAATTACCAGTACCAGTAAAAGTTTTTTGTCCCCACGCTACCTTGTTTGTGGTGAGGGTTAGTAGCAAAAGTAAAGCAATTAGGCGTATGGTTTTTTGTGTTGTTTCCTTTTTGGGGGTTGGGGTAGTGTTTGTTTTCATTTTCATAATGATAATAGTGATTATATTGATATTTGTAAAAGATTTGCTACCGTACACTGTTTTAATTTAAGATTAAACTATTCTAATTCATTGATAATCAACAAGAAGGAAAATAGTGTTTTATTGAATTTATTGATAG
>JAYVGJ010000320.1:0-4088 GCA_043772375.1 Raineyaceae bacterium | reverse complement strand
AAAATCATCATTAGAAATGATTTTATTATCTTGAGAATAAATTATTTTCCCTTCTGATTGTGGAAAAAATCCTGCCAGACATTGTAAAAACGTAGATTTTCCACTTCCGTTTGCACCTGTGATAGCATAAGCTTCTCCGCTGACAAATTCATAAGAAAACCCCCTGAAAATCCATTCATAATTAAATTTTTTACCAAAATTTTCTAAGGAAATTTTAAACATAAATCATTTGTTGGTGTCGCTGCGCTAAAACACCAACAAAGGCGCAAAGACATTTTTTGAGTTGTGAGTTGTGAGTTGTGAGTTATAAATACAATTCACAAAACAACTCTATAAACGTAATTTTTAATTCGTAATTGACTTTCCCGTAATTGTTTTTTCTCGTAATTCGTAATTTGTAATTCGTAATTGTTCTTGCGTTTTCATTCCTTCATTAAAGCATTTTCTACAACGAGGCTCGTAGCTTTCTTTTTCTCCCAACAAAACAGTAGTATCAATACTCACCAAACGGTACGAATATGCCGCAATACGCCCACATTGCATACAAATTGCTTGCACTTTCGTAACAAATTCTGCAATGGTCATAAGTTCGGGCATTGCACCAAATGGTTTTCCCTGAAAATCCATATCCAAACCTGCTATAATCACACGTTTGCCGTGATTAGCAAGCTGGGTACAAACTTCAACTATCTGATTATCAAAAAATTGTGCTTCATCAATTCCGACCACATCACAATCTCCTGCCAACATATAAATCTCTGACGAGCTTTGCACGGGCGTAGAGCGTATAGCGTTTGCGTTGTGAGAAACCACATTTACCTCATCATAGCGGGTATCTATGCTAGGTTTGAAGATTTCTACTTTTTGTTTTGCAATTTTTGCCCTATTCATACGGCGGATAAGTTCTTCTGTTTTTCCAGAAAACATAGAGCCACAAACGACTTCTATCCAGCCGACTTTGTTCTCCAATTGGTTTAAATGCGGTTCTACAAACATTTTTTGATGTATGATATGTAATGTGTGATGTGTGATGTGCTTTTTGACGGCAAATAATGTATTTTATATCACATATCACACATCAAAACTTCAAGTTTAATTTCTTCTGCTTATTCTTTTGTCCATTTCTTCATTTTCTTGTGCCATTTTTCTGCTTTTTTCTGCTTTTTTGATAGTATTAATAGCAACAGAAATG
The DNA here is from genome assembly GCA_043772375.1 of Raineyaceae bacterium. Lineage (GTDB taxonomy): Bacteria > Bacteroidota > Bacteroidia > Cytophagales > Thermonemataceae > JANYGM01. The sequence continues at coordinate 2,896 of JAYVGJ010000320.1, read as the reverse complement.
GCATCTACTACTCGTTGGACAAATGTAAGGCGGTAGCGTGGAATATCTTTTAATGAAAGTAGTTCTAACACGCCAATAGTGCCTTCTGTAGTTTCTAATGGCACAATAAGCACATTTTTTGGACGAGTTGCACCAAGTGCCGAGGTTACTTTTTCGTAGGTATCAGGCACATCACTAATATAAATCATCTCTGCATCTCTAAAAGATTGCCCTATTTGCCCCTCTCCTATCTCTATTTTTTTATCCAAAAATTTCTTTTTGTTCATTGCATAAGCTGCTTTTGCTTCCAAATAATGGTCTGCTTTATTGGGTTTATCATCATTGATAATAAAAACTGCGCCTTGCGTAGCCTCCAAATAATTCACGAGATTTGAGATAACATTGTAGCAAAAATTATCTAGTGTATCACTAGGATTTATGCGCAAAACATCTGCAAATTTTGCAAGTCCAGCATTTGACCAACGGTCTTGTCTGTCTTTTTCTGCCACTTTTCGTAGTTGGTCACGCATTATTTGCAATGCCCCTACAATACTTTCTTTTCCTTGATTTTCGTCTGTAATGCCTTTATATGCCACATCTAGATTTCCTTGCCCAATTTCTCTGGAAAACTCTGTTGCATTTTTCAAAATATTAGCCAAATCATTAACATTTTGAGCAATATAGCCAATTTCACTTCTAGAAGTTTCTAGCATTTGTTCGCTCAAATTTCCTTTTGCAAGTTCACGAGAACTTCTAGAAATAGTATTAATAGGATTTAAAATGAGATTTCTAACCGCATAATAAATACATGCCATCACCAAAACAACCAAATTAGCCACAAAAAGCAAAGCAAGATTTAGGTTATTGCGTTTTGTTTCCAAAAACTCGTTATATTCTGTTACTAATTTTTCATTCTTTTGCAAAAAATCAATATATTTTTTATTTACCCATTGCAAATCTTTTGTATCAGAAATACTATCTTTTAGGCTAAGCTCTGCTCTATTAAGGCGTATATTAAGGTCACGCAAATCTTTGTCATATTCTTTCCAGTCTTTTTGGAGTTCTATAAGTGTGGTTAAGCGTTCATCTGTGGCTGGAGCAACATTTATCTTCATATTGCGTTCTTCCATATCTTTTGCGCCATTGTGCAACAAAAAACGGATTTTTTCATATTTAGCACGCACCTGCGCCAAATCAACAGTTTCTTTTTGCATATCCAAACCTACATCAGCGCATCTAATCAAAATTTTTGTAGAAAAATGTATCTGATTAGCCAATTCCTTGAGTTCTACACTTTTTTTAGCAGCATTTACATCAGCAGGAGAAATACTAAGAAATAGTGTTATCAGATAGTTTAGGGTGAGCAAAACCACCAACGCAATAGCAAAGACGTAGGCAATTTTTCGTATCTTTATATCATTTATTTTCATATTTTTGATACTGTTTTTGATATGGTTTTATCATTTTCTTTTTCATAAAACTCATCTACAAGAAGCTCCGACTTATTTTTATTTTTTGCGGCGGTGGTAGCGAGTACATCACAACGCTCATTTTCTGGGTTTCCTGCATGTCCTTTCACCCATGTGTAAGTTACGCTATGTTTTTTGTTGATATTCAGAAATCTGCGCCACAAATCTTCATTTTTTTTACCTACAAAACCTTTTTTGAGCCACCCAAACACCCATTTTTTGTTGATGGCATCAATGACATATTTAGAATCTGAATAAACAGTTGCCAAAGAATTATCATTTTTAAGTGTTTCTAAGGCTACAATAACCGCTAAAAGTTCCATTCTGTTGTTGGTTGTGTGTTTATAGCCTTGAGAAATTTCTTTACGAAATTTCTCAAAAGTCATCACTATTCCATAGCCGCCAGCACCAGGATTGCCTATGGCTGCCCCATCTGTATAAATTGTAATCATTTTAATAAATGATGATTGATAAATAAGGAAAATTACTAGCCATTTTTACAGTCGCAAATATATACAAAACTACGTTATTATCAAACAAATAGAGATTTATTTCTTGTTTTATAGCACTAGCGCAAAGTACTGGCAATATTTTGGGGTTACATAATAAGTTTATGATTTTTTGTGTAGATTTGCTTTTCAAATCTCAAAATAAATAAAAATGATAGAAAAGAAAAAAGTTACAGCTAGTGAAATTTATGCTTTATTGTTGAATGAATTTAAAATAAAAGAGCAAATTGGTAGCGTGGAGATTATACTTGGTGGAATTTCTGCAAAATACTATGGCAAAGATGCTATTGGAGATTTATTGCAGGAATGGATTGGTGAGTGGCTGAAAAGAAATGATTTTTATTTTAGGCAACCTGCAAATACACAAGAATTTCCAGATTTTTTGCTTGCAGAAGATAATAAAAGTGGTTTTTTGGAGATAAAGACCTTCAATGCCAATGCTACACCTACTTTTGATATTGCAAATTTTGATTCTTATAACAAATCTTTGCTTATCAAACCTGAAAGACTTGATGCAGATTATCTAATTTTTGGCTATAAAATGATTGATGCCGTTTTAAGCATAGATAATTTGTGGCTACTAAAAGTTTGGGAAATGGCAGGCACTTCTGGTGCAAATCCTATCAATATGCAAACCAAAAATAGCCAACCTTACAACCTAAGACCCATAAAATGGTATGCTAAAAGCCCTAAGAACAAACCATTTGCAGACAAAATCAGTTTCTTAAATGCTATTGCAGAAACACTTGAAAAATATTCACACAGCACGAGCAATTATAGTGAAAATTGGCTAAAACGAGTAAAAGAAAAGTACCTTGAAAACACAGGAATTATTCTTTAATTAAATTGTTGATATTTATTATTAGTATAACTACTTGATTATCAGTTATTTTAAGCGGCATATTTTTGCAAAAGGTCAATGATAATTTCTTCCTTATT
>JAYVGJ010000319.1:0-4783 GCA_043772375.1 Raineyaceae bacterium | reverse complement strand
AGCCGTAGGTCGTACCTACGGAACATAGAGCAATGTATTATTTCCACTTGGAGAACAATATTAATCAGAAATTAACATTACTGGGGGTTAGGGGTGGTTGAAAATGGAATTATTCATAAACGCTAATATAGTTTATTTCAAATTTCATATTTCAATATACATTACATCAGAGCGTAAAACGTACTTAACACCGCCTTTAATAGCATTTCCTTCATGTTTTACTTCGTGTATAAAACATAAAGCAGTTCCAGTTTTTGGGATTATTTGCAGATTGTCAAAAGTAGTTTCTCCACCTTCAAAATCATCATTAAGGTAAATCATAAATGTAATACGGCTTTGCTCTTGCGCATTTCTAGTAAATCTACCATCAATATGTCGTTTAAAACGCTGACCAACTTCATATTTATAAAACCTAAATTGCTCATTAATACCATTTGAAATGTTTTTTTTGTCATTATTTAGATTATTCTCAAGATTTTGTGGGCAAAAAGGTGCAAGTTTGACCCACAAATCATTGGCAAGTTGCATATCTTCATACAAAAGTCTATAATTATTTCTAAGACCTTTCATCATTTTTGCACCTTCCGCAAAACTTACTTCTGCCTCTACATAACCTATATTTTCAGTAAAAATGATAAAATCTTCACACTCTTTTTGCGTTAGAAAATTATCAATAGTCCAGATTTGAGACGTATGTTGTGTGAGTTGCATAAGAATAATTTTTTTGTGTTTGTTTTTATCCCAATTTTTCTAAAATCTTTTGTGCAGCAACCGCAATCACTGTTCCTGGTCCGAAAATGCCCACAGCACCTGCATTATACAAAAACTCGTAATCTTTGTAGGGAATAACGCCACCCACAATCACCAAAATATCACCTCTATTTATTTTTTGAAGCTCTGCAATCAGTTGAGGTACAAGCGTTTTGTGTCCTGCTGCAAGACTAGAAACCCCTACTAAATGCACATCATTTTCTGCGGCTTGTCGTGCTACTTCTTCTGGTGTTTGGAAAAGTGGTCCCATATCTACATCAAAACCCAAATCAGCAAAACTTGTAGCAATGACTTTTGCGCCCCTGTCGTGTCCATCTTGTCCCATTTTTGCAATCATAATACGAGGTCTTCTGCCTTCTTTTTCAGCAAAAGCATCAGCCATTTTTTGCGCTAATTGGAAATTCTCATCATCAGATGCTTCTGCTGCATAAACACCAGAAATAGCTCTGATAACAGCTTTATGTCGCCCAAAAACGGTTTCCATTGCATCAGAAATCTCTCCTAATGTTGCTCTATGGCGTGCCGCAACAACGGCAAGTGCCAATAAATTTCCCTCTCCTGTGCGTGCAGAGGTGGTTATATCCTCCAAACTACGCACAACATCAACATTATCCCTTTCATTTTTGATTTTATAAAGTCTTTCTAATTGCGCTATTCTTACGGTTGTATTATCAATTTCCATAAGTTCCAGATGTTGTTCTTTTTCAGGTTTATATTGATTAACGCCCACGACAATTTCCTTTCCAGCATCAATACGAGCCTGTTTTTTGGCAGCCACTTCCTCAATACGCATTTTGGGAAGCCCTGTTTGGATAGCTTTTGCCATTCCGCCAAGTGCCTCCACTTCTTCTATGAGTTTCCAAGCCTTTTCCATCAGTTCTTCTGTCAATTTTTCTACATAAAAAGAACCTCCCCAAGCATCAACTGTTTTGCATATATTTGTTTCTTCTTGTAAAAAAAGTTGTGTATTTCGTGCAATACGGGCAGAAAAATCAGTCGGAAGGGCTATGGCTTCATCTAAGGAATTGGTATGCAAAGATTGTGTCCCACCAAGCACCGCTGCAAGTGCTTCTACGCAAGTACGAGCAATATTATTGAATGGGTCTTGCTCTGTAAGGCTATAACCAGAAGTTTGGCAATGTGTACGTAGAGCTAAAGATTTTTCATCTTTTGGATTAAATTGTTTGACAATTTTAGCCCAAAGCAGCCTTCCAGCACGCATTTTGGCTATTTCCATAAAATGGTTCATTCCAATTCCCCAGAAAAACGACAAACGTGGCGCAAAATCATCAATATCTAATCCTTGTTTTATGCCTGTACGCAGGTATTCTAGCCCGTCTGCAAGCGTGTAGGCAAGTTCAATGTCTGCACTTGCACCTGCCTCGTGCATGTGATAGCCTGAAATGCTAATAGAATTGAATTTAGGCATATTTTTGGAACAATAATCAAAAATATCTGCAATAATGCGCATACTTGGCTCTGGCGGATAAATATAGGTATTTCGCACCATAAATTCCTTCAAAATATCATTCTGAATAGTGCCAGAAAGTGCATTTGCAGGCACGCCTTGCTCTTGTGCTGCCACAATAAAAAACGCCATAATAGGCAAAACTGCCCCATTCATAGTCATAGAAACAGACATTTCATTTAAGGGAATACCATCAAATAAAATTTTCATATCTTCAACGCTATCAATAGCAACGCCTGCCTTGCCTACATCACCCACCACGCGTGGGTGGTCGGAGTCGTAGCCTCTGTGTGTGGCTAAATCAAAAGCCACAGAAAGCCCTTTCTGACCTCCTGCAAGGTTTTTTTTGTAGAAAGCATTGCTTGCTTCTGCAGTAGAAAAGCCTGCATATTGGCGGATTGTCCAAGGGCGTTGTACGTACATTGTGCTATATGGACCACGCAAAAATGGCGCAATACCTGCTACATATTGCGTGTGAGCAATATTTTTGTAATCTTCTATTGTATAAAATGCTTTTACATCAATTCCTTCTGCGGTTTTCCATTTTTTAGGTGAAATAGTGCTTTCAGATGTTGGAATGACAGTATCTTTGTAGGGAATATCTTGAAAATTTGGTTTCATAAAGTTGGTTATTTTTATTTTACCACTAAGTTCATTGAGTAATACACACTAAGTAGGCACTAAGAAATACATTGTTGAGGCGTTTTTTTGTACTTCTTTTTGTATTTCTTTTTGTATTTCTTTTTGTATTTCTTAGTGCTTACTTAGTGCCTACTTAAGTGTTATTAGTGGTAAAAACTAGCTTTTGGGTAAATTGGCAAACACTTCCGTCACTAACGGAATAGTACTGTTAATGATGTTTGTTGTATTAAAATTGATAAGCAAACCTTTTGGTTTTTGGCTTAATTTGAGGTACGTTAGTAGTTGTGCCTGAAAAATTGGTAGCATTATATCAACGGCTTTTAGCTCTACAATTACTAGGTTCTCCACCAAAATATCTAAACGTAAATGGTGTGCGAGTTCCACACCTTTGTAAATAATAGGAACTTCTGCTTGTTGGATAATTTTCAGTCCTTGAAGTCTCATTTCTTGCACTAAACAAGCTTGATAAACTGACTCTAAAAGCCCTGCACCAACCATTTTATTGACTTCAATGGCACAACTAAGAATTTTGTAAGAAATATCATTAACAAGTTTTTGAGTTACCATTTATTTTCAATTTAAAAAGCTATTCATATTTTTCTTAGTGCCTTCTTAGTGAGTATTTCTTAAGTGTTCTTAGTGTTAAAATAAAATCTACTCTTTTTTATCAAAATTTTGCGCATCTCTTGTGTTTTTTTGCACCGTAATAGCTCCAAAAAGTGACAATAAGAATGAAAACGCATAAAATCCTTTTTCACTTCCTAGCAAAGTGGCGTTCCAAAGCCCTATGACAAGCAAAACAATACATAAAAGCGTAGAAAACCACGCCAAACCATAATAAATGTCTGTTACTGGTATGTTTTCCATACGGTCACGCACACTTTTTTGGACAGATACCACAGAAAACAGTCCGTACATCAGCACTGTAAAATAGTAGCCTTTTTCACTAAGCACCATTTGGGCGTTCCAAAGTCCTACAAAAAATCCTATCATACCTGCGCCCAATGCTATCCAAGAGGCACCCACAAAAGCTAAAGATGGTTTCTGAATCATTAAAAATTAATTAAATAGGAGATAAATTTGAATTGTAGTGTATGAACTAAACACAAATATAGTTTTTTTTAGATAAATCTAGAGAAAATCAGTAAAAACAACCAGCAGAAAACCAAAAACCTCCAAATTATTTAAAATTTGAAGGTTTTAGTAGTATCTTTTGGAAATACTAAAAAGAAAAAAACTTACTCATTGTATTCTTTAATAAGTGCCAACCTAAGTGCTAACTCAGCAGGTGTAATGTCTTTAGCTGTTCTATCTCCCATAGTCGTTCCTACCTTATCAAGGAAACTTCTTTTTTTGACAGTAGTATTCACTTTAAATTTTGCTACTAATTCAGGTTTATCTTTGAGCAATTTTTCCATGTCTATGTCAATAATATACTTTGCATTGCCGTCTCCTTTTCTTACAAGATGCATTCCACCTTGCATTGTTTCTATGACCATTGTTTGCAAATTATATCTTTCTCTAGTACCCACATAACCTTCCAGCGCTGCTTTTGGCGTTATTTGACCTAGCGTTGTTTTGCCATAAACATCATACGTTTTGTAAACATCAATTTTTCCTGTGATAAATTTCTCCACAAAGTATTTTTCAGGCAGGTTTGAAGTATTTGTAGCCTTCAAAAACCTTACAGATTCCCAAACTGCGCCTGCAAATGGCGCAGGTGCATCTGTAGGAAACTTGATAAATTTGTGAGAACCAGGCTTTGCAAAAGCGTTAGGAATGTCTGGCGTGGCAGTTCCTGTATTTTGCTACCGTACACAGTTTTTGAGTTTGTGGTAAAAAACTAAATATTCTATGAAACAGCGCAATAATATAGTAACTTTGTGTTCTCAAACTCACTTA
>JAYVGJ010000318.1:0-8563 GCA_043772375.1 Raineyaceae bacterium | reverse complement strand
AATGCGCTTTTTGCGCAAGATACCATTCCTACACCTAATAAAAACCCTGTTGATAGCACGACCCACTACAAAACAGACATAGAAGAGCTTTATAAGCTAAAACCTGTGGACAAAGGAGAAGCAAGCATCTCTATTGCAGGTTTTAAATCAACTACTTTAAGAGAATCCCCTGGTATTGTAACGCTTATCTTGGGAGAAGAGATAAAAAACTCTGGCGCAAAAGATTTGGTTGATGTCCTTAGGAACGTGCCAGGCTTTGATTTTGCGTTAGACGTTACGCCTACGCTTACCGTAAGAGGCAACACCGCCCACGAAGCAAAAATTCTCTTACTTATTGACGGACACCAGATAAATGATGTTAGTCTTGGCTATAGTCTTATATTTCAGCGGTTTCCTTTGAATAACATTGACCGTATTGAGATTATTAGAGGAGCAGGTTCTGCTATTTATGGAGGTATGGCAGGGCTTGCCGTTATCAATATCCTTACCAAAAGACCTACATCAGCACAAGAAGTAGGTTTTTCTAGCGTTGTCGGCAATACAACACCTACTACTTTGATGCGCAACAACGTGGAAGCATACGCACTCACAAAGTTTACCAATGGATTGGAAGTAAGTGTAAGTGGCTACCGACTTGACGGCAAACCATCAGATAGAAATATGTATAATGCAGGTTTGTATAATGATTTTGTTGATTTTGAAAAGCGTTTTAATATCAAATCAACAGGTTTTAATGTGGCTATTAAGTTTAAGAAACTAGATATTGGTTTTATGCAAAATACCTACGTCAGTACACTCCCACAATTAGGAAATGCTAATGTAAACGTAAATGGTTTGTTCTTTAATCTTGGCTACCGCTTTGATATCAGCGACAAATTTGTTCTTTATACTAAACTTAATATCAAAGAACAAAACCCTTATAACTTTACAGATATACCCCTTGTACCCGCTATTTTCAACCCAACAGGAACGGCTAGGCTAGAACTTATAACCGTTTCTAATACCAAAGACAGGCGTATTGCTTTAAATGCTTACGGTATTTATCAGGCAAACGACAACGTGATGATTACGGTGGGTACGGAGTCTTATTTGGATAACGTGAGCTATGTAAATCCTTCTCAAAAGTTTCCTAGTGGCGCATCTGCCATCAATTACCAAAATATTGGTTTCTTTGCAGAAACCAGTATCAAATCTCAAATAGCTAATATCACTATTGGCGCACGCTTAGACAAATACACCAACGTAGAAGCCGTAATTGTGCCACGTATTGCCATTACGAAGGCTTTTGAGAACGTCCATATCAAGGCTCTTTATACACAAGCCTTCAAAACGCCTACTATTATTAATGTTGAATACAGGCAGGCAGGCACAACTATCCTTCCTGAAAGGTATCAGTTAATAGAATTTGAAACTGGTTTGCGTTTGAGTGATAAGCTTCAAGTAAATATTAATGCCTATGATATTACTATTAAAAACTTTATCATTCGTACTGACTTAAATACCACTTCCACAGGAATTGCTTATAAAAATTTGGGCGTTTCTGGCACTCGGGGCATAGAAGCTGAAGGAAAATATAACCAAAAATGGGGTTATATCAAAGCGGGTTATTCTTTTTATCAAACCACTAACATTCCAAAAGAACTACAATTACAAGGACTAAGTACCGTAAACTCTGGTATTCCTGCGCATAAAGCAAATGTACAAGCGTATATCAAGATTAACAAAAACGTTTCTATTAGTCCAAACGCTATGTACTTGACCAATAAATTTAGAAACAATACTGACCCTGCTACAGGCACTTCCGTTGTAGATGAGTTCCCTGCAGAGCTTCATTTAAACTGTTTTTTAAATTATGATAACCTGTTTTTTAAGAATTTTTCTTTTGGAGTAGGCGTTTATAACATCACTAACCAACAATTTTTTCTTACACCTTGGAAAAATGACCAATCAAGCAGAATTGTTCAGACAATGCAAGGACGTGAACTACATTTTAGAATGCTTTATAGCCTAAAAAACTAAACTGATTGAGATAATAACTTGTCCGTTGTCAATATTTTACATTCCGTTGTCAATATTTTACTAGTCGTTGCCAATATTTTACTAGTCGTTGCCAATATTATACTGGGCGTTGTCAATATTTTACTGGTCGTTGCCAATATTTTACTGGGCGTTGTCAATATTTCACTAGTCGTTGCCAATATTTCACTAGGCGTTTTCAATATTATACTGGGCATTGTCAATATTTTACTAGTCGTTGTCAATATTTTACTAGTCGTTGTCAATATTTTATTAAAAAGTTTAGTATATTTGTTATTTAGTAAGTTAAAATCATTCAATTACCATTTAAATTCACTTTCTATGTCCTATCAAAACATCTCTGAATCCGTTTCAGATGAAAATTTCAAGGCTATTAAACAAGCCATTAACGTAATTGCAGAAAAATTACCGTTTCTGATTACGCTTAGCACTGATGAAAAACGAAGTCTTACAAAATTAGGACCAAAAAGTTTGGATTTTGTACGTGAGTGCATAGTCGTAACAGAGAATTATCCAGAGATTTTGCCTACTGGTCTTGATACAAAAGAACTCGCCAAAGATAGTAAGTTGTTTGAACAACTTTCAGAGCTAAAAATGCTACTAAATTCTCTCAACGAGAAAGTAAACGACACGACCATTGCCGTAGGAAACGAAGCAATGAAAGCATCTTTGTCTGTTTATGATTACGTGAAAGCCGCCGCCAAGACAATAGCAGGATTAAAAAGCGTTGCACAGTCGTTGTTTGAGCGTTTTAAACGAGCGAAAAAGACAAAAGAGTAAATGAGTTTTAAGTATACCAAAAATAGGAAAGATTTTGGAAAATAATTGTATCAAATTGTAGAGATAAGGCACTGCCTTATCTAACGACAAGCAATAACAACAAACAATAATACTAAATATTGTTTGCAAGTTCAATTTTTCCAGTTCAGATAAGGCAGTGCCTTATCTCTACGTTTCTTTAAAAATCTTTTCTATTTATGGTATAAACACACTTAATAGTAGTAAACACAAGTAATACCTATAAAATATCCAACTATTCTATCAAAAATTATCACCTGTTATGTCAAAAATATACCTTATTTCACTTTTAATGCTACTTGTTTTTTCTTTGGAGAAACTACAAGCGCAATCTTTGGAACAATATCTTACTCAACTAGATACAGAAAAATCTGCTGCTAAAAAAGCTACTATTTATTACAAAATTGGGGAGATTTATCAGCAACAAGGTATCTACCAAAAAGCGTTAGAAAACTACAACAACGCTCTGCAAACTGATGCAAACGCTAATTTTCTGTCTGTAAAACAAAATATTATCTCTTCTTATAGCGGATTGAATGACCACACATCAGCACTTAAGGCTGGAGAGGAACTAATTACTTATTTTCGCTCAAAAAATGATACTGAAGGGCTTACAAGGCAGCTCAATGAGAACGCACGCTATGCAGAAATCAACAGGAAACAGGAAGATGCCCTAAAATATAACCTAGAACTTGCAGATATCTACAAAAAAAGTAATCAGACAGACAAATTAGCTAGTATTTATAGCAATTTGGGCGTAACATACAGGCGTTTGAAGGACACACAAACATCAGAAAAGTATTTTAATCAGTATTTAGAGATACTAAAAACACAATCTAAGGCACAAACCAACCCACAAAACCAAGCGCAGACGTTCATTAGTATTGGTGCAACACTTTTGGAGCTAAAACAATACAAAAAAGCGACACCTTACTTTGAGCAAGCCCTAAAAATTGCTGAAAAGACTAACCAAGCCAAGCTAAAAACTGAAGCCTACAACTTCAAAGCTATGGCGGATTTCCTTAACGACAATACAACTGACGCACTTTCTAATGCCACGAAGGCAAAAGAAATAGCAGAAGAAACCAAAGATTTGGATAATATGCTAAAATCTTATGAGATGTTAAAAGTTATTTATCAAAAACAAAGTGATTCTAAAACTGCCGCAGAATATCAGGAAAAAATCTCTAAATTAAACGTAGCCATTGCACAAAAACGCAGAGAAGCAGACCAGCGCAACTTTGATAGGGCTATTGAAGTGGAAAAATTAGAGAAAGAAATCAAAAATACTATTGCCAATCAGAAAATAAAAGATGGTGAACTGCGTGAAACCAAGCTTGAAAAAGAAAAAGCAGAGAAAGAAATAGCCATAAAGAACCAACAAATTAGTATTTTAAAGAAAAATAGAGAGATAGAAACTGCACAAAACAGGGCAATTCTTAATGAACAAATCTCTCGTGAGCGTATGAGTGAACTAGGACGACAAAAAGCTGAAAATGAAAACCAAAAACTCGTCATAGAAAATGAAAAAGCTCGGGCAGACCAGCAAAAAGCCATAGCACTTAACGAAAGAACAGGGCGAGAAAGCAAAGAAAAGGAACTTTCTTTGGCAGAAGCATCAGCAAAACTCAAAGATGAGAACCAAAAGCAAAAGGATTTTAATCAGTTGCTTATTTTTGTGGGAGGGATTATTATTGTGTCTTTGATTGCCGTTGCACTGTTCTTTGTGTATAGAAATTTGCGTGTTACGAAGAAACTTTATGGTAAGTTGGGAGAGAAAAACAAGTTAATTGAAGGACAAAATAACGAACTTCAGGCAAAACAAGATGAAATTAATGTGCAAAATGAGGAGTTGCATCAGCAATCAGAAGAGATTATGGCGCAACGAGATGCAGTAGAACTTATCAATAGAGAACTTGATATGAAAAATACTGATTTGCTTTCGTCTATTACTTATGCAAGCCGTATTCAGAAAGGAATAATGCCTACGCCAGAGAAAATAAATGCGTTTTTCCCAGAAAATTTTGTGCTTTTTCAGCCTCGTAATATTGTGAGCGGTGATTTTTATTGGTTTGCGGCAAGAGAAGATTTTTGTATGATTTCTGCGTCTGACTGCACAGGTCACGGGGTTCCAGGCGCACTTATGAGTATGATTGCTAGTTCTTCTTTGAACAAGGTTTTTCACGAAAAAAAGGCTTATTCACCTGAAAAATTGCTTTCTGGCACGAGTGACGAGATAATGTACGCCTTAGACCAAACCACTAATCAGACATCAGATGGTATGGATAGCGTTGTTTGTGCGTATTTTCCCAAAGAAAACAAAGTTACTTATGCAGGCGCAAAGAACCCTTTGTTTTACGTTCAAAATGATGCGTTTTTTGAGGTGAAAGGTTCTAAATTTCCTGTAGGAGATGTGTACTACGGAGAGAACAGGGAGTTTACGCTGCACGAAATAAATGTTACTTCTCCTATTACGTTTTATTTGCTTTCTGATGGTTTTTGTGACCAGTTTGGTGGAGAGAATAAAAAGAAGTTTGGCAAAAGACAATTTCAAGAACTTATTATGAATATCTATAAAAAACCAATGGAAGTACAGAGAAAAACGCTTCAAATAACCATCAATAAGTGGATGACTGATGGCAATGAGAAACAAATAGATGATATTTTGGTAGTGGCTTTTCAGGTAAATCCAAAATAATGATAAAAAGGTTGATTTTCTCTTTTTTTAGTAAGTTGTGGAAAAGACTATTAGAAGAATAAATAAAAATTATTAAGGTTTTTTTGATAAATTTGTGCATCATAAATACCTAAAAATACATTTTACTTCTAACATCAAAAACAACAATATCAAAACTAATGAAAAAACAACCTAAAAAACATACCTATTTTTTATTTTTCTTACTATTTTTTTGTTTTACACTTGTAATATCACCTAAAATATATGCACAAGGAGATTTACCTGAATTAGAAGAAGAAAAAGGCAACCACAAAAGCAAAGACGAACTTTCGTATAAAGTCTTATATGATGAGCCAGACAGTTTGTACCGTTTTTTTTTTACTTTTCACGCACTTAGTGCAGAATTTGGCGGAATGAATAATGTTTTTGGCTATGGTTTTCAGGCTAATTACTTTCATAAAAAACATTGGGCTTTTCAAGCAAGTTTGCGTTTGCCTTATGCTAAAAGTTTTGATGCACAAAGAAAAACTGCGTCAGAAACCTCAATAGCAAGTAACCAGCCACGTTCATTTTATTTTGGAGAAATGATTGGTACTTATCATATTTCAGACCAAAGTCTTTACGGACACACACGCCTAGTACCTCACGGAAAGCACATTCCACACCAAGAATGGGCAACAAGTGTGGCTACACATATACGCATTCCTGCGCTTGTACGTACTATTTTGGGCGTGAGATTGGGCGGTTATATGTGGCAAACTACCTTTAATGTGAAAGATGTGGCACAAAGACAAAATGTTTCTCTTAATGCAGGTGAAAACCTTGCATTGGAGCTAAATAAACCAGTTTTTACTAATTTTAATTCAGCAGGAATAATTATTGGTGGTTCTTATACACAAATAAGGAATATTTTTATTAAGCCAGAAGGGTTTGACCCAGTAGGAAATGTTCATAAAATTACTTTTTACACAGATATTCTGATTTCTCCATTTATGTCGGTGGAAGATGTTACTTATGCAGGTAGAACCTACCGTACAGATGCCATTGACCTTAAAAATATTGGCTCTCGTGCAGGTATTTTTGGTTTATTTAATAGACATTGGGGCTGGAGCTACAACGCAGAGTTTGGCTGGAGACCTGCACCAACAGGCAAAAACTTCTATTTAATGGCAAAAATTGGCTTTACTATTGCTGAAAATCTTAAACATAGAAGAAAAAGTTTCAAAATGGACTGATGTTCAATTACGAATTACGAATTATCAATTACGAAAAATACAATTTACAACAGTTTTTTGGTGAAGTCAGGTGTTTCCACCTGACTTCAAAAACGTAGTATAATGCTGATTTTCAAAAAAATATAAAACTCATTTTCTCTCAAAGTTTTAAAAGCTATTTCTTGAAGTCAGGTGGAAACACCTGACTTCACAAGAAATTTCTTAAAATTCATCAAAAAACGAACATTTCCACAGAAAAAATGTTATTATGATAGCTCTCAATAACGCTATCAAAATGGACAACAACAAAGATAAAAGCACCCAAAATAGCATTCCTACCTCAAAAGTTGCTCGTGCTACACAATTCTTAAAGACGGGCGTAAAAGTAGGTGGAAATTACCTCAAACATTACGCAAAAAAAGCCTTTAATTCTGACCTTACCAAAGACCAACTGCACGCAGACAATGCAGAAGACATTTATGAGGGACTTAGCCAACTCAAAGGTAGCGCACTAAAAGTAGCGCAAATGATGAGCATGGACAAAAATGTGTTACCAAAAGCCTATTCAGAAAAGTTTACAATGGCGCAATATTCTGCGCCTCCTCTCTCCTATCCGCTTGTGGTGAAGACATTTCAACAGTTTTTTAAAAAAAATCCTACTGAAATCTTTGATACTTTTACTCGTGATGCTGTAAATGCCGCTTCTATTGGGCAAGTGCATCTTGCTACAAAAGATGGCAAAAAGTTTGCCGTAAAGGTACAATATCCTGGCGTTGCGGATAGCGTAAAGTCTGATTTGAGAATGGTAAAGCCTTTTGCTAGTGCTATTTTGAATTTGAATGAAAAAGATATTGCGCTTTATATGTCGGAAGTTGAAAGTAAATTGATAGAGGAAACTGACTACGAACTAGAACTTAGGCGTTCTATAGAAATTTCTGGGTTGTGTGCGCATATTCCACATTTGTTTTTTGCAAAATATTACGCTGAATACTCTTCAAAGCGTATTCTTACAATGGATTGGCTAGATGGAAAACACCTTAATGAGTTTTTGAAGACAAATCCGACACAAGAAATACGCAACCAGATTGGGCAAGCTTTATGGGATTTCTATGATTTCCAGATACATACGCTCCAAACCGTACACGCAGACCCGCATCCAGGCAATTTTTTGTTGAGAGAAAATGGCACAGTTGGCGTGATTGATTTTGGTTGTATAAAAGTCATTCCAAAAGACTTTTATAACAATTATTTTATGCTAATGAACCCTAATTTGCTCAAATCAGAAGAGAATTTAGAGATGATGTTTAGGAAATTGGAGTTTATTGTAGAGGAAGATACACCAGCGCAAAAGAAGTTTTTTACAGGTGTTTTTAGGCAAATTATTGAGCTTCTTGGGCGACCTTTCCACCACGAAACCTTTGATTTTAGCAATGAAGGCTATTTCCAAGAAATTTATGAGTTTGGAGAAAGTGTTTCTAAGATGAAAGAACTCAAAGAAGCAAAAGCTGCTAGAGGCTCACAACATACACTTTATATCAATAGAACCTATTTTGGATTATATTATATGCTTAGTGATTTGAAAGCCAATATCAAAACTAACAAACCTGCATTTTTGATGACTGATAAATATGAAGAATTTATTTAGTTTTATACATTCAACTCTCCAAAAGTTTTTAACTTTTGGAGAGTTTTTTTATTAGCATTTTGATAATTTTTTTGGTAAATTTGCTTGAAAATCTTTTGCTACCGTACACTGTTTTAATTTAAGATTAAACTATTCTAATTCATTGATAATCAACAAGAAGGAAAATAGTGTTTTATTGAATTTATTGATAGA
>JAYVGJ010000317.1:0-2402 GCA_043772375.1 Raineyaceae bacterium | reverse complement strand
CCATGTCTAGCCCATTGCCCAATACAAGGACCACAAGCATTTGCCAAAACCACACCACCAATTTTACCAAAAATATCCAAAAAACCATCTCTCGCCACCGTAAAGCGCACAAGTTCAGAGCCTGGCGTAATGGTATATTCAGAATGTACCTTTAATTTTTTGTTGATAGCTTGTTGTGCCAAAGATGCAGCACGAGAAATATCTTCATACGAAGAATTGGTACAAGACCCAATAAGACCCACAGAAAGCACTTCTGGCCAACCATTATCTCTTACAGCTTGTGCCAATTTTGAGATAGGCCAAGCCAAATCAGGTGTGAAAGGTCCGTTTACGTGTGGCTCAAGTTCGGAAAGATTTATTTCTATAAGTTGGTCATAATAAGCCACCGGGTTTTCATAAACGCCTAAATCTGGACGCAAATGCTCCCTAATTTTGTCTGCTTCCGCAGAAATATCAGTTCTATCTGTGGCATCAAGATATGCTTTCATTTTGTCGTCATAAGCAAAAAGTGAAGTTGTTGCGCCAATTTCTGCTCCCATATTACAAATAGTACCTTTTCCTGTGCAAGAAAGAGTTTCTGCACCTTCTCCAAAATATTCTACAATGGCATCAGTACCACCAGAAACGGTCAAAATTCCTGCAACTTTCAGGATAACATCTTTTGCAGAAGCCCAACCAGAGAGTTTTCCAGTAAGTTTTATGCCAATAAGTTTGGGGAATTTCAGTTCCCACGCAAGCCCAGCCATCACATCACAGGCATCAGCACCGCCTACACCTATTGCAACCATACCCAAACCGCCTGCATTAGGCGTATGTGAGTCTGTTCCTATCATCATTCCACCAGGAAAAGCATAGTTTTCTATCACCACTTGGTGGATAATTCCTGCACCTGCTTTCCAAAAACCAATACCATATTTATCAGAAACAGATGCCAAAAAGTCATAAACTTCTTTGTTTGAATTGTTTGCCGTAGCCAAATCAGCCACTGCACCTACTTTTGCCTGTATCAAGTGGTCGCAATGTACGGTAGAAGGCACAGCAACGGTTGGTTTTCCTGCCTGCATAAATTGCAAAAGTGCCATTTGAGCGGTGGCATCTTGCATAGCAACTCTATCTGGCGCAAAATCCACGTAATCAATGCCACGTTTGAAATTTTGTAGCGGAAAAGCAGGGTGAAGATGCGAATAAAGGATTTTTTCAGCAAGTGTAAGCGGATGTCCTACTATGTTGCGTGCCTCGTTGATGCGTGTTTCCATACGTGCATAAACGGATTTTATCATTTCTATGTCAAAAGCCATAAAAAAAGGGGTTTTAGGTTAGTTGATGAAGTCTAAATATTCCAATATTTCACAAAAATACAAAATTTGACTGATTATCAAATAAAGCTATTTTTTTTGATGTTATTTAGAAAGATTCTAAATGAATTGCGTAAAATTATAGAAATTTAGTGTTTTTTCTTTTTGCTACAAAGGTAACGCTAAATACATTTTTTTCTTTTGAATTTTTCTTTTACATTTGTCACAGAATCTTCCTCAATATTCAACATCAAAATTAACATCAAAACAAATGATAAATAAAGTAATTACTGATTTAGATGCTGCCATTGCACAGATAAAAGATGGTGATATACTAATGCTAGGCGGTTTTGGCTTGTGTGGCATTCCTGAAAACTGTATTTCCGCCCTGTTGCGTAGTGGGGTAAAAAATCTTACTTGTATCTCTAATAATGCTGGGGTAGATGAGTTTGGCATAGGTTTGATGCTGAAAACTAAGCAAGTCAAAAAAATGATTTCTTCTTATGTGGGTGAAAATGCTGAATTTGAAAGACAATTATTGTGTGGTGAATTAGAAGTGGAACTTCTGCCACAAGGTACGCTTGCAGAACGCATACGTGCTGGTGGTGCAGGCATTCCTGCGTTTTTTACGCCTGCTGGTGTGGGTACAGAAGTGGCAATAGGTAAAGAAACAAGAGATTTTTATGGTAAAACTTACCTAATGGAATATTGGTTGCGTGCTGATTTTGCGCTTGTGAAGGCATGGAAAGGGGACACCGCAGGCAATCTTATTTTTAAAGGAACAGCACGAAATTTTAATCCTATGATGGCTACTGCGGGCAAAATAACTATTGCAGAAGTAGAAGAACTTGTGCCTGTAGGTGAGCTAGACCCTAATCACATTCATACACCAGGGATTTATGTGCAACATATTTATCAAGGAAAAAATTATGAAAAACGCATAGAACAACGCACAATCACAAAATAATTATGAATTGATTGTGAGTTGTGAATTATCTTGGTACTGAGGTTAGGAATAAGTTGTTAATAATATCCTAGTTTCAGCATTCTAATAGCTATTTTTAACCGCAAAGGCGCAAAGGAAAGGCGCAAAGTACGCAAAGAAAT
>JAYVGJ010000316.1:0-10061 GCA_043772375.1 Raineyaceae bacterium | reverse complement strand
ATTTCTTTGCGTACTTTGCGCCTTTCCTTTGCGCCTTTGCGGTTAAAAATAGCTATTAGAATGCTGAAACTAGGATATTATTAACAACTTATTCCTTACATAAACTCCTCCAAAACACCTGCGCCCTGCCTGATTATTTCAAAATCATCAGTTGTGGCATCAACAATGGTAGAAAGTGAAAGCCCTCCTACTCCGCTATCTATCACAATATCAACAAGATGCCCAAATTTTTCGTGGATAAGTTCTGGGTCAGTCATATATTCCACCAACTCATCATCATCTACAGAAGTGGTAATAAGCGGATTACCCAATTTTTCTACAATAATTCTTGGTATATTATGGTCTGGAATACGAATACCGACTGTTTTTTTATTATTATCCAATATTTTTGGCACTTTGTTTGTCGCCTCCAAAATAAAAGTAAAAGCACCAGGCAAAGCTTTTTTCATCAGTTTAAAAGTGGCATTGCTAAGTCCTCGTGCATATTCTGAAATATGGCTCAAATCATTACAGATAAAAGCAAAATTAGCTTTTTTTGGTTTGATATTTTTGATAGCACAAATACGTTCTATGGCACGTTGGTTGTGCAAATCACAACCAATACCGTAAACCGTGTCAGTTGGATAAATGATAACACCGCCATTTTTAAGACAATCTATAACTTGCTTAATTTTGCGCTCATCTGGGTTTTTTGGGTGAATGGAAAGGAGCATTTTTTGAGGTGTGAAGTGTGAAGTGTGAAGTAAATACAAAAATCATATCATTCCTTGTAGAGATAAGGCACTGCCTTATCTGAACTCCTTGTATTTTACTGTTTTATTTGCCGTATTTGTTTGTCGTATCTGTTTGCTGCTAGATAAGGCAGTGCCTTATCTCTACATTTTTTATTGGAAATCTCAATTTTGTTCTTACTTTTGTACAAAATACGACAAAAATCCGCCTATTTCCAAATTTACTATATATCTTTCTCCACCCACAAATTTTAATCAGTTTAATCAATTATTATATATGAGTTTAGACAATAATTCACTAGAAAATTTTTCAGAAAATCACGCTAAAATAGTAGCGAAAGCATCACGTAAACGCACCATTTTGCTTGTTCTCTTTGTTTCTTTGGCTATTTTGATTTCTAGTTTTTCGTTTTATGCTTATCAAGTCGCAAACAGCCCTAATTTTTGCTTTGGAAAAAAACCTGTTTACCTTTATTTGCCACAAGGCGCAACTTTTAAGACCGTTCTGGATTCTCTCAAAAAGAATGATATTATTTATAATGTTACCTCTTTTGCTTTTATGTCCAAAATACTAAAATACCAAGAAAATGTGAAGCCTGGTAGGTATTTGATAGAAACAAATATGAATAATATCAAACTTGTACGCAATTTGCGTTCAGGCGCACAAGCACCACAAAAAGTAATTTTCAATAATATTCGCCTCAAAGAAGACCTTGCAGACCGTCTTTGCCCACAAGTTACTATAAAGCGTGAAGACCTTTTGAAAGCCTTAAATGATGACAAATACACACAAAAATATGGTTTTACTTCCGCAAATATTATGGCTATGTTTTTGCCAAATACTTATGAAGTTTATTGGAATGTTAGTTTAGATGGTTTTTTTGAGAAAATGCACAAAGAATACCAAAAATTTTGGACTGCAGAACGCCTAGCAAAAGCAAAAGCTATCAACCTCACTCCTATTGAAGTGGCGGTTTTAGCGGCTATTGTTGATGCAGAAACCGTAAAAACAGATGAAAAACCACGCGTTGCAAGTGTATATATGAACAGATTAGCTAAAAAAGATTTGTTGCAAGCAGACCCAACCGTTATTTTTGCCACAGGAGATTTTACCATAAAAAGAGTGCTAAACGTGCATCTTGCCACAGATTCTCCTTATAATACCTACAAATACAAAGGTTTGCCACCTGGCGTAATACGTTTGCCTACTATCAGCGGTTTAGATGCCGTTTTGAACCACGAAAAAACAGATTTTTACTTCTTTTGTGCCAAAGAAGATTTTTCTGGTTATCATAACTTTGCGGTCAAACTTTCAGAACATAATCAGAATGCAAAACGCTACCAAGCAGCTTTAAATGTACTTTTAGCCAAGAAAAAAGCAGAAGGAAAAATTTGAAGTATGAGATATGAAGTATGAAGTATTGTGCTTTTTTTGTGAAGTCAGGTGTTTCCACCTGACTTCACGAAATAGCTTTTAATACTTTGACAGGAAAAGAAATTTGTACTTTTTCTAAAAATCAACATTTAATAATGTTTTTGAAGTCAGGTGGAAACACCTGACTTCACCAAAAAATTTAAAACTTTTGGAAAGTTGGAAATTAGAAAAAATCTTGTATCTTTGCCTTTGGAGTTAGCTTTAGCCTTAATTATTTTAGTGTTAAAAGCATTTTTCATACAAAAGCCCTTCCCTCCGAAGGAATGTGGCGTTTTGAGGAAGAATTTTAGCATTAGTTTTTCGCTCCTTAGTGTAAGATTTAACAGTTTTTGAAAGAAAATAACTTTTTTGTGCCTAGTGCGTTGGTTCAAATCCAACCGCTTCTACTAAACAGAGCAGCAAGATTGATGCAGATAAATCACTCAACACTACTCACTATTAACTACACAGAAGCGTAGCTCAGTGGCAGAGCAAGGGTCTGATGTAACAAAGAAAGGTGTATGATTTTCAAAGACTTCGCAACTAAATGTTGCTGACAACATAGCTCAGTGGTAGAGCGCTAGATTCAGGCTCCGGTTGTCGTTGGTTCAAATCCAACTGTTGTTACGGGTGCGGGGAGAGGTTACTCCCCCACCCATTTTTTGTGCCTTTTTGGTTTCATAATTGGTTTTAAAATTGGTTTTTTATAGCTGTTTTTGATGTATTTTTATTGTTTTTTGAGATTTTTTTTATAAATTTCAGAAATTTAGCGAAACTATACGTAAAATCCCATTTTATATGAAATTTATCAACTATAATATATTCTTTGTTTTTTGCTTTTTATTATCTTTTGGCACTCTCAAAGCACAAAATAACTATCAAACCACGTTTTTACAAGGACAAGATTTGTTTGATAAAGCAGACTATCAAAAAGCACAAATTACTTTCGCAAACCTTGCTGGGCAAACCAAAAATAGCACGGATACACTTGCCCATCACCAAGCGCAATTAGCATATATGCGTACTTGTTTGTCTTTAAACCAACTTTCTGCCTTCTCAAAAAGCTATCAACAAGGGAAACTTTACACAGAATATAATACAAAAAACAGTAAAAAGAACAGCAAAAAACTCAACCAATATGCAGATGAATTAGACAATTTGCAGGCGGAAATGTACCTGAAAACCAATCAACTTTCAGATGCAAAAGATTTGTTGGGTAAAATTTACGAAAATCAAAAAAATAATGATACGCCCTTAAAAGCTACTATTTTGGCTAATTTGGGAACTTGTGAATGGCTTGATAGCAACAATTCACAGGCAAATGATTATTTGCAAAGTGCGCTCACACTCAAAAAGAAACTTTTTGCCCCTCAAACCGCTGAAATAGCGGCTGCCTACAATGATTTGGGGCTTGTAGCAACTTCCCCAGAAATTGCGCTTGAAAATTACCAAAAAGCAGCACAAATCTACCAAAAAATATATCCCCCAAATCACCCAAAAAATGCCATTGCACTCACCAATGAGGCAATTGTGCTACGGGCAAAAAAGGATTATGTAAAAGCACTTGCCAATCTTAGAAATGCAGAAAGTATTTGGGACGCAAATCAGCCTTCAAAAAGTGTGTTTCAATCACCCAATAAGGCTTTTGTGCTTTCTTTGATAGGGCAAATTCACGCTGACGAGGGAAAACTTGCACTTGCACAAGAAAATCAGCAAGCCACACTAAAAATTTATCAGGATAATTATGGGCAAAAACACCCAGAAATCACAAGCACCTACAACATCATAGGGACACTTTTTGAGCGACAAGGCAACTACAAAAGTGCGCTTCAAAGCTATCAAAGTGCTATTTTAGCCAATACAAAAACATTTTCTTCTAGAGATATTAGCAAAAATCCGCCTACAAATGATGCCTACAAACCACAACTTTTGCTTAATTCTATCTTTTTGAAAGCGGAAGCATTAGAAACAAGATTTTCTAGTAAAACACTGAAAATCAGTGATTTAGATAAAAGTATTGAATGTTTTGAGATTTGTGATACTTTGATACAAAAAGTTAGGCAAAACTCTGTAAATCAGCAAGATAAACTACAAATTAGCGCACTTGCAGACCAAATTTATGAAAGTGCCATTGCTGTATGTATGCAGGCAAATGAAGGAGCTTTTAGTAAGAAAAATTATAAAGAAAAAGCGTTTTATTTTAGTGAAAAAAGTAAGGCATCAGCACTTTTGGAGGCTATTGCAGAAACAAAAGCTAAATCTTTTGCAGGAATTCCTGCTGACGTTTTGGTGAAAGAAGAAGATTTGAAAGCAAATATTACGTTTTATGAGCAACAAGTGGCAACAAGCAGTTCTGCTAGCAATAAAGAACAGGATTTTGAAACTTTATTACGCAATGCAAAAGCCTCTTATTTGGTTTTTATTAGGGAAATGGAAAAAGATTATCCCAAATATTATCAGCTCAAATATGGCACAAACAGCACTTCTATTGAGAAAATAAGAGAAAAAATCAACACCAATACAATGCTTGTAAGCTATTTTTGGGCAAAAAAGCGAGCTAGAATTTATGTTTTTTACCTTGACAAAACGGATTTATCCGTTGAAAATGTTTTGCAACAACCTGATTTTGAAGATATTACAGTAGTTTTGAATAATTCTATTAAGTTTTATGCTAAAAATACATTTATATCAGCTTCAAATGCACTTTATAAGCAGCTTTTTCCTAAGAAAGTGCCAGAGAAATACACAGAATTACTGATTATTGCAGACAGCAAAATGCCAACTATTCCATTTGAGGCACTTTTATTGCAAAAAGATAAAAAAACAGCTTTGTATAAAAATATGTCTTTTATGCTCAAAAAATATGCTATTTCTTATAGTTATTCTGCTTCTCTTCTTACAGAAAATAATAATAATATAAATAATAGTACACAAAAAAGTATTTTGCTTGTTGCACCTGTAAAATTTGAGAGTTTTGGACTTAATGACCTGCCAGGAACTGCCACAGAAATAGAAAAAATTGCACAAACCTTCAAAGCAAAAAATGGTAAAGTAACTATTTTGCAAGAAAGTCAGGCATCAGAAATGAATTTGAAAAAACAAGATTTAATGTCGTATTCTTATATTCATTTTGCCACTCACGGTGTTGTAGATGCCGTAAATCCAGAACTTTCACAGATTTACTTGAGCAATGTTGATGCTGACAAACAAAATGACAATCATTTGCTTGTGGGTGAGATTTATAACCTCAAACTAAATGCAAAACTTGTCGGAATGTCTGCTTGTGAAACTGGTCTTGGCAAAATGAGTGATGGAGAGGGTATTATTGGGCTTTCTCGTGCGCTTTTATATGCGGGTGCGCAAAGCGTGAATGTATCACTTTGGAAAGTTTCTGACACTTCTACGTCTGATTTGATGGGAAATCTTTTTGAAAATATTGTTAAAAATAATAAAAACCATACATCAGCTTTGCAACAAGCAAAAATTTCACTCTTAAATAGTGAAAAATTCTCTGCACCCTATTTCTGGGCAGCATTTATTCTAATAGGTAGCCCCACAGCCCCTAACCCAAGGGGGAATAATACGGAATACAATTAGTGGTTTTTGTATTCATTCACAATTTAAAATTTACAATTCAAGATGTATATAAATTTTGAAAAAATGCCTTTGAGCGCACGTCTTTGGGTATATCAGGCAGAAAGAACACTTACAAAAGAAGAAAAAATAGCTTTTGAAGACGCTACAACGCTTTTTATAAATCAATGGACTGCGCACCAAGCAACATTAAATGCTTCTTTTTGCATCAAGTATGACCGTTTTTTAGTTGTAGTGGTTGATGAAAGTGCCTCGCAAGCCTCTGGTTGCTCTATTGACAAACTCACACATTTTTTGCAACACCTACAAAATGAGTTTAAAATACAACTTTTAGACCGTTTGCAACTTGCTTTTTTGGAAAAAAATCAAAATGATAACCAAGAAGAAAAATTCATTACTTTTGCCTTGAAAGATGTCAAAAATGCGTTAGAAAGTGGTGAAATAAATGCAAAAACGCTATTTTTTAATAATTCTGTGAATATTTTGGCTGATTTTCAGAAAGAGTGGCTTTTGCCTTTAGAGAATACTTGGCTCAAAAAATATTTATCTACCGTAACTACTTGATAATCAGTAATTATAAAACAAAAAAATCTACAACTTTCATTGTAGATTTTTTATTTATATGCTATATAATTTTTAATATAAAATTATTTTTTTGTTGGAACAACTTTTGGCGTAATCATAATTCCCATACGTTTTCCTTCAAGTTTTGGCGTTTGGTCAAGTTTGCCCAAATCTTCCAAACCTTGTGCAAATCTTAGTAAAAGTAACTCTCCTCTCTCCTTAAACACAATACTTCTACCCACAAACTGCACATAAGCACGCACTTTAGAACCTTCTTTCAAAAATTCTTGGGCGTGTTTTAGCTTAAAATCAAAGTCGTGGTCATCTGTATTAGGTCCAAAACGAATTTCTTTCACTACTACTTTCATAGCCTTTGCCTTGAGTTCTTTTTGCTTCTTTTTCTGGTCGTACTTAAACTTAGAAAAGTCTGTAATACGGCAAACGGGCGGGTCAGCATTGGGTGAAATTTCCACCAAATCTAGTCCCTTTTCCTGTGCCATTGCAAGAGCTTTTTTGGTATCAAAAATGCCTTGTTCTACTTCCTCACCCACTAAACGCACTTGTAGTGCCTTTATTTTTTCATTTATACGGTGCGTTTCTTCTTGTCTTGCACTTCTATTATTTTTTTGTCTATTGTCGTTGCTGATAATTACCTCCGCTTTTTGGTTATTTTAGTTAATTTTGTTAGCTTTTTAGGCTTTTTTTATTGATTTCGTGTATATTGAATGATTACAACGCAAAGATGCAATTTTTTTTTATAGCAAAAAAATATTTTTGAGAGATTTTTTGTTTTTTTATCTAGTGAAATGTTTATTAGGATATTACGTAAGTTTTGACTATAATTGTTTTAAGAATATGTTTTTAATTTTATAAAAACATATTTGCACAAATTCTTTACTTTTTCCAATCTGAATTCTTATGAAAAAAATATCTCTTGTTTTTATTATCTTTATTTTTCTGTTTTTTTCTGAAAATATTTTTGCTCAAATTCCTTCCAAAACGCCTGCCAATATGGATAGAAACAATAGAGTACGCATTTTGAATGGTTATATTGACTATTGTAACGAAACTATTCACGCACTTTGGGGAATAGAACAAGAGATAAACGAATTTTATAATACGCTCACTTATTGCACTAATGAGCAAAAAAGTTGTAAATTTTATTCTTTTTATAACAAAGATTATCTCAATGAAAACAATAATTATGAAATTATTCCTGCCAAAATATACGAAAATAACCTTAAAAACAGCCTTACATTTGAAAAAATAATATTTCAAGGTGAAAATGCACAGCAAAAACTCAATGAAAAACATGCCAAAATAAAAAGTATTTTAGCTATTTTGCAAACCAAAAGAGATTTTTTGTTTGAATATGCAAAAAAACGAGATTATGACCCAAAAGACCCACACACGCAAGCGTGGGCAACTTTGAGAGATTTAGAAGCTATTTTTGAACAATATCATCAAGCCAAAAATGAACTTGTAACGCTTGTACGTGCCTTTTATGAGGCGCAATACCCTCCCAATGACAAACAACCACAAATTACAAAAGCTAGTAATGAATTTTTAAAATCTCTCAAAATATGTAAAAATATTCTTATTGATACAGATAAAGGAGATACAACAAAAACAAGGGATTACAATGCTCAAATAGCGGTTTTAGTTACACAATATGAAACAGAAAAAGAAAATTATCTGAAAAACATTTATAGTTTTGGTAAAAATAATGGACTTGACCCCACTTACCGTTATGAATGTTTTGTCAATGATTTGAAGGCGTTTCTACAAAAAAGTGAACATTCTTTGAAAGTTGATGCACGAAAACTACAGCGCAATTCTTTTAAAGAACTTCTCCACAAGTATTATAACAGTGATTTGATAAATAAATATAACCGTTATGGACGTGGTGTGGCTTATTCTTTTAATGCTTTTATTGCCCTTGCCAACGGCAAAGATATACAACAGCAAGCAGAAATACCGCTAGAATCCATTAAAAGTGGAAGCATAAAACTTGACATCAATACTAATGTTTTGCTCAAATGGGCAGAAGAACCACATAAATTTAAGATATTTCAGCAAAAACCAAAGGAAAAAATTAACGAGAAAGAAATTGTAAAAGAAGTCGTTAAAGAAGTAATAAAAGAAGAAGAAATTACAGAAACAAACTTCAAAGAAGTGGAAATAGGCAAACCTATTGCCTTGAAAAACGTACTTTTCAAAATTTCTACAGCGGAGCTTTTGCCTGATTCTAAGCCAGAATTAGACAATTTGGCTAAATTTATGCAAGAAAATACCAGCGTAGAAATCCAGTTGGAAGGACACACAGACATAGAAGGCAACGCACAAGGAAATATGAATTTGTCTAAAAGTCGTGTAGAAGTGATTAGAAATTATCTTATGAAAAATAAAATCAATAAAAAACGTATCAAACTCAAATGGTTTGGCGCAAGTAAGCCCCTACGTATAGATGGCACGTATGAAGACCGCAAAATAAATAGGCGTGTGGAGTGCGTTTTAATCAAAAAATAATGCCCCTAAATCCAAATAATGCCCCCTAAATCCCCAAAGGGGACTTTAATACAGTTTTACTATGAATATTTGTATTCATTCATAATTCACAATTTACAATTCATAATTCATAATTCACAATTATTAAAATGCAATATTTTCTTATCAAATCAGAGCCTTCTGTGTATTCTTGGGATACTTTTTTGCAGGAAAAACAGACTTTTTGGAGCGGAGTACGCAGTCATCAAGCAAAAAACAACCTCAAATTGATGAAAAAAGATGATTTATTACTTTTTTATCATAGCAACGAAGGAAAGGAAATTGTAGGAGTTGCAAAAGTGCTTACAGAAGCCTATAAAGATGATACGGCTGGTGAAACAGACAAAATAGAATGGGTTGGCGTGGACGTTGTGCCAGTAGAAACGCTCAAAAGCGTTATTTTGTTCACTGTTGCACCATCAGCTTCTGTTGGCGTGGACGTTGTGCCAGTAGAAACGCTCAAAAAACCTATTACGTTGGCATTTATTAAGGCTGATGAGATTTTAAAGGAAATGCTTTTGGTCAAACAAAGCCGTTTATCTGTTACGGCAGTTACCAAACAAGAATTTGAACGCATTATTGAACTTGCTAATATGTAAAAAATAGCTTTTCCAAATCTTTAGTATTTTAAAGATTTGGAAAAACTACTTAAAGTGATTTTGTTACTTGTCGTCTTCAAAAGGGCTTTTTGTGGTTATTTCTCCGTTAAGTTCATAATAGATTATCCCATTTTCTGAAAAAACATTGGGAACGCCAAGTCTGCGGTTCTCTTCTTTTGCCCTGCGGACTGCATTTTTTGCTATTAAGTCCATTCTTACGGAAAATTTGTATCTCTCTATATTGTCAAATTCTTTGACTTCTTTAATCTCTTTCATATTTATCTAAATTTTGGTTAAAAATTTCAAAATACTCCCAATTAGTAACAGACGCATCATCTATGCCACCACCTGTAGCTACAGCCTCTATAACAACACTTGCATTATAATACATTTTCCAGTCATCTGCCAAATCTTTGTATTTATACCAAAAATTATGCAAACTTCTGTAGTATCTACGCCTTACAATATCATCAGGAATAAAATGCCCACCTTTTTGTACTCTAGCTTTGATACGTTTAATTTGTTGTTAAGAAAGTGGTCATAATAAATTGAAATTCAGAATATTATGACACACTTTTATTGCAAAAGGTGTATATTTGCGTTGCAAAACAT